>JAVJNT010000002.1:336506-673012 GCA_040217175.1 Phycisphaerales bacterium | reverse complement strand
CCGCGCGGCGTTCAAGGCCGTCGAGTTCGGCAAACAGGTGGCCGTGCTCGTACCCACGACGGTGCTGGCCGAGCAGCACGAGCGGACGTTCCGAGAGCGCTTCGCGGCGTATCCGTTCAGGGTCGAGAGCATCTCGCGATACAAGACGACCAAGGAGAGCAACGAGACGCTCAAGGCCCTGCGCAAGGGCGAGGTCGACGTCATCATCGGCACGCACCGGCTCCTGAGCAAGGACGTGCGCTTCAGCGACCTCGGCCTGGTCGTCATCGACGAGGAGCAGCGCTTCGGCGTCGAGCACAAGGAGCAACTGCTGCGGCTGCGGACCGAGGCCGACGTGCTGACGCTGAGCGCCACGCCCATCCCGCGGACGCTGCACATGGCGATGCTCGGGCTGCGCGACATCTCGAGCCTGACGACGCCGCCGGCCGAGCGGCAGAGCGTGGTGACGGAGGTGATGCCGTTTGATCGGGCGCGCATCGAGCAGGCGATCGCGCGCGAGCTGGCGCGTGAGGGCCAGGTCTTCTTCGTCCACAACCGCGTGAAGGACATCAAGTCAAGAGCAGCGGAAGTCCAGGGGCTCGCGCCCGAGGCCGACATCGTGGTGGGGCACGGCCAGATGCCCGGCGGCCAGCTCGAAGAGGTCATGCTGAAGTTCGTGCGCCGCGAGGCGGACATCCTGGTCAGCACGACCATCATCGAGAGCGGCATCGACCAGCCCAGCGCCAACACCATGATCATCGCCGACGCCGACAACTTCGGGCTGGCAGACCTGCATCAGCTCCGCGGACGCGTTGGTCGGAGTAGTCGACGCGCGTACTGCTACCTGCTCTTGCCCGAGGACGGCATCCTGAGCGCCGTCGCCAAGAAGCGGCTGGCGGCCGTCGAGCAGTACGCCATGCTCGGCGCGGGCTTCAAGATCGCCATGCGCGACCTCGAGATCCGCGGCGCGGGCAACCTGCTCGGCTCGGAGCAGTCCGGCCACATCGCGGTGGTGGGCTACGACATGTACTGCCGGCTGCTCGAGCAAGCCGTGCAGGAGATGACCGGGCAGCGGAGCGTCACGCACAGCCGCATCGCCCTCGACGTCGGCTTGAAGGGCTACATCCCCGAGAGCTACGTCCCAGGCGACGTGCGCCGCATGGCCGCCTACCGGCGCATGGCGCTGGCCAGCAGCATCGGGCAGGTCTCGGCCGTGCGCGAGGACCTGGCCGAGGCCTACGGCAAGCCGCCCGGTCAGGTCGAGCGACTGCTGAGCCTGGCCGAGCTGCGCGTCGCGCTCGCGAGCGCGGGCGTCAGCAGCGCCGCCGTGCGCGGGGCCGACGTGATCCTCTTCGCCGCCGACCCGAGGCCCGTGCTCGACAAGCTCGAGGGCGTCGCCGGCTCGCTCACGAGCCTGACGCCCAGCAGCGGCGGCGCCAAGCGCCGCGACGCCGACACGCAGCGGCCGCTGCACGAGATCTACTGGCGGCCGCCCGAGCAGTACCGCCAGGGACGGACGCTCGTCGACGTCTTGTGCAAGCGGCTGCTGCCCGAGGGGTCGAGAGAGCCGGTCGCGGCGGGCTAGCGACGGCGGCGCGAGGCGAGCGCCAGGCCGCCGACGAGAGCCACCGCACTGCTCGGCGCGGGCACGACGATCAGCAGCTCGCCTTCCTCGAGTTCGTCGACGCGGAACTCGCTGGTGGCCAGCAGGCGGTCGGTGTACACGTCGAACCGCGTGGTCTCGGTCACCACGTGCAGCAGCACGTCCGAGCCCGGCCCGGGGCCGCCCGGCTCGTAGATCCAGTCGACCGCCCAGAACGCGATCGGGTTGGTCGGGTCGGCGTAGATGCCCGCGAGCGGGAAGTTGAGCTGGCCGGCGATGATGCCGTCGACGCCGGTGCCCGAGACCGCACCCGCGCTCGTGCCCGGCCCGTTCATGGGCGCGATCAGGCGGGGGTCTTCGAGCCGGCCCTGGACCTGGTTGATCACCAGGTCGGTGCCGATGGCGGCCATCGCGTAGTCGAGCGGGTTGAAGCCGGCGCTCATCGTGATGGTCGTCCGGTCGCCGGGCATCGGAAGCCCGCCGGGCAGGTCGGCCTCGATCAAAATGGCCTGGGCCAGCGTCGGAGCCGTGCAGGCCGAGGCGACGGTGATCGCGAGGATGGCGGGCGTTGGGCAGTTCATCCGTTCTCTCCTGTGGACGTCACTCGCTCGGCGGGACGATCCCGTCAATGTACCCGAAGATGGTGCGATCGGTGCCGTGTTTGCGTCTTCGTCGCGAAGTGGCCACGACGGGCCACGCAACGCCTTGCTGCCCGGGCCACCAACCAACCGCACCCCTCCCCTATGGTCGCCCATGGACACCAACCTCCACGGACGAACCGCTCTGGTCTGCGGCGCCAGCCAGGGCATCGGGCTGGCTTCCGCTGTCGCGCTCGCTGCTCTTGGCTGCCGCGTGACGCTCTTTGCCCGCGATCCGCAGCGGCTGGGCGAGGCCATGGCGGCGCTGCCGGTCGTTGACGGAGTCGAGCACGACATCGCCATCGCCGACTTCCAAGATCCCGTGATGGTGCTCGACGAGGCCAGCGGGGCCATGGACCGCGCCGGCGGCTTCGACGTGCTCGTCAACAACACCGGCGGGCCGCCCGGCGGGCCGATCACCGAGGCCGATGGCGAGGCGTTCCTCAAGGGCATGACGGCCCACCTGGTGAA
This sequence comes from Phycisphaerales bacterium, assembly GCA_040217175.1. Classification (NCBI taxonomy): domain Bacteria; kingdom Pseudomonadati; phylum Planctomycetota; class Phycisphaerae; order Phycisphaerales; species Phycisphaerales bacterium. The sequence goes on along the minus strand of JAVJNT010000002.1, from coordinate 670,321 downwards.
CAACCAAAACCTGGCCAACTTGGTCTTGCCGGGGATGCGGGAGAAGCGCTTCGGCCGGATCGTCAACGTCATCAGCACGAGCGTGAAGTGCCCGATCCCTGGGCTGGGCGTCAGCAACACCGTCCGCGCGGCCGTCGCGGCCTGGGCCAAGACGCTGGCGGGCGAGGTCGCCAAGGACGGGGTGACGGTCAACAGCGTTCTGCCGGGCTTCACCGACACGGCCCGGCTGAGCAGCCTGTTCGACGCCAAGGCCAGCCGCCAGGGCAGCGACGCGAGGGCCGTGAGGGACGAGGCGATCGCGTCGATCCCGATGGGCCGCCTGGGCGAGCCCGAAGAGGTGGCCGCCGCGGTGGCGTTCTACTGCACGCCCGCGGCGAGCTACGTCACGGGCACGGTGCTGGCCGTCGACGGCGGCCGGACGCCGGCGTTCTGACCGAGTTCGCGGCCCGCTTGCAAGATTGCGTGTCGCCGGACGCCGGTTCGTGGTATCCTTGAGGGATTCGGCGGTGGCGGTACGGGTTGGCCCGCCCCCTTCGGCTTCCTACCAGAGCCCGATCCATTCGTTGGTCTTCCAACCCGGCCGGCGAACCGATTCCACCATCAAGACCCGCGTGGCGGCCCTTGCGTCGCACGGAACGAGCCCGCCGCGAGGGCCGTACCTCATTCACCGATTTCCCCTCTTTGATCCCACACTTTGGAGCACTTCAGATGAGCAACGACAGGCGAGACTACGACGAGCGAGGCGAGTACCGGGGCGGCGGGGGTCGCGGCGGTGGGGGCCGAGGTCGCGGCGGACGGGGCCGAGGCCACGGCGGTGGACGGGGCCGGCATGGCGGCGGTCGCGGCCACGGCCGGGGCCACGGCGGGCACGACCGCCAGGGCATCCCGCTGAGCGCCCTCGACCCAGAGCTGACCGACATCAGCCGCCGCGTCATCGGCTGCGCCATCGAGGTGCACAAGGCCCTGGGCCCGGGCCTGCCCATCGAGATGTACAACAAGGCGCTGCAGATCGAGATGAAGGAAGCCGGCATCGAGCACGTGGCCGACCGGACCATCGACGTGAAGTACCAGGACCAGCTCGTAGGCCAGGTCACCGCGTCGCTGTTCGTCGAGGACCGCTTCATCGTCGACCTGGTTGCGCGGCCGGGCGACGTCGGCACGGGCGAGCGCCTGCAGACGCGCGCCAAGCTGCGGGCCCTCGAGCTCGAGCTGGGCCTCATCATCAACTTCGCCCAGCGCCGGCTGAAGGACGGCCTCGTCCGCGTGCTGAACCCCGACCAGCTCAAGGAGCTGCTCGAGGAGCGGCAGAAGGCCCAGGAAGAATCCGATTACGAGGACGACGAGTACGAGGATGACGAGTACGAGGACGAGGAAGACGACGACGAGTACGAAGACGAAGACGACGAGGATGATGACGAAGACGACGAGGATGATGACGAAGAGGGCGACGACGACCGCTGAGGCCGTCGCGTCTGATCCCGCACGCCCGCTCGGAGGCCTGCCCGTTCGGTGAACGCCTACCTGGACAACAACGCGACCACGCGACCGCTGCCCGAGGTCGTCTCGGCGGTGTGCGAGTGCCTTGAAAACTGCTGGGCGAATCCGTCCAGCGTGCACCGTCCGGGTCAGTCGGCGCGGGCGCGGATCGAGCAGGCCCGGCGATCGGTGGCCGAACTGATCGGGGCGGGTCAACGCGAGGTCGTCTTCTGCTCGGGCGGCACCGAGAGCTGCCAGCTCGCCATCCGCGGTGCGCTCGAGGAAGCCGAGAAGACCTGCGGCCGTCGCGTGCTGGTTACCAGCGGCGTCGAGCACCCGGCCGTCCGCGAGCTGGCCAAGAGCCTGCACGCCTGCGGCAAGGCCGAGGTCCGCTGGCTGCCGATCGGGCCGGGCGGTGCGATCGACCTCGAGGCGTCGCGGTCAATGATCGACGACTCGGTCGCGGTGCTCAGCGTGCAGTGGGCCAACAACGAGACCGGCGCCATCCAGCCCATCGCCGAGCTGGCGAAGATGGCCAAGGACGCGGGCGCCGCGGTGCACGTCGATGGCACGCAGTGGGTCGGCCGGATGGAGACCGACGTCCGCGCGTATCCGTTCGACCTGCTGACCTTTAGCGCCCACAAGTTCCACGGACCCAAGGGCATCGGCGCGCTCTGGGTCCGCCGGGGCTTCAAGATCTGCCGCCAGTCGCACGGCTCGCAAGAGCTCGGCCGGCGCGGGGGCACCGAGAACGTGCCGGGCATCGTCGGGCTGGGCGAGGCCGCCAAGGGCGCTCAGGCCTGGCTGGCCGACCCGGGCAACCGCGCCCGCGTCGCGGCCATGCGGGACGAATTGGAGCGAGGCGTGATCGAGCGCATCGAGGGCGCCTGCGTGAACGGCCCGCGCGACCCCGCCGAGCGGCTGTGGAACACGACCAACCTGGCCATCCCCGGGGCCGATGCCGAGATCATGCTGCTGACCCTCGCCGAGATGGGCGTGTGCGTCTCGGCCGGCTCGGCGTGCAGCAGCGGCTCGCTCGAGCCAAGCCCGGTGCTGTGCGCGATGGGGCTCGACAAGAAGAAGGCCGCCGGCTCCCTGCGGATCAGCCTCTCGCGGTTCACTACCGAGGACGAGGTCCGCTTCGCCGCCGACGCCATCGTCGAGGCCCACCAGGTGGTGACGGCGACGGTCTAGCCGCGGCCGCGTGTCGGTTGCCCTGGCGTTGACAGGCTTCTGGGCGGGCTACCCTGCGGCATGAGCGACAATCCCTACGCCCAGCCCCAGGAATTTGCCGGCGGCCCCGAGTACCTCGAGCCGAAGACCAGCATCCTGGCCGTCTTCGCCTTCGTGATCTCGCTGGTCGGCCTGATCGCCTGCTGCATCCCGGGCGTCGGTCCGTTCGGCCTGCTGCTGGGCGTGCTCGCGCTCGTACTCATCTCGTCGTCGGGCGGTCGCAAGAAGGGCGGCGGCCTGGCCATCGCCGCGATCGTCATCGGTCTGGTCGCCGGCGCCATCAACATCGCGATCATCTTCGGTGCGGCCGCGGCCGGCCGCGAATGGAGCGGGCTGGGCAGGCTGGTCGAGGCCGTCGAGGCGCGCGACCTCCAAGAGGCGCAGAGCTACATGGTCAGTTCGCAGGCGCAGCTGCTCGACGATGCATCGATGGACGCCTGGGGCAACGCGCTGTCGGCAGAGTTCGGTGCGATGCAAGCCCGGCCCGAAGGCATGTGGGACCTCATCCAACTGGCGATCGAGGTCGGCCCGAGCATCGAGACCGCTCAGGCTGACGCCGGCCAGGTGTACTCGCCCGCGTCGTACGCCGCAGCGCCGCTCGCGCTGCCGTTCGATCAGGGGACCGTCCTGTTCATGGTCATCATCCCGAACCAGGGTGCCGCGGGCTCGAACGTCGTCCACAACATCGCGTTCGAGGCCCCGGACGGCTCGCTCGTCTGGCTCTTGCCGCCCGCGGGCTCGACCATGCCGGTGGTACCGAGTGCGCCGACACCGGCCGACCCTGATCTGGTTGATCCCGAGCCGACCGACCCTGACTCGGGCGGCGATGACAGCAGTTCGGGCGAGGGCTGAGCCATGCCGCCGGGCAAGAACGATGGCCCGGTGCTACGCGTCCGAGGCCTGCGCAAGAGCTTCGACGGCCGCGAGATCCTTCGGGGCATCGATCTCGACGTCTTGCCCGGCGAGACCATGGTCATCATGGGGGGCTCGGGCTCGGGCAAGAGCACGCTGCTGCGACTCATGATCGGCTCGCTCAAGAGCGACGCGGGCAGCATCTCGATGTTCGAGCACGATATCTGCGGGCTCACCGAAGAGAAGCTCAACCAGGTGCGTCTGAAGTTTGGCATCCTGTTCCAGAGCGGCGCGCTCTTCAACAGCATGACCGTGGCCGAGAACGTGGCTCTTCCATTGCAGGAGCATACACGCCTCAGCCAGGAGATCATCGACATCCAGGTCAAGATCAAGCTCGAGCAGGTCCAGCTCCGCGAGGCGGCCGACCTGTTCCCGGCGCAGATCTCCGGGGGCATGAAGAAGCGGGCCGGGCTCGCGCGAGCGATGGCCCTCGACCCCCAGCTCCTCTTTTGCGACGAGCCCAGCGCCGGGCTCGATCCGATCACGAGCGCCCAGATCGACCGCTTGCTGCTCGACCTGACCAAGAAGCTGGGCATCGCCTGCGTGGTGGTGACCCACGAGATGGACTCGGCCTTCACCATCGCCGACCGCATGGCCATGCTCGACAAGGGCCGCATGCTGGCCGTCGAGTCCAAGTCCTGGTTCGAGCGCGTGCGGGACGTACCCGATGCCGAGGTCGATTCGCTTAGCGAAGACGAGCAGATTATCCACCAGTTCCTGCGTGGCTCGGCCGAGGGGCCGCTGAGCGAGCGGCAGAGCGGCAGCGACTGGGAGCAGGACATCCTGGGCGTGCGTCCCGGCGTTCCGGGCATGCGCAGCGTGGAGCCCTCGCGTATGGTTCCCAGGACCGAAGACGAGAGCGTGTTGCAGCGGCTTCGGCGGATCTTGCAGGCCTGAGCAGCCAAACCCGCGTTTGGCACGCCCGAAGGGAGCGCCCCCGACATGCCGCCGGCTCGTGGACGAAACGCGATCGTGGGTGCCTTCTTCATCGCGGCGGTCGCCTTGGCCGTGCTCGTCACGGCGATCCTGAGCGACTTTCTGTCGGCCCTGACGCCGACCAGGTCCTACGTCGTTCGCTTCGAGCTCTCGCACAACGCCGGCCTGCTCGCGCCGGGGGCCGAAGTCCGCGTCGGCGGGATGAAGGTCGGCAGCGTGGCCGACATCTCACTCGCCGACGAAGCGGGAGCCGTCGACGCACTGGACGTCCAGATCGACGTCAACGACGATCTGGTCCTCCACGAAGACGCCGTGGTGCGCCTCGAAGTCCCCCTGCTTGGCACGGGCACGGTGGTCAACTTCATCAGCGTTGGCGCGGGCACGCAGCTCGCCGAGGGCGGACTCGTGCTGGGCAAGCCCTCGCCCGGCCTGCTCGCCCAGACGGGCCTGAACGACGACGACATGGAGAACATCCGTCGATCGATCGCTTCGCTCGCCGCAGCCAGCGAGCGAGTCAGCCGCATCCTGACCGACGTCGAACCCGAGGTCGGGACAGCCATTGACGAGCTGAATCTCGCGCTGCAGGACGCGCGATCGATTACCGGGGACCTGCGCGAGCGACTGCCCGGCATCGGCGATCAGGTCGAGGGCGCGCTGATCGACGTTCGCGAGAGCGTCGACGTCTGGACCGCGCTGGCAACCCGGCTCGACGAGCGAACGGTCGAGCTTGGCGAGGTCATCCAGAGCGTGCGCGCAACCATCGATGACAACCGCCCGAACATCGATCGCGTCATCGCCGACCTCGCCGAGATCACCGAGCGGACCAACGAAGAGTTGCTGCCCACCGCGCTCGAGACGGTCGAGAATGCTCGTGCCGCCAGCGAAGAAGGCGTTGCCCTCGCTGCCGATGCCGCGGCGCTCCTGGAGTCCGAAACGCCCGGCATCCGCCGCAGCATGGCCAACCTGCGTCTGGCCACCGATCAGGCCAAGCTCACCATGCTCGAGGTTCGGCGCAGCCCGTGGCGGCTCTTGCAGCGTCCGACGACGCGCGAGCTGGAGGGCGAGCTCATCTACGACGCAACCCGATCGTTCGCGCAGGCCGCCAGCGACCTCCGGGCCGCGAGCGAGAGCCTGATTTCGCTGAGCACCGACGAGCGCGGGCCGGTCGACTTGCCCGGCCGCCAGCAGGCGATCGAGCAACTGCACGAGCAACTCATGTCCAGCTTCTCGCGGTACCGCAGGGCCGAGCAGGAACTGCTGGATCGCGCCCTCGACCTGGGCGTCGGCGAGTCCGCAGGCCCGAGCAACCAGGGCGGCTGATCGCTTCTGCCGATCAGTCGCAGCCGGCGTCGAAGGCGTTCTGGAACAGCAGGAAGTCGAAGATGTCCAGCACGCCGTCGTCGTTGAAGTCGGCCTTGAGGTCGCCCGCTGCGAACAGCGTCTGGAACGCCAGGAAGTCGAAGATCGTCAGCGTACCGTCGTCGTCGAGGTCTGCCGGGCAGCCCGCTGGCGCGATGAACGCATCGTCGAGGATCTCGTCGCCGATGCTCGTGTGCCGCCGGATGATCGTCGAGAGCGTCTGCTGGTTTACCGTGTCGACGAGGTCCGCCGGCAGGTACGCCTCGTACCAGAAGCGGTCGCCGTCGCGCAGGCGGATGAACTGGTCGGACAGCGCTGCCCGCAGCGTCTCGCCCACCATCGCGCCCGGCACGGTGTCTTCGACAAGGAAGCCCACCCACGGATCGATCTGGTCGCAGTCGGCGTAGACCGACGCGAGCTTGTCTCGCATCTCCGCGTTGCTCGTCACGCCGATGAAGTCCGACACGCGCGGCAATCCGAATGCCTCGCGAACCGAGTTGAAGTCGGGCAGGCCGTGATCGCGGCCACGCTGGATGTTGAGCGATGCGAGATCGAAGCCGCCATCGCCCGGGATGCCGAACAGGAGGTTCCGTACGTCGGAGATGATGAGCGCATCGAGCTGCTGGGCCCGCTTCATCGACATGCCCCGCAGAACGCTGTCGATGCCGTAGCGGCTGATGTGCGTCGGCTGGAAGAAGGCTTGCGCGAGCGACAGGTGGCCCTCGTCGGCTTCGGTGCCGTCGCTGTCCATCCGCGGCAGGAAGGTGGGCAGCATCGAGTGGCCCATGCGGAACGCCGCCGCCGCGAACACGTTGGAGATGCCCGGATCGACGCCCGGGTCGTAGCCGGTGTACGGTGGGATCGCATCGGGCCCCAGCAGCAGCGGCAGGAACTCGTTGTACGTGATCGCTTGCATGATGCCGCCAACGATCGCGCGGGCGTGCTCGTACACCTCGTCTCCGGTGAACGACGGGTTGGCGGCGCGAATCTGGTCGGCCCAGTAGTTGTGCTCGCGGACGAACAGTGTGTGGATGGCCGTCAGCGAGACCTGCTCGTTGGCGCGCACGTCGCCCGCGAGGAACAGCGTCGGGTTCAGGTGCGTGGGCGCATTGGGGAAGCGGTTGACGTTGTACGGCAGCAGATCGCCGTCGCTGGTCTTCAGGCGGCCCGTGCCGTCCATCGAGCGCAGCTCGTTGGCACGCTCCTGGTCCGAGCCGTAGACGTTCGACGCGTCGATGAACGCGGTGATGGCGTTGATCTGCTCGCGCGGGCCTGCGCCGAGCTGGTAGCCCGACCGGTCGAGCTCGATCGTCTGCGAGCCGGTCTCCTCCGGATCGAACCACGGATCGCCCGCAGGCACGACGATGTCGAAGCGCTCGATGGGCACGGCGATGGGCGTCTCGTCCATGTCGTGGTCGAGGAACTGGCCCCACAGCCAAAACATGTTCGAGTTGCCCACGTTGCTGGGCATGTCATTGCCGCCCTGGTCGGCGATGGCCTGGCTGATCGCCCGCGCACTGCTGCCGTCCGAGCGAGCCGGGATGCGGCCGGCGCCATCGCCGTACGCCGCGGGCGCCTTGCGCACGAACGTCTGGCCCGTCGAGCCCAGCCAGGGCACGACCAGGTTGTTGAAGCGGCCGTTGATGGTGCGGAACTCGTCGGGAAAGGTCGCGGGATCATCGACGCCCGGGGCGTTTGGGTTGCCGAGCGGCAGCGGGGGCATGAAGCGCGTCACGTACGCGCGCTGCACCAGCGAGCTCCGCCGATCGGGCGTCTCGGGCCGCGGCTCGACGACCGGGCCGGCGGGACTCGCCGGTCCGTCCTGGGCCAGGGTCGGCAGGCACAGTCCGGCGACGAGCACCAGGAGGCACGCGTTATTCAGCTTCTTCGCATCCATCGCAGCATCCCTCTCGTCTCTGGGTGTCCCCCGCCGGGCGAGGGAACTCCAATATACCCGAATGGTTGGTCGCGCTCAACAGCAGAGCGCAGCCGGCCACGCTGGCTCATGTCGAGAAAACGCTACCAGCGTCAGAGTTGCTGCATTTCATGTCCCATAACGTCAGCAGCCGCCGTCAAACGCCGACTGGAACGCCAGGAAATCGAAGAGCGTGAGGGTGAGGTCACCGTCGAAGTCTGCCAGTAGGTCGCCTGCGCCGAACGCGTTCTGGAAGGCGAGGAAGTCGAATGCCGTCGCGGCCCCGTCGCGGTCCAGATCGATGAGGCATCCTTGGGCTTCGCCCGCGGTTCGGACCATCCAGGTGCCGTTGAAGGGGCTGTCGCTCATCCGCAGGATGAACGGCGCCGCCCCAAGGTCGGTCAGCAGGTCGCCGTCGTAGAACAGCCAGGAGTTCAGGCCCAGCGTGTCCTGGTCCATCCGAGCCACGGCTTGCCGCTGCGGCACGAACGCGGCGATCGCGACGAAGAAGCCGCCCTCGCCTACGTCCGTCGGGCGGATGGCGTAGGTGGCGAAGGTGCTCGTCGAGGTCGCCTCCGACGCGTGCGAGGCCGCCGAGACGACCGTGGCGTTGGTCGGATCGCCGTCGCCGTCGGGGTCGGCGTACACGATCACCGTGAGCGGCGTGCCCACCGGCAGGCTGCCGGGGAAGGACACGCTGACCTCCGAGAGCCAGGGGCAGCCCGCGTCGGCGTGGAAGTAGTTGCCCCAGGTGACGACGGCGTCGAACTCGCTCGGACCGATGGTGAACCCGCCCGAGCCATCGTCGAGCACGTAGTCGGGGCAGCGGGCGATCGCAGCAGAAACGGCGAAAAACAGGCAGGCGAGGGTCTTCATCCGCGAGTCTAGCGGACAATTTTCTCGGATTCGGGAAGAGGCCGCCGCCCGGGCCGCTTTGCCCTCTCAGTGTTAGTGAACACTAAATAAATCGCACGCGGCCGGGCGGGCGTCGGAATGCCCCGCCAGGTCGCGAGCCGAACCGCCGAGAGGAGCTCGTGATGAAACGCACCGTCGCCAAGCAAGCAAGCGTTTTGGTCGCCCTGGCCGCCGCCACCGTCGCCATGAACGCCCCCGTGTGGGCAGCCGGCCAGCAGCAGTCCACCCAGGCCAACGAGCCCGCCAAGAAGGCCGAGCCCGTCCGGAACATCTCGGAGTGGAACCTGCCCAAACGCACCAAGCTGGCCATCAGCGGCTACGACCCGGTCGCCTACTTCCCCGAGGGCGGCGGCAAGGCCAAGAAGGGCTCCAAGCGCTTCGAGCACACCCACAAGGGCGTGACCTACCGCTTCACCAGCCAGGCCAACCTGGAGCTCTTCAAGAAGGCCCCCGGCCGCTACGAGCCCGCCCACGGCGCCTGGTGCAGCTGGGCCATGGCCAGCGGCGGCAAGACCGAGCCCAACCCCAAGAACTTCATCGTGAAGAACGACCGCCTGTTCCTGTTCTACGACGGCCTGTTCGCTAACACCCGCACCGACTGGCTGAAGGGCGACCACGACGAGCTGGCCGAGAAGGCCGACCACGAGTGGAAGAAGAAGAGCCGCGAGGAAAAGCGTCAGGTCAAGAAGCCCGCCGCGTGAAACGCAGGACCACGACCGCGCCCGACGACGCTGCCCCAGAGATCCGAGAAAGCCAGCCGCCGGCGTGACACGGGGAGCGCCGGCGGCTGGCGTCCTCGCTTCCCTGCAGTGCGCCAGACGCCCCCTCCTGCAGCCTCTAGAATCCCGTTCGCTACCAAGAAACCCACCCGGACACCCCGGCCTAGCGGCCCCCGTGCCCATTCAGGAGACCAACTGCCCATGTCCAACCAGTCCAACCAGCCCGTGATCGTCGCCGCCAAGCGCACCCCCATCGGCAAGTTCTTCGGCAGCCTGGCCGGGACGCCCGCGCCCCAGCTCGGCGCCTACGCCATCAAGGCCGCCATGGATGAGGTCCCCGCGCTCAAGCCCGACATGGTCGACGAGTGCGTCATGGGCTGCGTGCTGCAGGCCGGGCTGGGCCAGAACCCCGCGCGCCAGGCGGGCCTGAAGGCCGGCCTGCCCGACACGCTGAGCGCCAAGACCATCAACAAGGTCTGCGGCTCGGGCCTCGAGGCCGTCATGATGGCGGCCCAGTCGATCAAGGCAGGCGACAACGACGTCGTCGTCGCGGGCGGCATGGAGAACATGACCGGCGCGCCCCACTTCGCGCACGTGCGCCAGGGCGTGAAGTTCGGCGACACTAAGCTCACCGATGTCATGGCCCACGACGGCCTGACCTGCGCCTTCGAGCACTGGATGATGGGCAATGCCGCCGACCACATCGCCCAGAAGTTCGGCGTCAGCCGCGAGGAGCAGGACCGCTTCGCCGCCCAGAGCCACCAGCGCGCCGAGAAGGCGACCAGCGATGGCTGGTTCAAGGACGAGATGGTCGCGCTCACCGGCGAGCAACTTGGCAACCGCAAGGTCCCGGGGCCCGAGGGCGGCTGCAGCACTGACGAGGGTATCCGCCCCGGAAGTACCGCCGAAGGCCTGTCGAAGCTTCGTCCGGCGTTCGACAAGGCCGGCACCGTGACCGCTGGCAACGCGAGCCAGATCAACGACGGCGCCGCCGCCACGATCGTCATGAGCGAGAGCAAGGCGACCGAGCTCGGCATCAAGCCCATGGCCAAGGTCATCGCCTACGCCACCAGCGGCGTCGCGCCCAAGGACATCTTCGCAGCCCCGATCACCGGCGTGCAGAACGTGCTGAAGAAGGCCGGCCTGAGCGTCGATGACATCGACCTGTTCGAGCTCAACGAGGCCTTCGCCGCCCAGGTGCTCAGCAACATCAAGGAGCTTGGCATCCCCGAGGACAAGCTCAACGTCGCCGGCGGCGGCATCGCCCTGGGCCACCCCATCGGCGCCTCGGGCACCCGCGTGCTGACCACCCTGCTTCACCAGATGAAGCGCACCGGCGCCAAGCGCGGCCTGGCCGGCCTGTGCCTGGGCGGCGGCAACAGCGTGGCGATGGTGGTGGAGGCGGTGTGAGAACCCTGGCGAAACAGTGAGTCTCACCTGCAGCCCAAGGCTCTTGTGCTGGTGACTTAGTCAACAGCCTGAGTCAAACGAGTTCTGGAAGCACAGAAAGTCAAAGATGTCCAGCGACCCCGACCCATCGCAGTCCGCGATGGGATCGGCGTCCTGGAACGCGTTCTGGAACGCCAGGAAGTCGAAGATCGTCAGCACGCCGTCGCCGTCGAAGTCGGCGTAGCAGCCGCCGGTCACCTCGAGCGTTGGCAGCGGCATCAGCGTCACGGGCCGGGTTCCCGCGTCGGCGATCGTGATCGACAACTCGGCCATGCCCGCGGCGCCGCTCGATGATGCCGTCAGGTCGACCTCCCACACGCCGCCGCCCAGCGACACCGGCGTGCCGAGGCTGATCGTGGGCGGCCCGCCGATGAGCACCTGCGGCACCACCATGCTCATGTCGGCGGCATCGCCCCGCCAGTCGCGCAGCTCGATGCGCAGCGTCGCCATCTCGCCAGCCGCGATCACCGGCGGGTCGAGCTCGGCTTCGCTCTGCACGGCGTCGGCCAGGCCGACCAGGTCGCTGCGCCAATCGTCGAACAGGTCGCGGAGCTGGAACACCGGATCGGGATCGCTCCGGCTCGCGTTGGCGATGTTGAAGTTCATGAAGTAGTCGCCCGCGCCGCAGCCCGGGCCGGGGGCGAGGTTCCCGCCCTGATTACCAATGACGCTCAGGTTACTGCCCGTCGTGCCGACGAGCTCGTCGAAGCCATCACCGGTGAGGTCGGCGAGCACGAAGTTCCGCGGGATGAGCGACGTGCCGGTGCTGTCGACCAGCTCGAGCACGCCGGCGTCGAGGCGGAACGTCAGCAGATCCGCCGACAGGTCGCTTACGCCCACGACGACCTCGGTCGCGTCCGGGCTCGTCACGCTGCCGACCGCGGCCCAGTTCGGCGAGCGCGGGAGACCGGCCGTCGCCTGCGCAAACGTCCCCCCGTTCAGTGACACGACGGCGACCTCACGCCGCGAGCGATTCACGCCGACCAGGTCGTCGTCGCCGTCGCCGTCCATGTCGGCTGCTTCCAGGAGCGTGCCATCGAGCGTCGCGGCGCCGATGGGCCCGAGCGAGAGTGAGCCGGCGCCGTCGTTGAGCACCGCTGCGACGAGTCCGCCGCTCGTCACGTATCCGACGTCGTCGAAGCCGTCGCCGTTGAGGTCCCCGACGGCCCATTGACGTGGGCCACCCGCGAAGGCAAACGACTCGATCGAGAAGCCGCCCGCTCCGTCGTTTCGCAGCAGCAGGGCCTGACCTCCGCTCTCGGCGCCAACGAACAGGTCGGTCGGCCCGCCGTCGCCATCAACGTCGATCGCCAGCAACGCGCCCGGTTCGACTGCGATGCCCGTGCGCACCGGGTCGGCGAACCCACCCATGCCATCACCGACGCCGACGGCGATGGAATCGGCCACCTCGTCGTAGGCAACGATGTCGAGGAGGTCGTCACCGCTTACATCGATCATCAGGAGGTTCGACACACGCCCGAACCGCGTGTCCGCCGATGGGTCCAGGAGCACGGGCATCGTGCCGAGCACGTCGGGCCCGGCATTCGCGAGCGTCGAGAGTTGATTGCCGGCACTGTCCGCGACGACCGCATCGGGTGCGCCGTCACCATCGACGTCGGCGATCTCGATGTCCCGCGTCGAGGTCGTGAGCCGGTAGATCCCGTTGCACGCGTCGGTGTCGCCCGCCCGCGCGATCATCATGTACCCGATGTCGGCGCTCTTGAGGAACCCCGCCGGCGGCGTGCCGCACGGGATCGGCAGCGGCGTGCACGAGCACCGCGCGTCGCCGCCCACTGCCTGCGCCGCTTCCATGCCCGCCATCAGCTTCTCGGCCAGGTCGCCCGGCGTCGAGACGATTGCCTGCACCGCATCATCGACGACCGCGGGCCCCGTCAGCAGGTTGCCCTGCACGGCGTAGAAGATTCCGTCGCTCGTGCCAGTGAGTTCGCCCGTCAGGCCGCCCGCCCACGCCCCGGCCCCGGTGCCGCTGAAAGTTCCCGTGCCTCCGGTCACGTCGACGATGCCGTACTGCCGCGTCTGGTGCCCGGGGTCGAAGGTCGAGAGGTCGTCGAAGATCTCCGCCGGCGTCAGGCCCAGCGCAAGCCCGTCGCGGATGCGCACGCGGTTGCGGCCCGAGCTATCGACGAAGCTCTGCGCCGTCGCCGCGCCCACGCCCGTGATGATCACCGGCGTGTTGGCCCGCAGGTCGAAGCCTGTCAGGCACGTCGCGCTGCCCAGGGCGATCTCGCCCGTCCGCGTGTCGACCAGCAGAATGGACCAGGTGGCCTGGGCAGAGCCCGCGCAGGCGAGCAGGGCGGCGGCGGCGATGGCGGCGGGGGCCGAGCGCAGGTTGGGCAGCACGGGCAATCTCCTTCTCACGTCACGATCTTCGAGTGGCGATCCGATCTGCACAGCATACCACAAAAGCCTGTCGCCACGTCACTTCCGTAGGCAGGGTTTCCGCCGCCACGCTGGGGAGATGTCATTATGAGACCGGATTCAGCCGGAAATCATCCTGGCTACGCGCTTGCTTCGCATCGTATCTTGAACGCGAAGCGAATCGAAACGGAGCACCAGCATGGCCGACCGCGAAGACACCAGAAGCCAGGACCCGGACCTCGAGCAAGGGACCCAACCGGGAAGCTGGACCGATCCGGACACCCAGCCGGCAGAAGACCCGCAGGAGGCCGGCAAGAGCGGCAAGCACACCGGCAACCATCGATCGGCAGGCGACACGCCGCCCTTGTCCTCCGACGGCTCGGCCTCGAACGCTCGGACGTGACCGCCCGGAAGCTACGAACATCACTATAACCAGCGGCGGTCGGGTGAGTAGGGAGAGCCCGGCCGTCGCTGCTTGGTGCGCCCATCCGGCGGGTTGCAGGACCGTCCATCACCCAGCCGGCTTCTATCATGCGGCGCGGGCAACGCCGCCCGCCGGAACGCCGCCACGGGAGACACGATGGACCTCGAGACCCGCATCGCCCAGTTCGAGAACATGTCTCGGGAGGACCCCGACAACGACATGGCCCACTTCTCGCTGGCCAACGCCTACGCCCAGGCCGGCCGCCACGCCGACGCCGCCGCCAGCTACATGCGCTGCATCGAGCTCAACCCCGCCATGAGCAAGGCCTACCAGCTCGCCGGCGAGCAGCTCATCGAGGCCGGCGAGAACGACGACGCGACGGAATTGCTCACCACCGGCTACAAGAGCGCCACCGAGCGCGGCGACCGCATGCCCGCCACCGCCATGAAGGGCATGCTCGAGAAGCTCGGCGCCCCCGTGCCCGAGGTGCAGGAAAAGAAGCCGACCGCCGCCGAGCTCGAAGAGGGCGACTTCCTCTGCCAGCGCACCGGCAAGCGCGGCCACCAGCTCCCGCGCCCGCCCTTCAAGGGCCCCATCGGCCAGTGGATCTACGACAACATCAGCAAGGAGACCTGGGACGCCTGGATCGGCCAGGGCACCAAGGTCATCAACGAACTCCGCCTCGACCTCAGCCAGGACAAGGACGCCGAGGCCTACGACCAGCACATGCATGAGTACCTGGGCCTCGACGAGACGACGCTCGAAGAGCTGCGGGCGGGCTCGGCGAGCTGAGTTCGACTCAAGCGGGCGGGCCGAACGCCCGATAGCAGCAACACCGGCGTTCGGTCATAGCGCCACAGTTCCATTTCCAGAACGGCAGGGCCGCTCCTTGTTGGGGGAGCGGCCCTTGTCTTTGTGCGGTCGCCAATTGGCTTGCGGCTGCGTCAGGGCGGCTTGAGCGAGATTCCATCGGGGAGTGCCCGCGAAGGAAGGGCCGGCGCGCTCCGACTGCGGGCCGGAGATGTCGTGTTGCCGGCCGGCCACGGAGCATTGCCGGCCGGAGATGTCGTGTTGCAGGCCGGCGACTGAGCATTGCCGGCCGGAGAGGTCATGTTGCAGGCCGGTGATGGAGCGTTGCGGGCCGGTCCGGACCGATCGCCGGCCTGGCGATGGGCGTGCCGCCCATGCTCGTGAGCGGCGTGCTGGCCCTGCTCGGCCTGGCCGCGGCGTGCGTGGTGGGGGTGTGGGATTATGAAGGGTGTTTGAGGGGGGTGGGGTGGCGTGAGAGCGGCTAACCACAGCCTATTCAAAGACTTGCTCAGGAAACCTGCCATGTGCGTCTCGGTCCAACAGCCAAGGCATTGGCTTAGCGAATTCGCCCAATGACCTTTGTATGCGTCGAACGACAATGATGGCACTGTCGACGGCATCCTTTGCATGCTCAACTGAGGAAGCGAAGAAAGCCGGCAGCTTCGACTCACCTAGTGCCAGTAGGTCCGGCGATGGGGAAGCGTGAACGATTGCGTCGCGAGCAGATTTAGCTTCCTGCAGTAGGTACTTAAACTCTTTGCAGTTGTTCTCCTGGATAGGTGCACGATCTAGTCCTGCGACGATGCGCGGATATGTCAGCAGCTTCTCTCGCAGGGAGAGTGAACGGCGTCGTTTCTTATCCGGGTTCCACTCGGTGAGTTGCGACAGCTCAGCTTCGTCCAACGTGTCGCCATTCATGGCCACATGATCGAAAGCGATGCCGTTCAGGTAGGCTTCTACAAACTGCAGTGCCCCAACAATACAGGCCTGAGTCAGAGCACGCTGTTCCTTAACTCGACGCTTGGGTATGTCGTAGCTTGGCTTGAAGTCGTAGTTGTCAGTGATGCTGTTAAAGATGCTGCACATGTTCTCGTGAATCGCTGCGTCGACTCGGAACAGTTCGATTGTTGTTCGCCCGTCCTTCATTCCATGAGAATGAAATTGCACAAAAGTGTGCAAGGGTATCTCATCAAGATTTGTTAGAACAGTGTCGTACTTGGTGAACAACTTGGTCAGTTCAAATAGGGACAGAGAGGGGACACGGTCGTCTTTGGAGCCCCGCACAAAGTCAGAGATCGAGTCGAGCATCTCTGGGCCGCCAACGTAGCCGCAATATGCAGTTGCCCTAAGGTGGCCGGCCTGAATCTCTTTGAGAAGTCCTCGTAATTCAAGCTTGCTTGCTGTTCGGACGCGTGCGTGTGCCTCTCGAACATTGGCTTTAAGCTCGTCTGTGTCTTGACAGGTCAAGATTGTCAGTGTCTCGTGTCGAATTAGAGTGGCCTCCGCTTTAGCGGCGAGGCGAGAACGCTCAGAATAGTGTGCGGCCATGCTGCGTCCCTCAACAAACAGGCACGCGTCAAACGCGTGCCTGTGGTGTGAATCAGAGCTTAGACTAATTTCGAATCAATAATCAAAATCATCCCCACCGCCCATCGGCACCTTCGCCTTCTTCTCCTTCCGCTCCACCACCGCGGCCTCGGTGGTCAGCAGCAGGCCGGCGACGCTCGCGGCGTTCTCCAGGGCCACGCGCTCGACCTTGGTCGGCACGATGACCCCCATCTTCACCAGGTCGCCGTACTCGCGGGTCAGGGCGTTGAAGCCGAAGCTGGGGTCCTTGTTTTCCTCGACCTTGCTGGCGATGAGCGAGCCCTCGAGGTCGCAGTTCTTGGCGATCTGCTTGATCGGGGCGCTCAGGGCACGCCACACGATGTCGACGCCCAGCCCCTCGTCGCCGCCGGCCTTCTTGCGCAGCGACTCGAGCTTCGTGCGGGCGCGGAGCACCGCGGTGCCGCCGCCGGGCAGGATGCCCTCCTCGACGGCCGCCCGGCAGGCGTGCAGGGCGTCCTCGACGCGGGCCTTCTTCTCCTTCATCTCGACCTCGGTGGCCGCCCCGACGTTGATCTGGGCGACGCCGCCGGCCAGCTTGGCCAGCCGCTCCTCGAGCTTCTCTCGGTCGTAGTCGCTGCTGGCCGCCTCGACCTGGTGGCGGATCATGTCGATCCGGCCCTTGATGTCGGTGCTCTTGCCGGCGCCCTCGATGATGGTCGTGTTGTCCTTGTCGATCACGACCTTCTTGGCCCGACCCAGCTCGCGCAGTTCGAGCTTCTCCATGTCGATGGCCAGCTCTTCCATCACGGCGGTGCCGCCGGTCAGGATGCCGATGTCCTCGAGCATGGCCTTGCGGCGGTCGCCGAAGCCCGGGGCCTTGACGGCGGCGACCTTGAGAACACCACGCAGCTTGTTGACCACGAGCATGGCCAGCGCGTCGCTGTCGACGTCCTCGGCGATGATGAGCAGGCTCTTGCCGCTCTCGGCGACCTTGCCCAGGATGGGGACGAGGTCCTTGGCGCTGCTGAGCTTCTTCTCGTGGATGAGGACGTAGCAGTCTTCGAGCACGCACTCCATGTCGGCGGCGTTGGTGACGAAGTGGGGGCTCAGGTAGCCCTTGTCGAACTGCATGCCCTCGACGAGCTCGACCTCGGTCTCGAGGCTCTTGCCCTCTTCGACGGTGATGACGCCGTCCTTGCCGACCTTGTCCATCGCCTTGGCGATGATGTCGCCGATCTCGGCGTCCTGGTTGGCGCTGCACGTGCCCACCTGGGCGATCTCCTTGCTGCTGGAGACCTTCTTGGACATGCCGTGCAGCTCGGCAACGATGGCGTCGACGGCCTTCTCGATGCCGCGCTTCACCTCGTTGGCGTTGGCGCCGGCGGTGATGTTCTTGAGGCCCTCGCTATAGATGGCCTCGGCATAGATCGTCGCGGTGGTGGTGCCGTCGCCGGCGTCCTTGGACGCCTTCGAAGCCACGCTCTTGACCATCTGAGCGCCCATGTTCTCGTAGGGGTCCTCCAGCTCGATCTCCTTGGCGACCGTCACGCCGTCCTTGGTGACGGTGGGGGCGCCGAAGGACTTCTGGATGGCCACCACGCGGCCCGAGGGGCCCAGCGTGACCTTGACGGCCTGGGCGAGCTTCTGCACGCCGCGGAGGATCCGCTCGCGTGCGTCGTTGTCGTATGCGATGTCTTTCGCGGCCATGGTTCGTGTTCCTTGTGATTCGAGATTCACCACAGAGACGCAGAGGCACAGAGATGGGAAAGGGATCGATTCTCTCTTTCTCTTCTCTCCCTACCCGATCCCCTCTCTTCTCTGCGCCTCTGTGCCTCTGTGGTAAATGGTTTCTTACTGGTTCAGCTAACTGTTCAACTGGGGCGGACCGATCCGCACCCAGGCCACGCTCGCGGCGTCGATGATGGCGATGCTCTGGCCGTCGGTCACCTTGACCATGTGGTCGCCCTCCTCGGGCACGAGCATCGCGTTTGGCACCAGCAGCAGGGCGCCCTGCTCGCCGGTATGGTGGAAGGCGAACGTGGCGTCACGCCCGCCGGTCAGTTCCTTGAGCGCTGCGCGCAGCTCGTCGGTGGTCATGGACCGTTCCTTCCGCGGTTGCGGGTCCGGCTCAGCCCTCGAGCACCGCCAGCACGTCGCTCTCGGTCATGATCAGCAGCTCGTCGCCGTCCAGCTTGACCTCAGTCCCGGAGTAGCTGGTGAAGATGATGCGGTCGCCCTTCTTGAGCTCGAGCGGCACGCGATCGCCCGTCTCGGTGTTGAGCGCACCGTCGCCGACGGCCTCGATCACGCCGGTCTTGGGCCGGTCCTTGCTGCTCTCGGGCAGGAAGATGCCCGAGGCGGTGACGCTCTCGGCCTCGTCGCGGCGGACGATGATCTTGTCGTGCAGCGGGCGGATGTTCAGTTTCTTGCGAGTCTTCGTTGCGGCCATCGTGCATCGCTCCTCTGCGAGTAACGCCCGCATCCGCGGGCAGGGTGTGGTTCGGTTTCCTCAGCCGGTTCCGGGCCAGCGGCCCCGATAGTGACGCGCCAGGACGCGGCGCAGCACCTCCAGCAACAATTCGACGTCTCGGTGGTGGCTCGGACGATCGACCACCGCGAACGCGTCGGCGAGCAACGCCCGCATCGACTCGCGGCTGGCCTCGCGGGCCGTCCGGGCCCGGCGGATCACGATCGTCGGCGGCCGCTGCTCGCTGCGTTGCAGCAACTCCAGCAGTCGCAGCCCGCCGTCCTCGGCCGACCCATCGTCCAGCGGCAGGGCCAGGTCGACCACCGCCATGTGGATGGGCGTGGCCCGGATGACCTCCGACGCCTCCCGCCCGCTGTGGGCCCGCACCGTGCGGACGCCCAGCGGTGCCAGCAGCGGCGGCAGCCGATCGGCCCACGACTGGTCGGGCCGGCTGGCGTCGCTCAGCAGCAGGTTCAGGCGGGACGGCTCCGCGCTCGAACCGGTCGGGTTGGCAGCCGAGGGCTTCACGACGGGCGTGGTACAAGCCGCGTGCCTGTCCGCGGGGCCGCCCCTTGCGACGGCAGGCCCCCGCCAGCATGCTCACGCCGCTGTCACCCCAGCACCCGATCTCCCAAAGGTGTCATCTTGGCAGACGAGGCTGTAAGCCCAGCCGCCGGCGCGCATGAAAAAGCCCGGGTCGTTGCCCGGGCTGAACAAGCCGTCAGTCCTAGGCCGGGCTGGGCGACATCCCGCCCGCGATCTCCGGTCCCTCGTCGTCGTCGGGCTGGGCCTGGCTGGGCTTGGGCGTGCGGTCGCGGTCGGCCAGCAGCAGGTCCGAGACCGACGGCTTGTTGAGCGAGCCGCCGCTGATGAGCAGGTGGACCTCCTCGGCCGTCAGCGTCTCGTGCTTGAGCAGCGACTCGGCCACCGACTCCACCTTGCCCCAGTTCTCGTCCAGCAGCCGCCTGGCCTCGGCATACGCCTCGTCGACGATCCGGCGGACCTCCTGGTCGATCAGGTCGGCGGTGCGGTCGCTGTAGTCCTTGTCGGGCACGTAGGCCTCGCGGGAGTCAGCGCCGGTGTACCGCAGGAAGCCGAGCTTCTCGCTCATGCCCCACTCGGTCACCATCGTGCGCGCGAGCTGCGTCGCCTGGGCGATGTCCTGGGCCGCCCCGCTGGACATGTCGCCCATCGCACGCGCCTCGGCGATGCGCCCACCGCACATGACCTTGAGCGTGGTGTTGATCCACTTGAGCCCGTACCCCATGCGGTCCTTCTCGGGCAGGCTGAACGTCGCGCCGCCCATGCCGCCGCGCGGGATGATCGTGACCTTGTGCAGCGGGTCGCCGTGCGGCAAGAGCGCCTGCAGCACGGCGTGCCCGGCCTCGTGGTATGCCACCAGCTTGTTCTCGTCCTTCTCGCGCACGCGGCTCTTGCCGGCGCGGCCGAACTTCACCTTATCGCGCGCCTCTTCCAGGTCCTCGTGCTCGACGAACTCCTTGTCCTCCATGGTGGCCATGATGGCCGCCTCGTTGACGATGGCCGCCAGGTCGGCGCCGCTGAACATGGGCGTGCCGCGTGCGACCTTCTCGAGGTCGACGTCGGGCCCCAGCTTCACCTTCTTGGCGTGCACGCTCAGGATCTGCAGGCGGCCCTTGAGGTCGGGCAGGCTGACGGCGATCTGGCGGTCGAAGCGGCCCGGCCGCACGAGCGCCGGGTCGAGCACGTCGGCCCGGTTGGTCGCGGCGATCACGATCACGCCGTCGGTGGCGTTGAAGCCGTCCATCTCGACGAGGATGGCGTTGAGCGTCTGCTCACGCTCGTCGTGCCCGCCGGTGCTGTAGCCGCCGCCGCGGCGACGCCCGACGGCGTCGATCTCGTCGAGGAAGATCAGGCACGGCGCGTTGTCCTTGGCCTGCTTGAACAGGTCGCGCACGCGGCTGGCGCCCACGCCCACGAACATCTCGACGAAGTCCGAGCCCGAGATGCTGAAGAACGGCACGTCGGCCTCGCCCGCGATGGCCTTGGCCAGCAGCGTCTTGCCGCAGCCCGGAGGCCCGTTGAGCAGCACGCCCCGCGGGATGCGACCGCCGAGCTTGGTGAACTTCTTGGGCGTCTTGAGGAACTCGATGATCTCCGAGACCTCGTCCTTGGCCTCGTCGATGCCCGCGACGTCCTTGAACGTGACGCCGGTCATCTCCTTGTTGAACACTCGGTGGCGGCTCTTGCCGAAGCTGCCCAGCATGCCCGCGCCGCCCGCGGCTCCGCGCAGGCTCCGCAGGAACAGGAAGATCAGGAAGATGAACAGCAGGATCGGCAGCCCGAGCATGAGGTAGACCGGCCAGTTGCTGCTGGGCTGGGTCTGGGCCTTGCCCTCGGTCTTGACGATGATCTGATCGCTGATGGTCTCGCGCGTTGCGGCGTTGAGGTCGATCCTGACCGCCGTCCGTTCGGCGCTGTCGGGCCCGTCGAGCCGAACGGCCCGCACCGCGCCATCGGAGATGACGACGCTCTCTTCGTCGATCTGCCCCGCGTCGTACAGGCTGTAGAACTGCTCGAGCGTGATCCGCTCGCCGCGGCCGGTCTGGAACATCAGCATGACCATGACGGCAAGCAGCACCAAGGCCACGATGAGGATCATCATGCGGCCCTGGGGCATGGTCGGGCCCGAAGGCTGCTGGCCCGGCCGCTTCCCGCCCGGGCCCCCGCCCTGACCCTTGGGGGGCTGGTTGGGATTCCTGTCTTCCTGGCTCATCGCAATTCGACGCATGCGTGCTCCGCGAGGGGCCGGCTCCAACGCTCGCAGCGTCTCGGCGGCCACCGGTTTCCGAGTTCCATACCACGAGCATCGGCCCGCGTGGAGGTCATCCTAGAGACCGAGCGACTCGCAACGCCCGCTTATGGGGCCTGCGGGGACCAACCCCCGAACCGATGCGTGCATTCCTCGCCTTCGTACGCCGCATGGGCATCGCAGGGTCGTGCTACCACACCGAACGCATGGCTTCCAGGATGGCCCCCGCCATCTCGTCGGTGGCCGATGACAGGCCCACGTCGAGCGGCTCGCCCGCAGCGGGCAAGAACGACTCGACGACGACCAGGTTCGTCCGGCGTGCGAGCTCGCGTCCGGTCACGTTGCTCCGCCACGTGAAGTCCACCGTCAGCCGCACCGCCGCCTGCTGGGTGATGCCGCCTCCGGTGTCCTGCGTCAGACGGCGGATCTGCACGTCGCGGATGGTGCCCGTCAGCGCGGTCTGGGCCGACCCGCTGCTCGTGACGTCCCAGGGCGTGTCGCGCTGGACGCGGCGGATGATCGCCGTCGTCAGGTCGGACTCCAGCCCGGGGTGGAACGTCTCGTTCTGGAAGACCTGCACCGCGACGCTCTGGACGCGGTCGTCGTAGCTCGACGAGAAGCTGTAGCCCGTCGTCGGGTCGCTCGAGCAGCCGACGAGCGCGAGCGAAGCGACCGCGATTGCGAGGCCGAGCGCCCTCACGCGCCCTCTCCGGGCCTGAGCCATCCCCGCGAACGCAGCGTATCGATGGCCTCCTGCGCCGCCGTCGTCCGCGGATGCTCGCTCAAGAGCCGCCGCAGGACGTACCGGGCCGACGCCTTCTCGTCGCGCTTCAGGTACACGCGGGCCATCTGCAGCAACTGCTGGCCCTGGCTTTCATCGATCCGCACGCGCAGCGAATCCAGTTCGGCCTGGACTTCGAGGTCGCCGGGGTACTTCGCCTCGTAGACGTCCAGCAGCTCCTCGGTCTCGATGAGGCCCGAGCCGTCGTACTGCGGCCCGTTGTACTGCGCAAACGTCGCCTCGATGCGCGCCAGCAGCGCCGCCCGATAGAAGCTCGACGTCGGGAACGCCTCGAGGAAGATGCCGTAGACCTCGCGCGCCAGCTCGAACTCGCCCGTCCGCCGGTAGTGCGCGCCAAGCTCGAGCATCGCCCGCTCGGCGATCTGGCTGCCGGGCAGTCGCTCGGCGATCCGTACCAGCAGTTCTTCGCCGTCGCGGCGGGCGCTGCTAATGCGGATGCCCAGGAACTTGCGTCGCTTGCCGTTGATGTAGTCGATGGCGATCGCCATCGTCCGCTCGGCTGCCTTGACGAATTCCGGGCTGCCGGCATAGTTCCGCGCGATGGCCTCATAGTCGTAGAGCGCGTCGTACTCGTCGTCCAAGGCGACCTTGGCGTCGCCGCGCACGAGTAGCGCCAGCGGTATCCATTGGTTGCCCGTGCCCGTGTTCTCGCGGAGCCACCGCGTCAGCATCGACTTCGCACGCCCCGGCCGACCCTCCAGCAGCGTTGCCCATGCATCGCGGATGTACGCCTCGTCGGCGTCCATGGGCTCGGTGGCGTCGGCGGCCTGCCAGCCTTGCTGCGAGAGTTCGAGCTCGGCGCGCTGGGCACCGGCGCCGCTCGTGCAGAGCAGGATCGCCACGACGAAGAACAGGACCACGTGCTTCGGGATGCACATGGCCCAGTATAGTGTTCGCGTTGGCGGGCGGAACCCCTAGCGGCGACGCCGCAGGCCGGCCAAGCCGAGTCCGCCGAGCGCCGCCATCGTCGCGGGCGCGGGAATCGTGTAGGTGTACTCGTATTCCACGATCATCAGGTTGTACTCAACCGGTCCGCCGGGCGTCCGCAGCGGGATGGTTCGGCCAAAGTCCGTGCCGTCCCATGGGTTCAGGAACGAGCTGGTCAGGTCGTACACCGTGAAGTCGATGCCGCCGTTCTCGCTGACGAAGATCTTGTACTCGGTCACCTCGATGTCGCCCGTGAAGTCGAGGAACTCGATGGGGTCGCTCTTACCGATCTCCCAGCCGATGAACTCTGCTTCTTCGTCGCCAATGAGGTAGTCCGACGGCACCAGCGCGCTGCCGTCGCGAGAGCGGAACTCGAACTGGAGGACGTTGGTGCCGACGCCTCGGATCTCGGTCCACTTGGCCTCGACGATATCCGGTCCGCCGAGCAGGGGCCCGATGCTCTGGAACGCCTGATCGATAAGGAGCGAGCGCTCGCTGCCGTGGATGATCTCCTCGCCGGTCCGTGAGAAGGCCTTGAGCGCCACGCTCGCCGTCTCGTCGGGCGAAATGGTGCGGATACCGGTATCGCCCGGATCGATCTGGCCCTGGGCGCTGGCGGCCGCCAACGCGACCACGCCGCACACTCCGACCGTCCACTGGCCAACCATACCCATCCTCCCGATGCGCGTCACCGTGCCAGAGCCTGCATGAGCAAGCCCATGCAGCGACAAGCGTTCACAGAACGCGCCAACGCGGCGGAGAACACACACCCGCCGACCACTCCTCTTACGGCCAAGGTACATCAGGATGGCGGATTTGCCAGTAACACGGCGCAATTTCCGCGCCAGTCCGCATGATCGCGCCCGTGTCGGTGAAAATCAGCCGGCGTCGCTTGACAAGAGCACGAAGCCGTCGAGCAGGACGCGGTCCTGGATCGCGCCGCCCAGGCCCTCGTCGACGCGGACCTCGAGCGGCCCCACCGAGCCGCCGGCCGGGTCAACAGGGGGCAGATCAATGGTGAACGTCGCCTGCGGCACGGCAGCGTTCAGCCGCTCGGTGAACGCGACGCGGCCGCCGACACGCACGGTGACGTCGCAGTCGCCCCACACGCGGCAATCGTCGCGGAGGCGGGCGCGGATGGCCACGCGGCGTACGTCCGTGGGGATGTCCCAGGCAGCCGAGACCGGGCCGATGAGCTCGATCGAGGCCGATCCGAGCAGTTCGCGGTCGGGGTCGCCCACTTCCGGCGGCAGCGTCCACGAAGAGATCCGCTGCCACCGCGGCTCGCCCAGCGCTGCCAGCGGCACGACGCCGCCGCTCTCGAAGGCCACCGCCAGCACCTCGTTCATCGTCAGAGAGGCAAGCGTCTGGTCGGGCGTGCCCACCGGCTCGGCCAGGTCGATGCTGACGCCATCGGGCACGGTCTCGAGCGCATCCACCGCGACGATCGAGCCGTCGCTCAGCCATACGCGTGAGCCGACCGGCTCTTCTTCTGGGTTTGCCAGCGTAATGGACGCGATCTCGCTGAGATCGAACGAGCGCGACTGCCCGTCGACGTCGAGCACCACGTCGGGCCACACGCGCTCGAGCAGCCCACGCGTCCGGTCGCCGTTGGAGAGCACCAGCACGTCGTTGAGATCGTCGTACTCGGCCGGCTCGGCCTCCTCGCGGAGCACGACGCGGCGCAGCGCCTCGAGCGGCACGCGCAGGTTGCCGAGCAGCGGCGTGCTCCAGGCGAGCCCCGTGTCGCCGCTCGCCCGCGCAAACTCTTCGGCCTGCGTCGTCGAGAGGAACACCGGCATGCCGACGAACCGCTGCCCGTCGGCTAGCTCCACCCAGCTATCGCGCGGCCGCGGCGCCCTGCCGCTGGGCTCCACCAGCGCGACGACCGATCCATCGAGCGGGGCGCTCGCCTCGCGGCCGGCGGACGTGTAGACCAGACGCCCCGGCTCGAAGCGCACGTCGGTCACGAGCGTGCGCTCCAGCTCCGCGTTGATGATCACGCGGTCGGGCGAGGCCTGCCCCTGCGCGCTCGACCACGCCCAGAGCAGGGCAAGACTCGTCGTGATCGCGCGGCGTCGTGTGTGCATCAAGTTCGGGCTCGGGCGTGGGGGCGTCACTTCTGGTAAATCGGCAGGTATCGCTTCGGCATTTGGAGCACGATCAGGGCCATGGCCGTCCCATAAGCCGTGCCCACGGTTCGGTCGGGCCACGACCCGTTGGGCTGCTGCAAGTCGATCAGCTCGCGGCGGACCGCGGGCCACCACGTCTCCCAGGCCTCTCCGCCCGCCAGGTACATGGCCTGGACGGCGTAGTAGTGCCCGTAGTAAAAATACCCTCGCCGCAGCCCCCGGCCCGGAAGCGCCTCGCGGATGAGATACTGCACGCCCGGGTCGATGGCCTCGTCGCCGAACTCGCCCGCGTAGTACAGCGTCGCGACGCCGGCGGCCGACCGCGGCCAGGCGCTCGTGCCCGCCCGCGACTGATAACGGAAGCCGCCGTCGGCGTTCTGGCACCGCTTGACGTACTCGACGGCGTTGTCGATGACCTCGCTGCTCACCTCGATGCCCGCGTTGCGCGCCGACCGCAGCGCCATGACCTGGCAGATCGTCACGCTCACGTCCGCGTCGTTGGGCACGGGGTTGTAACGCCAGCCGCCCTCGTCGTTCTGCGATCGCTCGATGAGCCGGACGGCCTTCACGAGCGCCTCGTGCAGCCGCTCCTGCAGCGCCTCGCTGCCCTGGCTCATGCCGTAGACCTCGCCCAGGAACAGCGCGGCGAACCCGTGCCCGTACATCGGGCTGGGCGCCTGGTCGTCGGCGAGCAGCCCGCTCTCACCCGAACGCTCGAGCACGTAGTCGAGCGCCCGCCGCACGACCTCGCCGTACTGGCCTCGGCCCGGCATCTGTCCGTCGGCCATGAACGCGAGCGCCGCCAACGACGTTACTGCCACGCCGCGTCCCCACGCACCATCGCCAAAGCTGCCATCGGCGTTCTGCTGGGCGGCCAGGAACGCCAGCCCGTCGGCGATCGTCTGGTCGAGCTGCGGCGTGATCTCGGTCAATGGCTGGCCCACGGGCGCATCGGCCTCCTGAGCCACCACCGGGCCCGTTGCAACCGCCGCGAGAACCATCGCCATCGCCGTTCGCGTCATTCGTTGTTCGCCTCCTCGGCCAGCCTGCGGTAGTACGCCTCAGTAATCGCACGATACACCGCGCTGTAGGCGTCCGACGAGCCCTGCTGCAGGGCCTCGCGCACCCGCGGCGGGAGCGCGCCCCACGTCGCACCCACGGCCGCCTCGTCGCCCAACGCGCCGCCCTGCTGGGCCTGCCTGCGGACGCCCTGCGGATCGGTGGTCGGCTGCTGCTGCTGTTCCTGCCCCTGCTCTTGCTGCTGCTGTTGCTGGGGGGCCTGTTGCTGTTGCTGCTGTTGGTCCTGTTGCTGTTGCTGCTGTTGTTGCTGCTGCTGGTTCTGCTGGTTGCGTGCCGCCTCGATGAGCTGGTCGAGTGCGGCGATCGCTTCCTCTTGCACACGTTGCGTGCCGATGCCCGTGCCGCCGTCGCTGTTCAGCCGCGTCGAGGCCCGCTCCATCAGGTCGACCGCGCGTAGGAACGCGCCCGCAAGCCCGCCCTCGAGCTCGCGGTCGAGATCGTCGTTGATCGGCGCTTCGCTCACGCCCGCCGGGTTCGTGATGCCCAGCAATTCATCGAGCGTTGGTTCGTCGGCGGGCTTCTCTTGCGCTGCTGGATCGTCTTGCTCGCCCGGCGTCGCTTCCTGCAACGCTTCGAGCATCGCAAACCCAAACGGCTGCGGCCGCTCACCAGCGGGCTCGGGCCGCTGCGGCTGCTCCTGCTGTTCACTCAGGCGCTGCACGAGGTCCTGCGCCACTTGGCTCAGCTCGCGTTGTAGCTCGCCCGCGTCGGCCAGGCGCTCGGGCCCGAGCACGCCGTCGTCGATCGCCCGCGTCATCTGCGCCGCCTCGACCTGCATGGTCCGAAGCAGCAGCAGTTCGGCCATCGGCGGCACGACGCCCTCTTCTTCGCCCTGCTGGCCCGGCTGCCCGGATCCCTGACCGCCCTGGTTGCCCTGGGCAAACTCCTGCTCGCCGCGCTGCGTGCTGCTGTCGAGCGCCTCGATCAGCCCCCGGAGCACGGTGATCACCGTGTCCTGCGCATACAGCGTGTCGCCCGAAACGGTGCTCGCCTCGAGCAAGTCGCCGGCGCGCGTCGCCGATCGCTCGATGCGATCGTGCGCGAGCTTGAACGCCGACGCCTCGTCGAGGCCCTCGGTCTTCTGGCGGACGTCCTCGAGCTCGGCCAGCAGCTTCCGCTGGCGTTCGCCCAGGCGGCGTACCAAAATCTTCTGCCGGCGCGAGAGCGCCTGGTCGGCGTACGAGCCCGACTCATCCCGCAGCGATGCCTGCGCCGCCAGCGCTTCTGCGTACGCCTTACGCAGCTCGCGGCGCTGCCGCTCCAGCTCGCGCTGCTGCGCCTGCTCGTCCAGCAGCCGGGCCTCTTCGAGCGCGGACTCAAGCCGCTCCAGGCTCGCCCGCTCCTGCAACAACGCCTCGGCGTCATCGATTGGCACCGACCGCAGCGCCACGATGGCCGCATCCTGCGCCTCGGCGGCGTCGAGCAGCTTCCGCGCGATGCCCGCCAGCGCTTCGTCGCCCGCCGCGCGGTCCTCGGCCAGCGCCGCGGTATCGCGCGAGAGGCCGATCATCGCACCATCGAGCCCGTCGAAGGTCTTCGACACCTGCGCGACCTCGAGCCGAGAGATCTCGCCCGATTGCCGCGCGATCAACGCCTCGATGGCCGCCGATAGCTCTGCCAATACGCGGCGCAGCTCGGCGTCGCGGTCCTGCCCGGCTTCGTCCAGCCGCTCGGTCATCTCTTCCAGCGCGTCGAGCGCCCGCTGCTGGCTCTGCTGGGCCGACGACATCTGGTTCTGCTGGGCCTGCTCGGCGGCCTGCTGCATCTCGCGCGGCGCCTCGCCCTCGCGGCCACGCTGGGCGGCCTCGCGCAGCGTCTCGGCGCGTGCCGAATCGTTCTCGGCGATGGCTTCGGCCCGCTCGGCGAGCTGATCGATCGCGTCCTGGGCGCGACGCGACAGTTCGGCCTGCCGCTGGGCGATCTGCTCGACCCGCGAGCGCGCCTCCTGCGAGAGCTCGTCGAGCGAGCGGCCGGCGTTGTCGGCCTCGGCCTGGCGTGTCTGTTCTTGCAGCTCGCGCTGCTGCTCGATCAGCCGGTCCAGGTCCCGTCGTGCCAGCCACTCGTCTTCATCGCGGCTCAGCAGCCCGACCAAACCGCCCAGCTCGTCGCGGACGCGCTCCTGCGCCCGCTGCGCCGCATCGCGCGATCGCTGCCGCTCTTCAGCGTCTTGCGACTCGCTCGAGTCGCCGAGCGCTGCCTCCGCCCGGTCCGATTGCTCGGCCGCAGCGTTCAGGTGCTCTTGCGACATCCGAAGCAACTCGGCGAGCGCTGCATCGTCGAGCGCGTTGCGTTCCATCCTGTCGGCGATCTCTCGTACGGACTCGGCCTGCCGCGAGAGCTGGCTCGTCAGGTCGCCCTGCTCGCGCGACAGATCGGCGTCGTCTTCCGCCGCCCTTGCTTCGCCGAGCTGCGCGGCCTCGTCCAGCACGTCGCGCTGTGCGCGGTCGAGCCGCTTGGCGCTCTCGCGCACGGCCGACATCTCGGCCCGCAATTGCTCGATGAGCTCGGTCTCGCCGATGATCCGCAGCCGCCGCGTGGCCGACTCGGTGGCGTCGCCGCCGCGAAGGTCGGTGGCCAGCGCGTGCACCAGCAGTTCATCGCCCGGCGTGAGGTCGAAGGCAGAGAGCTCGACGACGGCAGCGGCGCGGGCCTCGAGCGGCGCCGTCTCGTCGCGCCAGGTCGCGAGCGTCACGGCCTCGCCTACCGGTTCGGGCGGAGCGCCCTGGCTGCCGGCGGGCGGCGTGGCCCGCTGGGCCAGCAGCTCGACCGAGACCAGGCCGAAGTCGTCGCGACCCTCGCCCACCATCGGCAGCGTCGCCGTGGGCAGCACCGACTCGTCCTGCCCGGGCTCGAGCACCGCCGCCGTCGGGTCGGCATCCGCAAGGACGTCGAGCGCGATGACGAGCGGTCGCGTCGATGGAATACCCAGTTCGTCGCGCAACTCGATCGAGAGCAACGCAGGCACGTTCGCACCGATGCGAACGATCGCGCCCAAGCCGTCGTCCATCGGCTCGATGCTCGATGCGACCAGCTCGCCGGTCTCGTCGGAGGCGTCGACCGAGAGCTCCGGCGCGGCCGCCGTGCTGAATCGAAGGTCGAACTCAACGCTCGAACCGGCCAGCACGGGCCCGAGCACGGCAGTGTCCTCGCCGCCCATCGCCAGCGGCACGCGTTCGCGTCGCTCGCCCAGGCCCAGCACGCGCCCACTCGAGGCACGCTCCGCATACGCCGGCGGCTCGACGAGTGCGCTCGCGCGGACCACCCTCGGCGGGCGCACGAGCTCGACGGTCGTCGTCGCCGTGCGATCATCGCGCGTCTCCAGCCACAGCTCCATCGTCACGCGCTGGGTCTGGCGGAGCGCCTCGGCCGCCGGGTTCACCAGCCGTTCGAAGACCTCCGGGACATCACCGGCCTCGGGCGCACCCTGGCTGGTGAGCATCAGCTTCTGCGGTGCGCCGCCGTCGAGCGTGTACCACGCCTCGACGCGCGTGCGGCCGACGGGGCGATCCGTTCGCGTGAGCTCACCGCGGATCGCGATGGGGTCTCCCAGCGGGTGGAACGCCGGAAGCTCCGCGAGCTCGATCGCCGTGCGAGACGGCCACTTCACGCCCGTCCAAGGCGCGAGCACGCGCTGGGTGGCGAGTGCGGCAGGCCCCGGGCGAGTGACCCAGAACGCCACGATGGAGCTCGCGACCAGCAAGAACACGCCCACGGCTTGCAGCGTCGGCGGCCGCTTCATCATGTCCGGCAGCGCATCGCGCGAGAGGTTGTCGATGAGGGGTTCGTATCGCGGCTCGAGCGAGCCCGACCGCGCGAGGTCCGTCGCCGAAGCCAGCCTGCCCTTCAGCTCGGGGCGTCCGTTTTCCAGCCGCAGCGCCAAGTCGGTCAGGCTCGGGTGCATCCGTAGCGCGGGCCATACGAGCTTGACGAGCGCCCACGCCATCACCGCGATCCCGCCGAACAGCGCGGCGTAGCGCACCCAGCTCGGCAACCGGAGCGCGTAGTCGAGGAGCGCCACCAGCACGAGGCCGCCGAGCACCCCCGCGAGCGCCCAGCCCAGCCGGCGCGACACCAGCAGCACCTTCGCCTGACGGCGGATGCGCGACAGGCGGGAGAGCAACCGCTTCGCGCTGGCGTGTCCGGCGTGCGTGCTAGCCATGACTCGGGCTCCCATCCTGGCGGTCGGCCTGATTCGCGACGGCGATCGCTCCTTCAGGCTATCGGTTCAATCTGCACGTGCCTGACAGGTCCGCCGCCCATCAGGGATACGTGCAGCCCGGCCCGACGTTCCCGCACGAACGTCACCGCCCGGTCACGAATGCGGGCCCGCCCGAACGAAGGCGCTCGCCGCGACCACCGCAGCCGTTCCGATCCGCAGAACGTGCGGCCCGAGCGACACAGCGGGCAACCCCGCTGCATCCGCCATGCTTCGCTCGGCGTCCGAAAAACCACCCTCTGGGCCGACGAGCACGTGGATGCCGCTCGCGGGCGTACCCGCCGCCACCCGGCCTAGGACATCCCCTGCCGCTTCGCCTTCCGCGCTGGCGATCACGGCGTTCGGCAGCTTCAGGGCCGCCTCGAAGGGCAGTCCCTGGTCAATCTCCAGGAACCACGGCCGCCCGCACTGCTTCGCCGACTCGTGGGCGATCCGCACGAGGCGCTCGATCTTGCCTTGCCGAGGCTCTCGCTCGCTCCGCTGGGTGTCCAGCGGGCGCCAACCAGCCGCCCCGACCTGGCTGAGCTGATCGATCATCGTCTCGAGGAGATCGCCCTTCGGGGCCGGGCTCAAGACGTGGACGGCCGGCTCGGGAGGCGGGCGCCGGCGATGCTCGGCGATCCTGACCAGCAACCGCCAGGAGGTCTTCGGACCGTTCTTATCGGAACCTTCGACGACGGCTTCGGCCGTGCCGCCCGCCCCATCCATAAGGATGAGCCGCTCGCCCGGCTCCATCCGTCGCACCCGCACGGCGTGGCGGGCCTGCTCGCCCTCGATGGCCATCTCGGCCTGGCCCGGGTCAAGTCGATCGACGATGAGGTGGTGCATGGCTGGGCTCGTCAGATGGGTACTACGTTTGGATAGTGGTTCTCGGACGGAGCTTTCGTAGGTCCGAGATCTTCAGACGCGGCCAGATTCGGCCGATGAACGCTGCGGCCCATGGCACACCACGCCGAGGACATCTCGAAGATCGAGGATATCGGCGAGCGCCTCGACGCCTTGCTCGATGCGCTCGAGGAATCTTCGGAAGAGGTCGCGCGCGCCAGTTCTTCGCTGGAAGACGACGCCCCGCCGCCTCCACGCAAGAAGCCTGAGCAGCCAAAGCCTGCTCCAGAGTCGACCCCCGAGCCAGCATCTGCAGCACCGACCGAACCCGAGCAAGCAGATGTCGCCCCGACCGAAGAATTGCCCGAGGAATCGCCCGCAGAAGAGCCCGCAGCAGAGGCGGACGATGGGCCCGTCATCGACGACGGCCTCTTGATCGAGCCGGAGGCGCAGGCCCCCCCGAACCCTCCGAGCAACGACGTCGACGGCGCCCCCGTCGGCTCCGATGACCTCGAGCGCGAGCTCGACGAGGAACTGGCTTCCCTGCTCGCGTCGGGCGTGTTCGAGGACCCCGTCGGCGAGATGGGGACGGACGAGTCGGCCGATCCGGTCGAATTGCCCGACGAAGACCCCGACGCCGATGCAAGGGCGAAAGCCGAGTTGCTCCAGTCGCCCTCGGAGCCAGAGCGCAAGCCCAACCTGCCGACCGACGAGGCCGAACTCATCGGCGAGCTCGACGAGCAGCTCGCGGCGCTGGCCGATGCCCAGCTCGAAGCCGACGAACCCGCCCCTGAACCGGTCGCTCCTTCGCCCGAACCCCAGATCCAAGCCGAGCCGGCCGAGCCGAAGGCTCCCGAGCCCGAGCCAGCAGCAGCACCGGCGCCCGAGCCCGCGACCGCTGAGCCCGCACCGGCGCCCGCGGCGGCCAGCGCTCCCGCCGTCGACAAGCCCGCGTGGCGCGCTGCGGCCGACCGCGTGCTGGTGGTCGCCGGTCCGGTCGTGGTCCGGGTGACCAAGCAAACGGGCGAGGCCTTGATCGTCGGCGCCCGACGCGCGAGCGCTCCGCTCGACAGCAAGCCGCAGCTCAAGCAGATCGTGGGATGGGTGGCGCTCGTGCAGGCGTTCCTTGCGACGTGTGTCTGGGTGTACCTGGCGCTGTGGCACAACCCGCCCCATCCGCCAACGACGCCGCAGCCGTCGCTCCAGGCGCCGGCCGATGGCTGACGCCTAGTCGCTTGCCAGCTTCGTGCGGACGTGATTGGGTCCGGTGAATGTCTTGTGCACCGGACACATGTCGGCGATCTCGGCGAGCCGGTGTCGCTGCTCGTCGCTCAGCTCGCCGATGGCGCGGATCGTGCACTCGATGACGCTGACCATGCCATCCTCCTGCTCGCAGTCTTCGCAATCCTGGGCGTGCACGCGGTCGTGCGACAGGTCGAGCTCGAGGCGCTCGAGCGGCCACTGCTTGCGGTCGGCGTACATGCGCACCGTAATGGCCTTGCACGCCCCGAGCGACGCGAGCAGCAGCGCATACGGATCGGGGCCGTTGTCCGACCCGCCCACGCCCTCGGGCTCGTCGGCGACGAGCGTGTGTCCGCCCGCGGTGATGTCGGTGTGGTAGCGGTCCTTGCCGATGGTGACCCGAATGACGCGAGGCTCTGCCATGGATGAACTCCTTGGCAGAGCCTACGTCACGATCCGAGGGGAGATGGGCGTCGGTCTCAGCCGCCGCCGCCCGGATCGCTCGGGTCGCTCGTGATGATCCGCCCGCCGACGACCGCGCTCACCGGCTGCTGGCCGAAGCCGTCGATGGTCGAGATTCCGGTGTCCACGCCCATGGTGACGTAGCGACGGCCTTCGATGACGGCGCTCAGCCGCCGCGTCGGCCAATACGTATAGCCCACGATGCCGCGGTGCACGTAGTCGGGCGCCCGCACGATGAGCGTGCCCTTGAAGTAGCGGATCGACGCACGCGAGTTCTCGATCCAGTGATCGGGCTCCACGAGGTCTTCGATGAGGCTGATGATCTCGTCGGCGCGTTCCTCGATGGGGCGCTCGTCGAGCTCGTTGTCGCCCTCGCCGCCGGTAAAGGGGCTCTGCCCGCCGCCGCCCTGGCTGGCCTGCAGCGCTTGCTGCAGGTCGATGGTCGGCACCTCGGGATACTCGGGCAGCACGAGCAGCAGATCGTTGATGTCGTAGATCTCGGTGCGGTTGAAGCGGTTCAGGCGGCTCGTCGGGCCCACTTGCATCTCGCCCCACTCGGTCATCTGCCAGTTGTTGCCGCCGCCGAAGACATCCTCGGCCTTGGCAAGCACGCGCTCGAGCACGGTGATCGCCGGCAGGTTCTCAACGTTCAGCGTGATGGTCTGCTCGGGGTCCAGGCCGGTGCCGGTGCGCTCGTCGAGCCAGAAGATCTCGAGGGTGGCGCCGGTCTGCTGCACGATGTAGTTCATCACGTCGCGCAGGGGTTCGTCCTGGAAGCTGGCGGTCAGCGGCCGCATCATGCGAGACAGCGTGACCCGTTCGGGTCGGCCGCCCTCGACCACCTGGGCCGGCGCGCCCGCCTCGCGAGTCGAGGTGGTGCCGGTCGGGCTCTGCTGGGCGGCGGCCGACGCCGCGAGCAACGCGGCCAGGCCGATGGCGGGGGCGGTGCGGGACGAACTCAGGCGACGCATGTGGTGCCTCCTTTTATCGGACAGGCTTCGGGCGAGCCATCCGCTCGATCCAGGCCGGACGGACGCAGCGCGTCCGTGCGTCGGCGTGGCGGGCTCGCCCGAGAAGCCCTCGTGGGTGCCCCGATGGGGCGGGTGCGGCGTGCCGGCCGCCCTCCATCGTATCGGCGACTCCGGGCCGCCGGTTCTGGGCGCCATCTGGTACCACGCGGGCGGGGCAGCGGTTGCGGGGGGCGGTCGATGGCGGTGCCGCCGCGAGTTTTGACGCGGACGCGCCACGCTTTGTTCCACGATGGGTGGAAGTACGCCGGATCCGGCCCTCCGAGCCGTCGAGCGATCGGCGAAACCTGCGCGTGAAACAAATTTCGTGCGGATTAGAAGGATCGGGCAAAGCCCGCGGCTCGTGCTGCCGAAACAAGGTGTGCGAGCCAAGGCACGGACGCCGGCCCGCCGTCAACGAAGCAACGTCCAGATTCGAGGCATGGGCCCCGCAGTGGGGGTGCGCGATGGTCGCGCGCTCGTCGGAGGGCTCGGTCGTGCGTCAAAGGTGCCGCGCGGCCACACGGAAAGTAGGAGCATCACGCGCATGAACAGCTTCATCAACAATTCGCCGGCCACGACCCCGTTCGGTGTCGGCACCCCGTTCACCCCGTCGTTCTCGTCTCCGTTCACCAGCGGCTTCGGCCAGATTGGGACCCCCATGTTCACGAACAGCTTCAGCAACAGCTTCGGCACCCCCTCCTTCGGCGGCTTCGGCCCCTTCACCACGCCCTTCACCAACTCGTACAACGGCCCGTCGTTCGGCGGCCAGTTCTCGCCCTTCAGCGGCTTCGGCTTCGGCCAGCCCTCGTGGAACCAGGGCTTCGGCTCGCCCACCAGCTCGTTCTACGGCGGCTCGTATGGCTCGCCCGTGAGCCCGTTCGGCTACACGCCCTTCAGCAACATTCCGTTCGGCTTCAACTCGTTCGGGCAGCAGCCCTTCGGCGGCTTCTCGCCGTTCACCACGCCCTTCTCCAGTAGCTTCTCCAACAGCTTTGGCAGCGGCTTCGGCGGCCTGCCGCAGAACGACTGGTCGATCTTCGGTGGTCGCTTCGGCGGCTTCCCGGGTTCGTTCACCAGCCCGTTCGCATCGAGCTTCGGCACCCCGTTCTACGGCTCGTTCGGCAGCCCCTTCGGCTTCCAGACCGGTTGGGACTCGGGCATCACCGGCTTCTCGCCGATCGGCAGCAGCTTCGTCTCGCCGTTCGCCGGTAGCTGGAGCCAGCCCGCGTGGAGCGGCTTCTCGCCGATCACCTCGAGCTACACCGCTCCGTTCACCTCGCCCATCGGCCAGACCACCGGCTTCGGCGGCGTGCCCACGACCGGCTTCGGTGGCATTGGCGGCTTCAGCGGCACCAGCAGCAACGGCACCGGCGTGACCGGCACCAGCGGCCAGGGCTTCTCCGGCTACTCGCCCGCGACCCCCGTGACCAGCGGGAGCAGCTCGAGCACCGGCATCGGCAACGGCACGCTCAACCCCGCCCTGAACACCAGCTTCGGCTTCGGCCAGAGCAGCTTCACCCCGACGAGCGTCGGGAGCTACGGCACCATCCCGGCGCAGCTCGTGGCCGGCCAGTTCGGTGGCCAGTTTGGCGGTCAGTTCAACGGTCAGGGCTGGAACGGCCCGATCAACGGCGTCACCCCGAACCAGTTCACGGGCCAGCCGATCTTCCAGACGGCCTTCCCCACGGGCGTCCCGGGCTTCCAGGCCCAGGGCTCGCACGGCACCCCGGGCGAGCTGCGCAACGCCGCCGGCACCACGATCAACGTGAGCCAGCGCGACGCCGCCTGATCACGTCACGACATTTCTTCTTCGGCAGGCCCGCGTCCCCAAGGCGTGGGCCTGTTTTTTTCACTCCCACTCGATCGTTGCGGGCGGCTTGCTCGAGATGTCATACACCACGCGGTTGACGCCGCGGACCTCGTTGATGATGCGGTTGCTGATGCGTCCCAGCACGTCGTAGGGCAGGCGCGCCCAGTCGGCGGTCATGAAGTCTTCGCTCTCGACGGCGCGCACGGCCACGGCGTTCTCGTACGTCCGCCCGTCGCCCATGACGCCCACGCTCTGCACCGGCAGCAGCACGGCAAAGACCTGGCTCGTCTGTCGATAGAGCTGGGCCGAGATGATTTCTTCCAGCAGGATCTCGTCGCACTCGCGCAGCACGGCCAGCTTGTCGCGGGTCACCTCGCCCAGCACGCGCACCGCCAGGCCCGGGCCCGGGAATGGGTGCCGCCAGACCATCTGGCTCGGCAGGCCGAGCACTTCGCCGAGCGTGCGGACTTCGTCCTTGAAGAGGTCGCGCAGTGGCTCGACGAGCGCGAATCCGAGCTCGGCCGGCAGGCCGCCCACGTTGTGGTGCAGCTTGATGGTGGCCGAGACCCCGCCGTGGCCCTGGCCGCTCTCGATGACGTCTGGGTACAGCGTTCCCTGGGCCAAGACGGTGGCGCCGGGGATGTCCTTGGCGGTGTCCTTGAACACCTCGATGAAGCGATGGCCGATGAGGCGACGCTTCTCTTGCGGGTCGGTCACGCCCTCGAGATCGCCCAGGAAGTCGTCGGCTGCGTCGACGACGCGCAGATCCGCGTCGAAGTGGTCCTTGAACGTCGTCTCTACGAGCTCGCGCTCCTTCTTGCGGAGCAAGCCCGTATCGACGAACACGCACGTCAGCCGGTCACCGATCGACTTGTGGAGCAGCGCGGCGCACACCGCCGAATCCACCCCGCCCGACAGGCCGCAGATGACGCGCTGGTCGCCGACCGCCTCGGCGATGCGCTCCTGCTGGGCCTGCGCGAAGTCGGCCATGCGCCACGTGCCCTTGCAGCCGGCAATCTCGAAGAGGAAGTTCCGCAGGATGTCAACGCCGTGGGGCGTGTGCGTCACCTCGGGGTGGAACTGCACGCCGAAGAACCGGACGCCGTCGTGCTCGTGGGCGACGGCGGCGGCGGGGCAGGTGGGCGTCCTTGCCAGGATCTTGAAGCCGTGGCTCTTGAGCTCGCTGATCTGGTCG
The DNA here is from genome assembly GCA_040217175.1 of Phycisphaerales bacterium. Taxonomy (NCBI): domain Bacteria; kingdom Pseudomonadati; phylum Planctomycetota; class Phycisphaerae; order Phycisphaerales; species Phycisphaerales bacterium. The sequence continues at coordinate 633,287 of JAVJNT010000002.1, read as the reverse complement.
CCGTGGGACATCCACACGGTGGTCTTGCTGGGGATGGCGCCCAGCAAGCCGCTCGGCTCAAGCACGTCGAGCGCCGCGCGCCCGAACTCGCGGTGGTCGGCCTTCTCGACGTGCGCGCCCAGCTGGTGGCAGGCGACTTGCATGCCGTAGCAGATGCCAAGCACCGGCAGCCCCATGCCCAGGATGCCCTCGGCCAGGGACGGCGCGCCGGGGTCCTCGATGCTGGCCGGCCCGCCCGAGAGGATGATGGCCTTGGGGCTTGCCTCGGCAAGCTCGGCCGCGGTGGCCTTGGGCGAGACCATCATCGCGCACACGCCAAGCTCTCGACATCGGCGGGCGATGAGCTGGGCCGTCTGCGAGCCAAAGTCGACGATCAGGACGACTTCGTCATGTGGGGTCGGGATCATCAGGGACTGCCTCCACGCGATGGGGAAGCGCGAAGCATATGCCGGCAGGTCCCTCGCCCGCGTTGGCTACGGTTGGCCATGCGGACGGTTCGCACCACCATCTCGGTTGGCGCCCTCGCGATGGCGGGCTGCAATGCCTCGTTGCCAGCCGACTTCGAGGCGCCCGACGCCGGCTCGCGCATCCGGGCGGTCATCGCCACGGCCCGGCAGCCCACGCACGAGGACCTGACCCAGATGGTGCGGGCGCTCAACTCCGACGACCCCGCCCTGCGGTCCCTCTCCATCGCCGCCCTCCAGCGGACGGCCGGAGACCGCTTCGGCTACGATGCCTGGGCCCCAGAGCCCGAGCGCCGGGCGGCGATCGACCGATGGAAGCGGTGGCTCGACGAACGCAAGGGCTCGGGCCCGGCGGCGTCGACGACACCCTGAGTTGGCCGCGGAGTGCACCCCCTTTCCATGACCGACACCCTACCCAAAGAGGTCACGCAGTCGCCCCCGGACATCCTGCTCCGGGTTGTCAGCGACGTGCGATACCTGGCCGGCGCACGCGAGATGGTGGCCGGCGTGGCCAAGCGCCTGGGATTCAGCCACGACTCCAGCTCCCACCTGGCCCTGGCCGTCGACGAGGCGCTCTGCAACGTCATCCGCCACGGATACAAGCAGGACCTCGGCAGGCCGATCTGGGTGAAGATCTGGCCGCTGCACGACGACGGCGAGCACGGGCCGGGCATCTGCATCGTCATCGAGGACGAGGCCCAGCAGATCGACCCGAGCAAGATCCAGGGCCGCGACCTCGACGACGTCCGCCCCGGCGGGCTGGGCGTGCACATCATCCGCCAGGTGGTCGATCGGGCCGAGTATGCTCCGAGGCAGGAGTCGGGCATGAGCCTCACGCTCGTGAAGCGCACCGACGGCCCCAGCGCCCAGCGGACCAAGGCCCTCTCGGGCGGGTGCGACGACGGCGCGTGCGGGTGCGACGGGCCATCTCGGCCGGCGACGGACAAGGGCGGACCGACTCGATCGGCTGGAGGGTGAGCGTGAGCGACGATCGTGATGGCAACGAGATCGACATCCGTCCCGAGGGCGAGAAGGCCGTGGTGGTCAGCTTGTCGGGCGAGGTCGACATCGTCCGATCGCCCGACCTGCAGATGGCCCTGCAAGACGCAGTCGGCCGCACGCCCAAGGGCGGCGGCGTGGTCGTCGACCTCTCGGGCGTGACGTACATGGACAGCTCGGGCGTGGCCACCTTGGTGCGAGGCCTGCAGCTCAGCCGCAAGAAGGGCGCGGGCCTGGTGCTTTGCGGCCTGCAAGACCGCGTGCGCTCGATCTTCGAGATTGCGCGCCTCGACACGGTCTTCCCGATTGCCGGCTCGCTCGACGAGGCCATCAAGACGACGTCGGCGGTGTAGGCATGACGCGGCTGCTCGGGTTCGTGGGCGGCATCGTGGTCGACACCGTCGACCACATGGGCGACATGCTCGTCCTGCTGGCCCAGGCCACGGTGTGGCTCGTGCGGTCGGTGCTCGATCCGCGGATTCGTCTTGGCTCGTCGGCCCTCAACACGCAGATCATCCGCGTGGGCGTGCGATCCATCGCCATCATCTGCCTGGTGTCGGCCGCGGTCGGGCTCATCCTCAGCCTGCAGATGGCCCCGCCGCTGGACGAACTGGGCCAGAAGGACAAGCTGGCCAACATCATCGGCGTGGCCGTGCTGCGCGAGCTTGGGCCGCTCATCAGCGCCATCGTGCTCACCGGCTACGCCGGCGCCGCTATCACCGCCGAGATCGGCACGATGGTCGTGGGCGAAGAGATCGAGGCGCTCGAGGCGCACGCGCTCAACCCCGTGCGGTTCCTCGTCGTGCCCCGCGTGTTTGCCACGTGCACGTGCATGGGCGCGCTGGGCGTGTTTGCAAGCCTGGTCTCGATCACCGCGTCGATCGGCGTATCGATCCTCGTCATCGACCTGCCCTTCGTTGTCTACTGGGAGAACCTGCTCTTCCAGGTCAAGGTCGTCGACTTCCTGACGGGCGTGGCCAAGAGCCTCGTGTTCGGCCTGCTCATCGGCGTCATCGCCTGCCTCAACGGCCTGCGTGTGACCGGCGGCGCCGCGGGCGTCGGCGCCGCGACCACGCGCACGGTGGTCGAGAGCGTGGTTGCGGTGGTCATCGCCGACCTCGTGTTCACGGCGATGTTCTACGCCTTGGGGCTGTTCTAGAGCAACCTCCGGCCAGCCGATTCGGTACCAACATTCGTGGCTCGCTGGATACGACGATCTTTCTTGTGCATCGCCCTGGGCTTTGTCACGGCGTGGCTCGTGGCGTGGGGTCTCACGATTGCCCTGTGGGCAGGATGGTTACAACCCGCACCTGCCTGGGTCGCGCGCGGCGTCGGTGTCGTTCAGCCTTGGCTCCTCGAACATCAGATGCACGGGCGCCCCGGCCTTGAGGGCGAGTCGTGGAGTGGGAATCGGCTCGATCGCACGTATCTCGGTGCCGAGTACCACCAGCGTGAAGCACAGCGGGTACTGAAAATGGGCGGGGCGGCGTACGCCGAAGTACGGGAGCGTGAACTCCGGGATTTCGCAACCCAGATCGAGGCGGTCATGAACAAGCCGCAGGGCAGCCTGACCGATCCGCTCGATAATCTGACGGCGATGCTGCCACCCATTTAGCGGATCGACGACCAGATTGCATCGTTTCCCCCGCCGAGCCTCGAAAGCCGCATGTCCGGGATGCAGGGGGAGAGCTTCTACGCCGGAATCATGCGTGCCGGCTGGCCATTGCCGATGCTCGAGGGGATCACGGGGTTCGAGGCAACGTCCGCCGGATCCGCCTACTAGCAGACCGAGTTCGAGAGTGGCCTGATCACGATCGACGCGCTCAAGCGCACGCCTCCCATCGGCGCGCAGCCCGTAGCGCTCTCTCTGCCCTTCGGCGTCATCGCACCAGCGGCCGTTGCCAACACCGTCTTCTTCGCGATCTCGTGGTTCGCACTGCTCACGGGACTCGAACTCGTTCGATCGCTCCGCCGCCACATGGCCGGCCGGTGCGTGCGATGCGGCTACGACCTGCGCCGCGTCGCCGGCAAGACCTGCCCCGAGTGCGGGCGAACGAGGAAATAGACCGATCGTGCCTACCGGCGATAGCCCATCGGCTGGTGCGCCAGGTGGTACGCCTCACGCGCCACGGTCATCACGATGAGGCCGACCAGGCCGAGCCCCGCCAGGATCATCGTCGCCAGCCAGTAACCTTCGGTCACGACCCAGGCCACGCCATAGAGCACGAGCCAGATGGCCCCGTAGCGGCGGAGCTTCTCCGCGGCGCGCGGGCCGGGCCCGGTCTTGCGCACCTTGTGGGACATGTAGATGATGAAGGTGATCGCCAGCGCGGCGATGAGCAGCGCACTCATCCGGCTGGGCCACGTAGGCCAGGTCTCCAGCCCGCTCGTGTTGTACGAGCCGATGAGCAGGATGACCGATGCCCAGAAAAGCCAGCCCAGCGTGATGGCCGCAACCGCGCGTCGGCTGATGGCCGGGCTCCGCCGCCCGATGACCCAGGCCGCCCACTCGACCGCCAGCGCGTGCGTCATAACGACGACGACGGGCCACACGAAGTGGAGCTGGATGTTCGGGATCACCATGTGCCCGGCGAAGATCAGGCCCAGCAAGAGCGGCCCCGCGCCGGGCACGAACTTGCCCACCACGTTGAACGCCAGCGCCGCCGCGGCCACCAGCACCGTGAGGCGGACGGCCCCGGTGCCGAAGAACGACGCGCCGAGCACCGCCGCGAAGACCGAGCCGGCCACGATGATGGTGGCAAGGTCGAGCCCGATCCGGCCGGTGGGGATGGGGCGGTCGGCCCCGAGCGCCCGGTCTCGCCGGCGGTCGACGATGTCGTTCAGGCCCAGCGTGAAGGCGTAGAGCCCGATGGCCGCGACGGCTCCGCCCAGCAGCAGCAGGGCCAGCGGGGCCGTTCGCATGGGGGCGGTCACGGGCAGGGCGGTGAGCTCGTCGGGCGTCGCCCGCGTCCAGAGGATGACCAGCCAGACGTTGCCCACCGCCGCGAACGCGGTGGCGAAGCGGGTGAGCTGGAGCACGTCGGTGAGTTTGACCAGGCGTTGCCGCACGGGGCGATGGTACTGCCCCGCAGGCCCGGCCGCCCGGACGGCCGGCCGCGTCCGTGCCCCTACGATGCTTCGATGCACAACGCCGAGCAACCTCCCCCGGTGGCCATCGTGGTCAGTCGGTATAACCACTCCATCACCGGGCCCATGCTGCGCGGGGCGGTCGAAGCATTGGCCCAGCGGTGGCCGGGAGCCACGCCGGCCGTGCTGCGGGCCCCCGGGGCGTTCGAGCTGGTCGCCCTGAGCTCGGCCGCGCTGCGGACCGGGGCGTTCGAGGCGGTGGTGGCCCTGGGCTGCGTCATCAAGGGGCAGACCAGCCACGACCGGCACATCAACGACGCCGTCGCCCAGGGCCTGGCGCACCTCGCCGCCGAGTCGGGCGTGCCGGTGTGCTTCGGCGTCATCACGGCCGACACCGACGAGCAGGCCCGCGACCGGGCCGGCGGACCCAAGGGCAACAAGGGCGCCGAGGCCATGGGTGCGGCGCTCGAGTCGATCGACGAGCTCCGCCGCATGCGGACCGCCGCCGTGCGCAACCAGCCCGAGATGCTGTCGCCCCAGGCCATGCCTCCGCTGGCAGGCGGCACCGACAAGGCGGCCGCCGCCGGCATGAACGGCAAGGGGTCGGCATGACGTCGACCCAGCGCGTGCGGATCGCGGCCTTCCAGCTCTTGTACGGTCTCGATGCCGTCGGCGCCCCCGACGATGCCGACGAACCGGTGCTCGCGTCACTGCGGGATTCGGTGGCCGAAGAAAGCGAGGACCTCGAGCCGCGGGAGCTACGCCAGGCCGAGAAGCTGGCGTTGACCGCCTTTGCCGCGCGGCGTGAGGCCGACGAATTGTTCGAGGAGCTCAGCCCTGGCTGGCCCGCGTCGCGGCAGCCGGCCGTCGACCGCGCGATCCTCCGCCTGGCCTACCACGAGATGGCCACGCAAAAGACCCCGCCCAAGGTCGCCATCGACGAGGCGGTCGAGATGGCCCGGCAGTTCAGTACGGAGAAGAGCCCGGGCTTCGTCAACGCGTTGCTCGATGCCGCGATGCGGAGGCTCGCCGGCCAGCCGACCGACACGGTGGAGCCCAACGCGTGCTGAAGTCGCTTGGCCGCAAGATCAAGGACTCGCTCAAGCGCACGCGGTCGGTCCTCATCGACCCGCTCCGCGACCTCGTGGCGGGGCGAAAGCTCGACGAAGCGCTCATCAAGGAGATCGAAGCCGTGCTGCTGCGCGCCGACGTGGGCGTACAGGCGACGCGGCGGTTGATCGAGGGCCTGCGGGCCGACGTCAAGGCCGGCAAGCTCGAGAAGGGCGAGGATGCCATCGGCTACCTCAAGCGGTCGGTCTCGGCAATGTGGCCGCCCGAAGATCTCGGGCTTGCGTATGCCGACGAGGGCCCGACGGTGCTGCTCGTCACCGGCGTCAACGGCGTCGGCAAGACGACCACGATCGCCAAGCTCTGCCACGCCCTGCGCGAGGACGGCAAGACCGTGCTGCTGGGCGCGTGCGACACGTTTCGCGCAGGGGCCGTGCGCCAGCTCGAGGTATGGGCCGAGCGCATCGGCGTGGATGTCGTGCGCGGGCAGCAGGGCGGAGATCCGGCGGCCGTGGCATTCGACGCCTGTGCCGCCGGCGCGTCGCGCGGCGTCGACGTGGTCATCCTCGACACCGCCGGCCGGCTGCAGACGCAGGAAGCGCTCATGCGTCAGCTCGAGAAGATCGCCAAGGTCGCCGGCAAGCGCATCGATGGAGCGCCGCACGAGAGCCTGCTGGTCCTCGACGCCACCAGCGGGCAGAACGCCGTGGCCCAGGCCGAGCACTTCGCCAAGGCGGTGCCGTTATCGGGGCTGGTCATTACCAAGCTCGACGGAACGGCCAAGGGCGGCGTGGTCATCGCCGTACGCGAGGCCTGCGGCGTGCCCGTGAAGTTCATCGGCGTGGGCGAGACCGCCGAGGACCTTCAGCCCTTCGACCCCGAGGCGTTCGTCGAGGGCCTCTTCGGGCCGGCCGCCGAATCGGCCTGAAGTCGCGCTCCAAACCGCCCGATAGCCAGGATGGTGTCCCGATCGTGACGGTTGGAACGCCTGCCACGGCGCGAACGGATCGCGCCGCGTCGGTTTCGCGTGGGCGATCGTCTCCGCGGAAGCGACCTGTTGAACGTGGGCGTGCGTCGTGGGGGCGCGTGTCCGCGGGATCGAGCGCCAAGGGAGGGTGCGACATGCAGCCGATCGGAATTGGCTCGTCGCCGGTCAACACCGGCCTTCGGATCCTGGGCCTGAATCAGGCCGAGCGGAATAGCGCCCTGGAGCGTCTTTCGACGGGGCTGCGGATCAATCGTGCGTCGGATGACCCGGCCGGCCTGATGTCGAGCGAGGCGATCGGCGCGGCGCTCAAGTCGCTCGAAGCCGAGTCTCGCTCGCTCGACCGCAGCCAGTCCGTCATCAATTCCGCCGAGGGTGCTATCGCCGAGATCTCGGGCTTGCTGATCGAAGCCGAGGGGCTCGCCGTCACCGCCGCGAATACGGCAGGACTCTCCGAGACCGAGCGCGAGGCGCTGCAGGTCGAGCTCGACTCGATCCTGCAGACCGTCGATCGCCTCGCGGGCGGGGCCGAGTTCAACGGGCAGAAGCTGCTGGACGGCACGTTCCGCATTCCCCTGGGCGATGGAGCCTTCGAGTCCGTCGCGGCCCTGGACCCCTCGAAGCTCGGCGAGGTGTACGACATCGAGCCCGAGGTGACCGAGACCGGCGAGGTGATCGTCGATCCCGACGCGGTCAAGGTGAACATGACCGACCTTGCATCCGGCGGCGCGGGCTCCCTCCTGGAGAACCCCGGGCTCGCCCAGCGGATCCTCGGTGCGGCCCGCGAGCAGGTGAACACGCAACTCGGGGCCCTCGGGGCGCTCAGCAAGAACGCCATCGCGCCGCGGCTGGCCTCGATCGGCGTGCAGATCGAGTCGCTCTCGTCGGCCCGGTCGCTCATCCGCGACGCCGACTTCGCCGAGGAGTCCGCCCGGCTGATCCGGGCGAACATCCGCACCGAGGCGACGCTGGGGGCGATCAGTGCGGGCTTGCTCAACCAGGAGCGGGTCCTGGACTTATTGGGCTAGTGCCGCTGCGAACACCGGGCTGAATGTCGTCTCGGGCCTGAGTACCCTTCGGGGTGAACCTCTCCCCGCCGTCTGCGAGACGTGGCGCGATCGACTTCGTCGAGCTGCTGCGTGAAGCCAGCGAGGCATCCTCGCTGGCCGAGCATGGCTTTCGCCTGCTCCGGCGGATGCGTGAGATGTTCGGGGCGGAGCTCTTCGTGGGCTTCGACCTCGACCCCGAGCGCCCGGGCTGGTACACGCTCAACAACGTCATCGAGCTTCCCGAGGGCGAGCTGGATGCGCGCATCCTGACGCCCGAGGGCGCCTGGCAGCCCGGCACGACGGCGAGCGCCAGCGGCGGCCTGCTCGCCCAGCTCGCCTCGCACGAGCGGCCCGCGATGATCGAGGTCGACCCAGGGCCGGCCGATGCAGTGCTGTTCGACGGCCGTGAGCTGCCGAGGTGTGCGCTCGTGCTGCCGATCTTCCGCGGCGGCGTGGCGACCGAGTGGGTCGTGTTCTTCCGATCGACGCCGTGGGACCTCGGCGCCCCCGACCTGCTGTTGCTCACGCAGATGGTCAACCTGATGTCGATGGCCGGCGAGCGCGAGAACCTGTTCAAGAAGGTCTCGGGCCTGAACGACCGCCTCAGCCATTCGCTCGAATCAATCCTCGACGCCCAGCGGTCGATTATCCCGCCGGCCCCGCCGCAGGTCGATGGCCTGCGATTTGCCGTGTGGTACGAGCCGAGCGAAGAAGTTGGGGGCGACTACTACGACTTCCGCGACTTTGGCGACGGGCAGTTCGGCGCGGTCGTGGCCGACGTCTCGGGCCACGGCCCGCCGGCATCGGTGGCGATGGGCATGCTGCGCAGCGTGTTGCTGGCCTACCGCGCCTTCGGCAGGCCCGCGAGCACCGTCGTGACGGACGTGAACCGCGTGCTGTACGAGAGCCTCCAGGGCGAGCGATTCGTAACGGCGATCTTCGTGGGCTTCTACCCCAAGACCGGCCAGTTCGTGTACGCGAACGCCGGCCACCACGTGCCACGGGTGCGCCGCCGCGACGGCTCCATCGAAGCAATTACCGGTGATGCGAGCCCGCCGCTGGGCATCCTCGAGTATCTCGACACCGTCGGCGCCGCGGGCATGCTGCATCCCGGCGAGTGCATGGTGCTCTATACCGACGGCATCATCGAGGCGTTCGACGAACACGGCGAGCAGTTCGGCGTCGAACGCCTGGACGAGGCCATCAAGCACGCCGAGCCCGACCCCGACGCCATCGCCGAGGCCATCCGGGTGGCGGTGGGGGCCTTCAGCGAGGAACGCGTGGTCGACGATCGGTGCGTCCTGGTCGTCGCGCGCGAGCGCTAGCCGAGGAGTCCGAGTTCCTTGATCGCCCTGATCACCCGCTCGTGCACGCTGGGGGGCGCGCACACGACGCCGCGATTGCGCTCCAGGCCCTTGCCGTGCGTGAAGGCCAGCGGCAGGCCCGAGGCATCGCTGACGACGCAGCCGGCTTCCGTCGCCACCAGAGCTCCGGCGGCGTGGTCCCAGATGCGTTCGACGTAGCCCTTCCTGGTCGGCAGGCGCAGATACGCGTCGGCCTGGCCGCGCGCCACGACGGCGTACTTGCACTGGCTGTCGAGCCTGGCCGGCTCGCGCTCCGGGCCGACGAGGGCCATGACGCGGGCCGTGTCGTCGGTGCTGCTGTGGGCCTTCTCGACCGACATGCACGCGCTGACGGGCTCATCGGGCGCCAGATCCTGCCGCAGGATGCGCGTCGCGTCGGCGGTCGGGTCGGCAAGCGGGGCCTCGAGCGTGCCCTCGCCCGCGACGCTCAGGTAGATCGACCCGTGCGCGTCGACCTTGTCCAGGGGCGCGTCGTGCGAGATCGGCAGGTTGGGGCAAGCCATCGCGCCCACCGTGGGCACGCCGTGGTCGAGCCACGCGAGCGCTACCGCGTACTGCTGGCCGCGCAGGAAGCCCTTGGTGCCGTCGATGGGGTCGAGCGTCCAGTAGGTGTGGTCCGCCGTTGGCTCGGCGTCGCCCGCGTCGATGGCGGCGAGGAACTCCTCCTCGGTCGCCTCGGGCCACGCTTCGTGGGCGGCCTCGAGCGCGGCCTTCAGGTGCGCCGCGTGCTCGGCCTGGCGGAGGTACTCGCTGCCCTCTTCGCCCACCAGCACGATCGACGTCCCCAGATGCTGTTGCAGCACCTTCGCGACGACCGCCTGGCTGGCAAAGTCGGCGATGGTCACCGGGCTCTTGTCGTCCTTGGTGATGGCTCGCAGGTCGTCGAGCCTGGCCTGCACGGCCCGGCACACGATGGCCGCCTGCGCCACGGCATCGCGGGCGGCGCGCGCATAGAGAGCGTTGTCGGTTGTTGTCGCTGATGGATCGCTGGTCATCGTGCAGCGTAGGTCCCGCTCGTCCCTACGATCGCTCCGATGTCCGTTTCCACGCCGCAAGCCCTTTCCGACTCGCTGCCCATCATCCGCGCGCTCGACGCCCTGGTCGTCAACCAGATCGCCGCGGGCGAGGTCGTCGAGCGGCCGGCCTCGGTCGTCAAGGAACTCGTCGAAAACGCACTGGACGCGGGGGCCACCAAGGTACGCATCGAGCTGGAAGCCGGCGGCATCGAGCTGGTCCGCGTGGCCGACGACGGCTGCGGCATGCTGCCCGACCAGCTCCCCATGGCGGTCGCGCCGCACGCGACGAGCAAGATTACCTCTCCCGACGATCTCGACGCCGTGGCGACCATGGGCTTCCGCGGCGAGGCGCTGGCGAGCATCGCGAGCGTCAGCCGGCTGCGCATCCGCTCGCGCACGCGCGGTGCGAGCGAGGCCAGCGAGCTGCGTGTCGAGGGCAAGGACGTGCAGGGCCCCAGCCCCGCCAGCGGCGCACCGGGCACGGTCATCGAGGTGCGCAACCTGTTCTTCAATACGCCCGCGCGCCGCAAGTTCCTACGCACGGCCCAGACCGAGAAGCAGCGCTGCGTCGAGGCCGTCAAGGGCCTCGCGCTCGCCCGGCCCGCTATTGGCTTCACGCTTGTGTGCGATGGCCACACGACGCTCGACCTGCCCGCCGACCAGAGCGCCCCCGACCGCGTGCGCGCGATCCTGGGTGAGGACCTCGCCGGCGCGATGATCGAGGCGAAGGGCGTCGCGGCCGAGACCTACAACGTCAACCTCTGGGGCCTCGTCGGCCGCCCGCACGCGGCGCGCGGCAACGCCAAGGGCCAGTGGATCGTGCTCAACGGAAGGGTGGTGCGCGACGGCACGATCGCCCATGGATTGCGGGAGGCCTACCGCGGGCTGATCGAGCCGGGCAGGCACCCGGTGGCCGTGCTGCTGATCGACGTCGATCCGTCGATGGTCGACGTGAACGTGCACCCGGCCAAGGCCGAGGTCCGCTTCCGCGATTCGTCGGCCATCCACGCCGCCGTGCACGGCTCGGTGCGCGAGGCGCTGGCGGGCGAGGACCTGACGGCGTCGTTCACGGAAGTGAGCCCGGGCGCGGCTCGCCCGTGGCAGCCGTTCGTGCCCGCCGACGGGGCGATCTTTGCCGGCACGCGTGCGAGCGATCTCACCCACGAGGCCCGCGAACTCGCCGATCGGCTGACCGACGCCGAGGTGCACGCGGTGCTCAGCCGCGTCGAGCCGCAGCCCCAGCCGGAAGCACAGGTCGAACCAAAGGACCCCGGTGCGGCTTCCTCCACCGACCGAGCGCCCATCGACCGCGCCCCCGACGGTCCGTGGATGCGCCGGGCCTTGCAGCTCCGCGACAGCTACCTCGTCGCCCACGACGACGACGGCGTGGTCATCATCGACCAGCACGCCCTGCACGAGCGCGTCATGTTCGAGGCCCTGCGCAGCCGGGTCACCAGCCACGGCAACCTCGAGAGCCAGCGCCTGCTCACGCCCGCGATGGTCGGCGTCGCCGATGCCCCCGAGAAACTCGACGCGCTCGCGCCGATCCTGCAAACCCTGGGCATCGATGCCACCGCCGCCGGCCCCACGCGCGTCGCCGTGCACGCCTTCCCCAGCCTGCTGTTTAGCCGCGGCGTCGACCCGGCCGAGTTCATGGCCGACCTGCTCGAACGCGACGATCTTCCGAAGGACCAGGAGGATGCGCTCAGAGAAGTCCTGGACATGATGGCCTGCAAGGCCGCCGTCAAGGCCGGCGACGCGCTGAGCGACCAGGAGCTGAGCGCCCTGCTCGAACTCCGCGAGAAGGTCGAACGCAGCGCGAGCTGCCCGCATGGCCGGCCGACGTCGGTGCGGTTGACGATGCGGGACCTCGAACGCATGTTCGGGCGGAGGTAGAGCGGGGAAGGCACGAAGGCACCAAGGCACGGAGGCACGAAGGGAGAGGCTCGAAGCGGCTGCCCGCGTGCTACGCCGCGGACCTTGGCTCTTCCTTGGTGCGATCGATGATGCCGTCGAAGTTCAGGTAGGCGTGCTCGCCGAAGAGCTCGCGCGCGGCGTTGTCGTAGGCGTCGGCGGCGTCGATCTCGTCGTCGAATCGGCCCAGGTGGTGATGCTTCCCGTCCTTGTTGATCTGGGCGAGCCACTTGCCGCGATCCTCGTCCCAGCAGACGCCCTTGTACTTCGACGTCGGCTCGTAGCCGGCCCGCATCTTGATCTTCTTGTTGCCGTAGCTCTGCTGGGCGCTGTCCAGCACGACGAGGTTCTCGCGCCGACAATCCAGGAAGTCGCCGTTGGCGTGGCGGATGCGCCACCGATGCCCGCGGACGCCGGCGATGATCTGCTTGAGTGGGGTCTGCCGGCCTCGCGTGGTCGACAGGATGACCACGCCCCTGGTCTCGTACTGGTCGCTCCGCTCCGAATAGTTCCAGTGCTTGCCCTCGACCAGGTGCAGGTCGTCGGCATCGATGAGCGCCTCCATGCGCTTCTTCCAGCTTCGGATCGGCACTCGGACCACGCCCGGGCGATCCGGGTCGGCGTACGGCTTGTGCAGCTTCTCCAGTTCTTCGGCGAACGCCTCGAGTTCCGCGAGCGTGTACATCTTGCAGCGGCCACGATTGCTTGGGGTGCTGCCCCACGCGCCGATCGGCGTGCGGCCCTGGTGCTCCCAGTGATGGAACGTGCCCCATGGCACGCCGATGAACCGCGCGGCCTGCTTGCTCGTGTGGGTGTGCTCATCGGTCGCTTTGGCAAAGCAGCGGACGCCGTGCTTCTTGAGCCTCTCGCGGCCCTCTTCGACCTGCGCTGGCGTGTACATCTTGCGCAGCGCGGGGCCCTTCGTGGCTCGGGCCCAGGCGCCCATGGGCATCAGGCCGCGCTTCTCCCAGCCCTGGAGCGCGGTCGCCTCGACGCCCAGCAAGCGGGCGGCCTCGCGCTGGGTCAGCGTGTGGGCCTCGGTCGCGTTGGGGGCGCGACCGAACCCGATCTCGTCGAGCGCCGCGCGGGCCTGGCGCACCTCTTCCATCGAGTGCATCCGCCGCAGGCCGCCGTGGCCCGAGCCTTCCGGGTTCGTACGCCAGCGGCCGGTGGGGATCACGCCGCGGCGGCACCAGTAGGTCCACGTGCCCTCGGAGATGCCAACGAGCTCGGCGGCCTGCTGGCGTGTGAGGACGTGCTCGGGCGTGGCCGCGGGCTCGAGGATGCCCATCTCGGTCGCCTTCGCACGAACATCTTCGACCTGCTCGGGCGTCCACAGCTTCCGGCCGCCGTCCAGGCCCAGATTCGGCGAGAGCGGCGGCAGCTTGCCGGGGGGCACGATGCCGTCCTTCTCCCAGCGCGACCACTTGGCCGCGGTGATGCCCAGTTGCCTGGCGGCCTCGTGGCGGGTCACGGTGTGCTCGGCCGTGCCGCGCCCCTGCGCGCCCGGGTGCTCGCCGCGGTCGACGGCGGCCTTGACCTCGTCGATCTGCTCGGGCGTGTACAGGTACATCATCTGGCCGCTGGCGTCGCGCGGGGCCTGGTGGGCCTCGGGCAGCCAGCCCCGCTCGTCCCACAGGCGGAAGAGCTGATAGGAGATGTTGATCTTCTCGGCCGCCTCGGACGCGGTCAGCGCGGGCTCGCCGTCGATGGTCGGACGCCGCTCGGCTTCCAGCTGCGCCATGGCCCGCTTGAGCGCCTCGACGTCCTCGGGCGTGTACAGCTTGCGCAGCCCGCCCTTGCCGGTGCCCTTGGGGTTGGGCGTCCAGCGTCCCTCGGGCAGCTGCCCGCGCTGGCTCAGCTCGTGCCACGCGTGGACGCCCACGCCGGCGAGGCGCGCCGCCTCTTCCTTGGTGATCGTGTGCCGCGGCGTGGCGATCTGGCTGGCGCCCGGGTGCTCGCCGCGCTCGATCGCGGCGACCAACTCGTCGATTTGCGCCGTGGTGTACACCTGCTCCTTGCCGATGAAGCCCGGCCACGTGTGCGGCGTGCCCATGGGCGCCCATCCCTTCTTCTGCCACGCGTACCACTGGGCGCGGCTGAGGCCGATGCGCGCGGCGGCGTCCTTGAGCGTGATGGCCGGCTGGCCGTCGATCTCCGGGCCCTGGTTCATGAACGCGTCCAGTGCCGCGCGCGCATCTTCGACCTCGGCGGGCGTGAACATCTTGCGGCGGTTGCCTCGCCCGTTGCCCTCGGCGGGCGTGGCCCAGCGGCCGGGGGGGAAGCGTCCGCTCTTGATCATCTCGTACATCCGCGACTTGGAGATGCCCAGCATCTCGACGACCTGGTCGTACGTGATCGTGTGCTCGGGCGTCGCCAGCCCGCTGCGCTCCACCGCCGCGCGGGCCGCGTCGACCTCGTCTTGCGTGAAGACCAGCACCCGGCGGTCGTGCTCGCGGCCCTTGCCGATCCTGCCCCTTGGCAGCAGCCCGCGCTTCTGCCAGCTCGTCCACGCGTCGCGCGTGAGGCCGACCAGGGCGCACGCTTCCTTGATCGTGTAGGTGGCCCCGGTGTCCGTCGCCGGCTCGCTGGTCGTGCTGGCGGCGGGGGTGTCGCTCGTGGGGGTCGTGTCGGTGGCGATGCGATCGGCTTGGTTCTCGGTCATGCCGTGGGTATCGGTCCTTCGGTCGGCCGACTTTGGTCGGTCGCGGCCGGGGACGTGCCCGGCAGTTTTTGCGCGTGGCTCAACCGGCCAACACCCGCCCGCGCAGCCCGAGCCGCGCAGCGAGGCCGCCCAGCCCGAGGACGTGCGCACCCGCGTGCGGACCGATGGCACCATCGAGGTCGCCTTCACCGTCACCAGCGGCGGCGGCGCGACCTACGACGTGCAGCGCCAAGCCGTCTTGCTCACCGGCGAGGTCGGCCCGTGGACGTCGCTGGCGACCATCGGCAAGAAGGAGTTCATCGACCCGGCCGTCCCGGTCGGCCTGCGGCAGGTGCTCTACCGCGTCCGCACCACGCTGAGCAACGGCGTAGCCAGCGAGTGGAGCGAGCCGTCGGTGACCAACTTCGGCAACGACGGCAGCGCCGGCGGCCCGCTCGCCGCCGCCACGCCCGAGAGCGACGCGGCCTGAGACGATCACGTTACTTGAACGCCGCCCGCGCCGGGCTCGTTCCGGGCGCGGGCGTTCTCGTGCGCCGCGTCGCGTGAATTCGCACTCATTGCACCAGCGATGTTTCCGCGCATTGCGGGCGGCAGTGAATTCGGGCTCATAGTTCGGGCGCGCCCTTGCCGAGCGATCTCCGCGCTCGGTAGCGTTCTCCATCGCAGAACCATGATGCAGTCCATGATGGAGACGCCGCCATGAAGATCGACAGCCTCGAAAAACTCTACGTCCACGAGCTCAAGGACCTGCACAGCGCCGAGACGCAGATCCTCGAAGCGCTGCCCAAGATGATCGAGAACGCGACCGACGACGAGCTCAAGAAGGCGCTCGCGAGCCATCGCAAGGAGACCGAGGCGCACCTGTCCCGCGTCGACAATCTCATCGTCAACCTCGACTACGAGCCCGGCGGGCACAAGTGCAAGGGCATCGAGGGGCTCATCAAGGAGGGCGAGGACACGCTCGCCGAGACCGAGGACGAGGACGTGCGCAACGCCGCGATCATCGCGAACTGCCAGCGCGTCGAGCACTACGAGATGGCCGCCTACGGCGTGGCCCGCGCCTTCGCCAGCAAGCTGGGCCGCCACGACGACGCCGAGGTGCTCACCAAGACGCTCGAGGAAGAGGGCGCGGCCGATCGCACCCTCACCAACATCGCCGAGCAACGCATCAACTTCGCGGCCCGCACGAGCTAATACCCACGGCTTCGCGAAGGTATCGATCGAATCGACAAGGAGGCCAAACATGGCTCGCCGAACGAACCGATCAGTGGAGAGACGCTCCAAGGCAAGCGTGTCGACGATCAGCCCATATCGCCACGTGGTCGTGCCCGGGCTGGGGCGCGGCTCGCGACCGGCGACGTGGCAATTCGTCGGCTGCGCCATCGCCGTAGCCGTCTCCGTCGCTGGCCTGGCATGGGTCTTCAGCGGTGGGGCCGAGGTACTTGCCTGGCCGGCGCTAATCCCGACCCGCTAGCGCGCTTCTGACGCGGCCGGCGGTACAACCACGCCGAAGAACCGTCCGGCGTTTGCATCGATTGCTCGCTCGAACTCTCTGACCGTTTCGCCGCGAGCTTCGGCAATCAGCTTTGCTGTGAGCGAGACCATCCACGGCCGGCACGGCCGCTGCCCGCGCACGGGCTGGGGGCTCAGGTAGGGCGCGTCGGTCTCGACCATGATGCGGTCGGCCGGCGTCAGCACGGCGGCTTCCATCACGTGCTTGGCGTTGTGGTACGTCGCCACGCCGGTGAAGCTGATCATGGCGCCGAAGTCGAGGACCTGCCGGGCTTCGGCCGGGCCTGCCGTGAAGCAGTGGAAGACGAAGCGTTCGCCGGCGATGCCGCTGTCTTGCAGGATCGGGATGACATCGTCGAACGCCTCTCGGCAGTGCAGCACGACGGGCTTGCCCGCGCCCGGCTTCGGCTTGCCTCGCTTGGGCTCGTCGATCTCGCGGATCAGCGCGAGCTGCTGCATCAGCACGGGCTCCTGGAGCGAGCGCGGCGGCTCGGCGTAGTGGTTGTCGAGCCCCATCTCGCCCCACGCCACGCAGCGCTCGTGCGCGATGGCGGTCCGGACCGGCGTCAGGTCGAACGGCCCCTGATCCGCGTAGAGCGGGTGCACGCCCGCGCTGCTCCAGACGTTCGGGTAGCTCGTGGCCAGGTTCAGGCACTCGAGCGCGTTCATGGGCGTCGTGCTGATCGTGATGCAGCCCGAGACGCCGTGGCGGGCGGCCTCGGCCAGTTCCTCGGCCACGCGGCCCTCGAACTGCGGGAACGTCAGGTGGCAGTGCGTGTCGATCACGGGCAACCGTACACCCCGCCAGCCGATCGCGAGGCTCTCTACGATGCTGGATGCTCCGGCTGCCGGCCATGGTGGGCCTCTTCTTCGGCCTCGTTCTCGCACTCGCCACGGGTGCGCTCGCGGAGACGCGGTGGTACGTCGTCAAGCTCCAGGGTCAGCCGGCCGGGTGGATGGCCATCGAGCGAAACGAAGCCGGCGACCTGATCACGACAAAGACAACGATGCGCGTCGCCGTCGGGCGGCAGGGCTCGGTCGTGGTGACGGCCTTCGAGAGCGAGGTCGTCGAGTTCGACCACGGCAACCTCAGCAGCATGCGCCGCCGCATCGAGGGCGACCGCGATGACGTGACGACCTGGCACTTCAACGGCCGCACCGCGCGGGTCGAGCATGATGGGCACGAGTCGATCGAGCCGGCGCCCGATGGCCTGTACGTGGGCCCGGATGCCGAGCGGCGGTACCTCGCCGAGCGCATCGCCGCGGGCGACGCGACGATCAGCACGCAGGTGGCCGACCCGCTGAGCGGGCTCGACCCGGTACCGACGCGGCGGACGCGGACCGGCGAAGAAGCGATCGACGTGCTCGGCCAGGCCATCGCGACCGTCCGCTTCGAGACCCGTCGCGGCGACGAAGACCGGGTCGTGCACGAGTGGCTCGATGCCAAGGGCAACCTCGTGCGGGCCGAGACCGCCATCGGCGCCGTGACCCAGGAGATCGTCCTGAGCGACGAGGCGACGGCCCGGCGGGCCCTCGTGCGGCCGCCCGACCTCATCGACGCGACACGCGTCGTCGCCTCGCGGGCCATCCGCGGCCACGAACGCGTGCGGACGGCGTCGTTCCTGCTCACCGGCAGCACCGATACGCCCGCGCTGGCGACGACCGTGCAGCGGGCCGAGCGGCTCGACGGCGGATCGGTCCGCGTCGCGGTCGATCTCGATGCGCAAAGCGAGGCGGTCGACGCGAGCGACGACGACCATGCCCGGCTGCTGGCGCCGACCGACCTGCTCGAGACCAACGACGCGCGCGTCCGGCGATTGGCCGAGCGGGCGATCGCGTCGCTGCCGGCCTCGGCGACGGACTCGGCGAGAGCCGAGGCCATGCGCGGGTTCGTGCACCGCTACATCAATCGCAAGAACCTGGGCGTCGCGCTGGGCAGCGCCGCAGAGACGGCCGAGAGCCGCGAGGGCGACTGCACCGAGCACGCCGTGCTGCTCGCGGCGATGCTCCGCGTGAACGGCATCCCGTCGCAGCTCGTCGCCGGGCTCATCTACGAGCCGGGCGGGCCGGGCACGCCGCCGGCCTTCGTATACCACGTGTGGACGCAGGCGCTGGTCGAGGGCGAAGCGGGCGAGCACTGGATCGACCTCGACGCAACCCAGCGTCGCCGGCCGCGGCACGCCTGCCAGATCGCCCTCTCGCTCTCGGACGGCTCGGACCCCGACGACCTGTGGGCCGGTCTCGCGCCCACGCTGGGCACGATCTCCGTCGTCGTCGAGGCGACCCGCTGATGGCCGACCCCGCGACGCCACGGCTCCCCGCACGCGCCGAGACCGGCCACAAGGGCGACTTCGGCCGCGTGGCCGTCGTCGGCGGCTGCGCGCTGCCGGGCACGCGCATGATCGGCGCGCCCGCGCTGGCGGCCCTCGCCGCCACGCGCAGCGGGGCCGGGCTCGTGCAGCTGCTTTGCCCCGAGGGCGTGCTCAACGAGGCGCTTTCGATCGCCAGCCAGGCGACGGGCCGGGCCCTGCCGACTGATGGGCACGGCGCGGTGCTCGCGAGCGACGCTGTCGCCGTGCTCGATGAAGCGATCGAGCAGGCCGACGCGGTCGTCATCGGGCCCGGCCTGGGCCGCGGAACCGGACCGGCGGCGCTGTCGCTGCGAGCGATCCAGCAGAAGCTGACGCCCGTGGTCGTCGATGCGGACGCGCTCAACGAGCTGGCCGACACGCCCCAGCTCGCACTCGACTTCCACGCGCCCGCCGTCCTGACGCCGCATCCAGGGGAGTTCGCGCGCCTCGCCAAGAGCATGGGCATCGACGGCGACGCCACCGACGACGCGAAACGACCAGGGGCCGCCGAGTCGCTCGCCCAGCGGCTCGGCTGCGTCGTCGTGCTCAAGGGGGCCCGCACCGTCGTCAGCGACGGCATCCAGACCTGGAGCGACGACACCGCCGACTCCGCGCTCGCAACCGGTGGCACGGGCGACGTGCTCGCGGGCCTCGTCGGCGGGCTCATCGCCCAGCACGCCAGGCCCGTCACCCACGAGCTCGCCCGAGCCAAGCTCGGCGAGCGCATCAAGCACATGGGCGACGACGGCCGGCTGACGCTCTTCGAGATCGCCCGCTGCGCCGTGGTCGCCCACGCCCACGCGGCGCGGCTCTGGCGCGAGAAGCACCTCGCGAACGCAGGCCTCACGCCGATGGAACTGGCCGACGAGATCCCCGAGGCCGTGACGGCGCTTCGCGGCTAGGGCGACTGCTGGGGTTGCTGTTGCTGTGGTGGGGGCGGCGGTGGGTTCGCCTGGGCGTACCGCCACCGGGCGTAGATGATGAAGCCCACCAGGATCAGGCCGATCCCGAAGCCGGTGAAGTAGGTCTTGAGCTTCTCGCGTCGTTCCATTTGGGGTGCTGGTCTCTAGGAGGTCCGCTTCTTCCGCCGCGTGGGCTTGCTGCCGGGAGCGCCGGGCTTGCCGCTGCGGCTGCGGCGCTGGCGCTTGTTCTGCTTGCCCTCGTCGAGTTCGCTCCGCCGGACCTTCGCGGTATCGCCCTGGGCGATGCGCTCCTTGAGCTTGCGGGCCTGGTCGCGCAGGCGGGCGGCCTTCTCGAACTCGAGCGACTGGGCGGCCTCAAGCATCTCGGCCTCGATCTCGCGCAGCAGCTCGGCGATGTCGAAGGCCTCCTCGGCGCTGCCGGCCGCCTCGCGGGCCGTCTTGCGGGCGCGGAGCTGCATCTCGATGCCGCGACGGATCTCCTTCTTGATCGTCGCGGGCGTGATGCCCATCTTCTCGTTGTACGCCGTCTGCTTCTCGCGGCGGCGGTCGGTCTCGTCGAGCGCGTCGCGCATGCCGGGAGTGATCGTGTCGGCGTACATCACGACCCGGCCATTCACGTTGCGGGCCGCCCGGCCCATGAGCTGGATGAGGCTCGTCGGGCTCCGCAGGAAGCCCTCCTTGTCGGCGTCGAGGATGGCCACGAGCGCGACCTCGGGCAGGTCGAGACCCTCGCGCAGCAGGTTCACGCCCACCAGCACGTCGAAGGCGCCCTCGCGCAGTTCGGTGATGATCTCCAGCCGCTCAAGCGTCTCGATGTCGCTGTGCAGGTAGCGCGTCTTCAGGCCGTTCTGGTCGAGGTAGCTTGCAAGGTCCTCGCACAGTCGCTTGGTCAGGGCCGTGACGAGCACGCGGTCGCCGCGCGCAACGGCGGCCTTGCACTCCTCCAGCAAGTCGGGCACCTGGCCGTCGGCGGGCTTCACCTCCACGCCCGGGTCGAGCAGGCCCGTGGGGCGGATCACCTGCTCGGCGATCTCGCCGCCCGTGCGCTCGAGCTCGTATGGCCCGGGCGTCGCACTGACGAACAGCATCTGCGGCACCATCCGCTCGAACTCCTCGAACCGCATGGGCCGGTTGTCGAGGGCGCTGGTCAGGCGGAAGCCGTGCTCGACCAGCGTCTCCTTGCGCATGCGGTCGCCGTTGAACATGGCCCGCACCTGCGGCAGCGTCACGTGGCTCTCGTCGATGATGACCAGCCAGTCGTCGATGTTGGGCCGGCCCGCCCGCCGGCCGTCGTCGCGCTGCACGAGCTGGTCGTCGGTCTCGGGCCTCGGCCGCATGCTGGCGTCGCCCAGCCCGGGCCTGGGGGCATAATCGAAGTAATCCAGCAGGGTAAAGGGTCGCTCGCCGGGCATGCGGCCGTCGAAGAAGCGGCTGTAGTTCTCCACGCCCGGGCAGCTCCCGGTCTCGCGGAGCAGGTCGAGGTCGTATTTCGTGCGGGCCAGCAGCCGCTGTGCCTCGAGCAGCCGGCCGTCGCTGCGCAGCTCGAGCACGCGGGCGTCCAGCTCTCGCGTGATGTCGTCGCAGATCGTCTCGAGCTGCTCCTCGGGCAGCACGTAGTGCACGGCCGGGAAAAGGTGAAAAGTGTCCTCTTCGGCTAGAACTTCTCCCGACGTCGGGTTGATCAGCTCGAGTCGGTCGAGCTCGTCGCCGAAGAGATCGAGCCTGACGGCGAACTTCTCGGAGGCCGGCCAGACCTCGATGACGTCGCCCCGGGCGCGGAAGCGGCCACGGCTGAACTCGTAGTCGCTCCGCTTGTACTGCATCGCCGTCAGGCTGGCGAACATCTGCCGCCGGTCGACACGCACGCCCTTGCTGAAGGTCAGTACTTTTTCGCCGTACGCCTCGGGCGAACCCAGACCGAAGATGCACGACACGCTGGCGACGACGACCGTGTCGCGCCGGCTGAGGATGTTGCTCGTCGCGGCCAGGCGGAGCTGGTCGAGGTCCTCGTTGCGGCTGGCGTCCTTCTCGATGTAGATGTCCCGCTGGGGGATATACGCCTCGGGCTGGTAGTAGTCGTAGTAGCTGACGAAGTAGTTCACGCTGTTGTGCGGCAGGAACTCCTTGAGCTCCTCGTAGAGCTGGGCCGCCAGCGTCTTGTTGTGGCTGATGATCAGCGTGGGCTTGCCCAGCCGCTGCACCACGTTGGCCATCGTGAAGGTCTTGCCCGTGCCCGTGGCACCCAGCAGCACGGCCGAGTCGGCTCCCGCGGAGAGGCGCGTGGTCAGCGCCTCGATCGCCGCGGGCTGGTCGCCCATGGGCTTGAAGCTGCTGACGATCTCGAAGGGGCGTGGGGGCACAACGGATGATAGGGGAGGGGTTTTACGCGTCCGCGTCGAAGCACGCCCACGCCTCGGCCTCGCTGATCGCCTGGTCAGGCGCGATGCCTTCGGCGAGGGCCATGTCGCTGCGACCCCGGTTCGTCGCCGCGAGG
Organism: Phycisphaerales bacterium; assembly: GCA_040217175.1. NCBI lineage: Bacteria > Pseudomonadati > Planctomycetota > Phycisphaerae > Phycisphaerales > Phycisphaerales bacterium. The sequence goes on along the minus strand of JAVJNT010000002.1, from coordinate 611,396 downwards.
ATCGAGTCCTCCGGGTCGGGCCGCACGATGGGCGTGTCGCTGCCGAAGAGCAGGTCGCGCCCGGGCGTGAGGCCGCTATCGATCAGCTCACGCAGCGGTAGCACGCGGTCGAGCCGATCGGGGCACGCCCGCCGCAGGGCCTCGATGTCGTACAGCAAGTGGCACGGCTGCACGCTGGCGATGACGCCCAGCTCGGCAAACCGCGGTACGTCGGCTTCATCGATGAGCTCGGCGTGCTCGATCCGCACCGAGCCCCGAGGCGCCCGAACCCGCTCGGCGGCATCGAGTACGGCCCGCACCGCGGCATCGCCGATGGCATGAGCGGCCAGTTGCAGGCCCTCGCCCACGCACAGCCGCATTGCGTCCTCGATCTGCCTGTCGCTCATGAGCTGCATGCCGGCCGGGTGCTCGGTCCGTCCGTCGGCGAAGGGGTGCAGCATCCACGCCGTGCGGCTGTTGAGCGTGCCGTCGACGAAGATCTTGCCGCCGCCGAGGCGAACCCGGTCGGTCTCCCAGTCTCGGCGGCGCTTGAGAACCTCAGGTAGATCCTGCACGAGCGGGTAGAGCGTGAATTCGATCGATCCGGTGCTGGTCGCGGCCAGCGCCTCGCCCAGTCCCGGCTGGGCCTTCAGGTCGTGCACGTGCGTGAATCCGTGCTCGGCAAGGTCCTCGATGGCGCGAGCCAGCGCATCTTCATCGATCCCCGTCGGCTCGAGCTTGCCCCATGCCATGCCCACCGCCGCTTCATACAGCACGCCCGTGAGCGATCCGTCGGGCCGGCGACCGATCTGGCCGCCCTTGGGGTCGGGCGTGTCGATGCCCACGCCAGTCGACTCCAGGGCGCGCGAGTTCAGCATGATGGCGTGGTAGTCGAAGCACCAGGCCGCGACGCTTGCCTCCGGGCTGGCGTGATCGAGCCGCTCGAGCGTCGGCCAGCCTGGCTCGAGCCAGGCCTCGGGCCGGGTGCCGTGAGCCAGCACCACGCGTCGCTCGACCGCCGCGTCGGCGATGGCGTCGAGCATCTCTTCCGCCGACGTACACCCGTTGAGCTGCACCATGTCCATCGCCCGGCCGTGCGCCAGCACGTGCGCGTGGGCCTCCCGCATGCGTGCCGGCCGCTTACCCACGGAGCACCTCCTCGATGGCCCGCCGAGCCGGTCCTTCGTCCGTCAAAGGCTCCTCGAACGCCAGCCGCAGCACTTCAAAGGCTGCTCTCACGTGCACGCCCCATTCGTCCACGCCCACCGCGACCGGCGCCTCGGGCCGCACGCCCGTCAGCCGGGCGCACGCATCGATCAACGCCGGCTTGTCGGCATTCGCGAGCTTGCAGAGCGATGGCACGCTCGATCGCAGCGGATTGGCATGGAGCACGCCCTCGGCAACGTGCGTGCGTCCGTCGGCGTCGGCGTATCGCGTGAAGGAGATTCCAAGCGACACCAATCGACACCTCGGCGGCGTCGACCCGTGGTACGCCATCCAGCGGTCGGCCTCGATCTCGGCGGGCTCGGGCAGTTCCTCCCGGTCGCCTGGTCCTTCGAGTGGCTCGATCGAAAGCTCGATTGCCGGATCGAGCTCCCGTGGAGCGGCGAACGACCATTGGCCGGCTTCGTCGAGATCGTGGTGCATCGGGAGCGTCACCGAGCCGCCCGCTTCGGAGATGACGAGCCGGCATGGCTCGGCGCCGGCGTCGCACACCAGGACGCCCGCGAGGTTGGCGAGCAGCAATGCCCGCGCGTGCTGTTGCTCGGTCCGGGCGTCGTGTGGCATGGGCGATTGTTACCGCAGATGGGCGGGCGCGCACGAAAACGGCGATCCGGAACGGGCCGGATCGCCGAGAGAAAGCCTGGCATGGACGGCGTCTTAACGACGAACGGTGCGGCGACGAGCCTTCTTGCGGGTCGCCTTCTTACGAGTGGCCTTCTTCCGGGTGGCCTTCTTGGCGGCCTTCTTCCGGGTCGCCTTCTTGCGAGTGGCCTTCTTCCGGGTGGTCTTCTTGGCGGCCTTCTTCCGGGTGGTCTTCTTGGCGGCCTTCTTGCGGGTCGCCTTCTTGCGAGTGGCCTTCTTCCGGGTGGTCTTCTTGGCGGCCTTCTTGCGGGTCGCCTTCTTGCGAGTGGCCTTCTTCCGGGTGGTCTTCTTGGCGGCCTTCTTCCGGGCGCCGGTCTTGCGGGCGGCGGTCTTGCGAGCGCCGGCCTTGCGGGTTGCCTTCTTGCGGGTGGTCTTGCGTTTGGCCGTCTTCTTGGCCGCCTTCTTGCGGGTGGCCTGCTTCCTTGCGGCTTTCTTCGCCATGAGCAATCTCCTGCTCTGTTGCCCGACTTCGCCTGGTTACCACGCGCGCCGATGTGCGAGTCGGGCAATCCGCGGACAAAGGGCGCGCGCAGCGTGTATCGGGTCTGTTCCCCACGCGGCTTGAGTAGTCTACTAGAACTTTCCGTTTCGTCCACAAATTTTTCAAGCCCCACGACCATGCCTTCGCACGAGCGAACATCATGAACCAACCCGCTTCCATCCTGCTCGTCGGCGCTTCGGGCGCCCTCGGCTCACGCATCGATGCCCTCGCGGACAAAGACGATCGCTTCCGCGTCGTTGCACGCATCACGCGGTCGCACCCGCACGCCCACGCGCGCGCCCTGGCGCACGAAAATCGCGAAATCATCGTTGATTTCTCGCATTTCGACGCGATCGCGGATTCGATCGATCTGGCGCGCACGCGAGGCGCGCCGCTGCTGATCGGTACCACCGGGCTCGATCGAGAGCACCTCGAAGCGCTCGAGCGGCTCGCCGCCGACGTCCCCGTGCTCGTTGCGCCCAACACCTCCGTTGGGTGCGTCGTGCTCGTTCAGATGGTCCGAAAAATTTCTTGCGCGCTGGGTGAAAATTTTTCTCCATCGATCGCAGAATGGCACCGTTCGGGCAAGCGCGATGCGCCGTCGGGCACCGCAAATGCGCTCAAGCGGGCCATCGAACACGCCGACGACGGAGCCGTGAGGCTTGGAGATCAGGCCGTCGTGTCGGTGCGCGCAGGCTCGATCGTGGGCGAGCACGTCGTTCGCTTCGACGGACCCGACGAGACCATCGAACTCAAGCACACGGCGCACTCGCGCGACCTGTTTGCCCGCGGGGCGCTCCGCGCCGCGGCCTGGCTGGTTGACCAGCAACCGGGCTCTTACGACATGGTCGATGCGCTCGGCCTGCGCGACGAAGAGTCGCAAAACCCGCTCTGAGAGCGCCTGAGGGCCGATTTAGGCGGGGTCGTCTGTCGGCTGATCTGTCGGTTCGGAGGGCTGTCCAGGCTCGTCCGGTTCGTCCGCAGGCTCGTCGATCGTCACCGGTTCGGGTTCGCTCTGGTGCGCGGCTTCGGGTGGCGGGGGCGGCGGCTCGTCGGGCTGCGCGTCGATGCGACGCACCTTGACAACGTTGTCGCTTGACGTGATCGCACCCGTCGACTCGGCCATCTGTCGGACGCGTTCGGACATCTCGCGCAGCCGTTCGGCGTCGTCGCGCTCGCGTTCGGCGTTGCGCAGCCCGCCTTCGGGCGCCAGCGTCGCCAGGAACACCCCATTCACCCGGTTGTACAGGGCCAGGGTCTCTTCATCGTTGATCTGGGGCGCAACTCTTGCGCGTACGACGCCCCGATACGGGTTGTACCAGAAGCTGGCGGCACGTTCGCCGTCCATGTCGAACGCGACCGGATCGGCTGGATGATCGCGATCGGCGTCCTCCGCGGGCGCGATCTCGACCCACGGGCGATCGCCGGTGAGCAGGTGGTTCAAGGGGGGTTCGTCGCCGAACCAGTAGCCCTCGATGGTGTTGGGCCAGCCTCGACCGTTGACGGCCACGCCGCGCGTGGTTGCCTGGATCTTGAGCGTTGAGTGAAACTTCGCGAGCGAGAGCTCGGTCTGCACCACCACGTTTTCGACGGTCTCGCGCTGGGTCTGCTGGACCACCACGAGCACGACGGCCACGACGCAGAGGCCCAGGGCCACCACGTCCACGATCCGACGCATGCTGGAGCGTCCACTCGACATCACGTACCTCTCTAAAGGATGGGATCGGATCGACGCGGCCCTTGCGCTCGGCCCTTGCGGCGGATCTCGCGGGTCGGCGAGGGGCTGCGAGGGTCGTAGCGGCTGGCCCGGGCGGCGACCCGGGCGGCGTGCGTCCGCTAAACTGCGCCCACCCATGGCGATCGAGATCCGAGAACTGGCGTGCGGGGCGGTGCTGCTGGTCGAGCCGATGGCCGGCGTGAAGAGCTGCGCCCTGACCTGGACCCTGCCCGCTGGCGCCGCCGCCGAGCCCGAGGGCAAGCTGGGCATCGCGGGCATCGCGGCGGAGATGGCCCAGCGTGGCGCGGGCGGGCGCAGCAGCCGCGAGCACGCAGACGCGCTCGACGCCGCTGGCGTGGGCCGCAGCCTCGACGCGGGGGTCCGAACGAGCCGTCTCTCGGCGACGTTCGTGGGCCAGGACCTCGCCCGGGCCGTCCCGCTGCTGGCCGACACGATCGTCCGCCCGGCGATGGACGAAGCCTCGTTTGCCCCCGCGAAGAGCCTGGCGTTGCAGGAACTGGAGGCCCTCGCCGACGATCCGCAGGAGTGGGCGGGCGTCGAGGCCATGGCCCGGCACCTGCCGTCGCCGCTGAACCGATCGACCTATGGCACGCGGGAGGGGCTTGAGTCGTGCACGCACGCCGACGCGGTGGCGTTCCTCGAGCAGGGCTACGTGCCGCGCGGGAGCATCATCGCGCTGGCCGGCGACGTCGATCCGCTGCTCGCCCAGGAGACGTTGAACAAGGCCCTCGATGGGTGGACCGGCAAGGCCGCCGAGCCCATGGCACAGGGTTCGGTCGAGCGCGGCACGCACCACGTCGACGACGACGGCGCCCAGGTGCAGGTCATGGTCATCCGAGATGCCCCGCGCGACGGCACGCCCGAGGCCGCGTGCGAGCGCCTGGCGACGGCGGTGCTCAGCGGCGGCATGTCGGGACGCTTGTTCACCGAGGTGCGCGAGAAGCGCGGCCTGTGCTATGCCGTCCACGCCGGGTACACGCCCGAGCGTGAGGCCGGCTGGGTGACGGCCTACGTCGGCACGACGCCCGAGCGGGCGGCCGAATCGCTCGAGGTTCTCCGGGCCGAGCTCGACCGCATCGCCACCAAAGACGGCGCGCCCACCGAAGAAGAGCTCGAACGCGCTCGCGTGGGGCTCAAGAGCCGCATCGTGTTCGGCGGCGAGTCGACGGCGGCGAGGGCGGGCGCGATGGCCAACGACTACCGCAAGCTGGCCCGCTGCCGGACGCTCGAGGAGCGCGTCGCCGAGATCGACGCCGTGACGCTCGACGCATTGCGGGCGCACCTGGCGAGCTTCGATCGCGGGGAGCCCACCGTCCTGACGCTCGGACAGTCGCTGGCCGCCCGGCCCGCCGGGGCGGAGGCCTGACCCCATGCACGCACTCACCCTGCGCCGGCTCATCGAGCAGACGCTGGTCGTGCTGCTCATCGCGTTCCTCGCCCTGGCGCTCATCTATCCGATCGTGCTGACGATCCGCGGCGGCTTCGCGAGTGATCCCGGTGGCGACGGCGGCTGGACCATCGCCCACGTGCTCCGCGTGTTCCGAGACCCCGTGACCCGTGAGGGCCTCTTCAACGCGTTCTGGATCGCCACGGGCACGACCATCCTCAGCGGGCTCATCGCGGTGCCGCTGGCGCTCTTGGCGGCACGGCACACGTTTCCGTTCAAGGGCGTGTTCAGCGCGCTCATCCTCGTGCCGCTCATCCTGCCGCCGTTCGTGGGCGCCATCGGCTTCCGTGCCATCATGGGCCGCGAGGGCATGCTCAACACGCTGCTGGGCACCGACTGGGACGTCATGGGCGAGGCCAAGGGCCTGGGCGTCGTCATCGTGCAGGCGCTGCACCTCTACCCCATCCTCTACCTCAACGCGACGGCGGCGCTGGCGAACCTCGACCCGGCCATGAACGAGGCCGCCGAGAACCTGGGCGCGGGCCCGTGGCGTCGATTCACCCGCATCACGCTGCCGCTCATCCGTCCGGGGTTGTTCGCCGGCGGCACCATCGTCTTCATCTGGGCGTTCACCGAGCTCGGCACGCCGCTGATGTTCGACTACGACCGCGTGACGGCGGTGCAGATCTTCTACGGCCTCAGCGAGGTCGAGGGCTCGGCAAGGCCCTACGCGCTCACGTTCGTGCTCTTGGCGGCTTCGCTTGCGGCGTATGCGGCGGGCAAGCTCGCATTCGGTCGTCGTGGCTACGCCATGAGCATGAGGGCGACCCGCGCCGGGAGCGAGGTGCCGTTGAAGGGCGGTCGGGGCTGGCTCGCGGCCGGAGCGTTCCTGCTGGTGACGATCCTGGCGGTCGCGCCGCACGTGGGCGTCATCCTCATGAGCGTCAGCGGCGTGGGCCAGTGGTACCAGAGCCTCTTGCCCAAGAGCTTCACGATGGCCCACTTCGGCGTGGCCTTGGGAAGCGACGCGGCGTTTCGATCCATCGTGAACAGCCTCGTGTACTCGGCCCTGGCCGTCGTGCTCAACGCAACGATCGGCGTGACGGTGGGATACCTCATCGTGCGTACCAAGGCGGTCGGCCGGAGCGTGCTCGATACGCTGTGCATGCTGCCCTTGGCGGTGCCCGGGCTGGTGCTGGCATTCGGCTTCGTCGCGGTCAGCCTGGCCTGGCCCTTCCGCGGCACGCTCAACCTCGGTCTCGGCGAGGTCGGCGCCCCGCTGGACGGCGTGGTCTCGGTGGTGGGGGTCGATCCGAATCCGATCCCGCTCCTGGTGCTTGCGTACGCCGTGCGCCGTCTGCCGTACATCGTGCGGTCGGTCGTGGCGGGGCTCGAGCAGACCAGCGGCGAGATGGAAGAGGCCGCGTTGAACCTGGGCGCGACGCGGCTGCGGGCGATCCGAAGCGTGGTGCTGCCGCTGATCCTTGCCAACATCATCGCCGGGGCGCTGCTGGTGTTCGCCTTCAGCATGCTGGAGGTCTCCGACAGCCTCCTGCTGGCCCAGAAGCAGGACGACTGGCCCATCACGCGGGCCATCTACGCCTTCAGCAATCGCCAGGGCGACGGCCCGTACATCGCCAGCGCCATGGGCGTGTGGGGCATGGCGTTGCTGACGATCACCCTGGTGGGGGCGAGCGTGCTGCTGGGCAAGAAGATGGGGGCGATCTTCAGGGTCTAGCGAAGACCTGGAGGAGCGCCGCCCAAGTTTGTTGAAACTAACCTGGCCGGCTTCCCACTACAATGGCTCGACCACACACCGTCCTCGAAGAGGAGGAAAGGAAGCGAGCCATGAAACCGAACAAGATGCATACGAAAGCAACCCTCGCACTCGGACTTGCGACGGCGGCCATGCTCGCCCAGGGCTGCATCTTCTCGATCGGAGGCGGCAAGAAGGAGTACGTCGTTGCGGACAAGACGCGGCTGACCTCGTCGCAGCAGTCGCGGGCCGACGTCGTGCGCTCGAGCGAGGACGTGCCCAGCTTCAGCCAGGCCGAGAACACACGCCTGGGCAAGCTTGGCCCGGACACCACGGTGGAGCAGTTCCGCAAGATCTTCCCCGAGGCGGTCTTTCGCGGCTCGAAGAACCATGACGGCGGGCAGGTGCTGATCTACGAGGTCCGCGATCGCCGCGTCTACCGCTTCGAGAGCACGGACTACGGCCACATCCACGACGAGCCCGTGTTCTTCCGATTCATCGACGGCACGCTCGAGGGCTGGTACCACTCGACCACGGGCGCCAACTTTCCGCAGTGGTGGCTCGACCTGGACATGGACGAGGACGACGAGGGCTGAGCCCGGTGTGTCCCTAGCCGGCCATGACGCAGCGGCCCTTCGCCCACTGGCGGAGGGCCGCGACCTTTTCGGCCATCGTGACGCTGAGCGGCGGGCTCTCTTCGTAGACGGCAACGAGGCCGGCGGTAGTGACCGGCTGCTTCTGCGCGAAGGCCTCGTGCCGGGCGGCGATGATGCCCTGTTCGATCTCGGCGCCGCTGAAGCCCTTGGTCGCCTTGACGAGCTTGGCAAGGTCGAACGCTTCGGGATCGAGCCGACGCTTGCGAAGGTGGATCCCGAGGATGGCCTCGCGGGCCTCTTCGCCCGGCAGATCGACGAAAAAGATCTCGTCGAAGCGGCCCTTGCGCATGAGCTCGGGCGGCAGGCTTTCGATGTCGTTGGCGGTCGCGACAATGAACACCGGCTCGCGGTGCTCCTGCATCCACGTTAACAGGCTGCCGAACATGCGCCGGCTGAGCCCGCCGTCGGTGCCGCTGTTGCTCACCGACGCAAAGCCCTTCTCGATCTCGTCGATCCACAGGATGATCGGCGCCATGAGCTCGGCCTGGTGCAGCGCGGTGCGCAGGCGATTTTCGCTGGAGCCAACGAAGCGGTCGTACAGCGAGGTCGGATCGAGCCGCAGGAGCGGGCGCTTCCAGGCGGCGCTGATGGCCTTGGCGCACAGGCTCTTGCCCGCGCCCTGCACGCCGAGCATGAGCACGCCGCGGGGCGTGTCGAGCCCGTGCTCTTCGGCCTCGGCCTCGGTAGTCAGCAGCCGGCTGGAGAGCCATTGCTTGAGGTTCTTGAGCCCGCCGATGTCGTCGAGCGTCGCGGGCGCTTCGACGAACTCGAGCAAGCCGTCGGCTCGGACGTACTCACGCTTGCGGGCGACGATGCGGGGTAGGTCGTCGGCGTCGAGCCGGTGATCGTCTCGCACGACCTCGGCCACGATGTTCTGGACCTGCCGACGGGTGAGGCCGCGCAGGTTGCGCACCATCGCGTCCCACTCGCTGCGCTTGATCTCGACGTCGATGGGCGTGTGGCGGTGGTGGGCGCGCAGCTGCGAGCGCACGAGCCGCTCGATCTCCTCGGTATCGGGCGGCATGACTTCGAACTCGGCGGCGTACTGGCGGACGACGGGCGCGGTGATGCGTTCGTGGTCGATCAGCACGATGAGCTGGGCCTGCTCGTTGGCCCTGAACAGGCACTCGCGCAGCGCGCGGGCGACCTTGACCTCGTCGAGGTGGTGGCCCAGGTCGAGCATGACGTACACGCCCGGCTTGCGCTCGCTGGCGATCTGCCGCAGCGCGCGCTCGGGCAGCTGCGTCTCGCTCGACTGGCCGGTGTCCTCGAAGCCGGCGTCCTGGAGCCCACCGGTGAGCGTCCAGCGGTGGCAGATCATGCCTTGATCGGCGGCGGCGTCGCGGACGAGGTTGAGGGCGTAGACCTCCTCGCCCGTGGCGATGGTGATGGCCGGCTGGCTCGTCACCCGCATGAGACCCCGTAGACGATCGAGATTGGTTTCGGCCATAGCGCCGAGGATACGCGGATGGCCTGCGTGGATCGTTTTATGTCCGATAAAACCGAGATCGTCGCAATCGCGACATCGTACCGGCATCTGCCCTTGCGGATGCCACGGATGGGTGTAGGGTGGCTCCGTACGCTGCCATAAATAGGGGGTAACGGCTCGGAAACCGGGCCACTATGCCCCTTGAGACCGGGTTCGCGCGGGCCTGCCTGCACGCGCACACGGACGAGCCCGTGGACCAAGATTGGCCTTGGCAAGTGCCGGGGCCGGACCCATCCGGGGAGGTTGAATTCGATGATTGCACGCATGCCGACTCGCGGGACCGCCGCGAGGTTGTTGGGCTGTACGGCTGCCCTGTTCGCCACGACGGGCGGCGCACTGGCCCAGGGAACCTTGCTGCAGGAGGGCGGCTCGCCCGCCGGCCAGCAGTCGCCGCTGGTGTTCGATGACCTGATCGAGTACTCGATCGAGCGTCTGGACTTCCAGGCGAAGGGCGACGGGTCGGTGACGACCGAGGTCCTGCTGGGCGAGCAGCTGGTGACGGTCGAGCTCTGGCCTCACAGCGTTCGCTCGCCGGCCTTCGAGGTCCTGGTGCAGCGCGACGACGGTTCGATGGACCGCATCGTGCCGCCTTCGTCCACCACGTATCGCGGCCACGTCGAGGGCATCGACGGCAGCGTCGTGTCCGCCGGCCTCTACGGCGGATCGCTTACGGCACTGGTTTCCATCGGTGACGACGCGACGAGCAAGTGGGTCATCGAGCCCCTGAGCGATCGCGTCCCTGGCGCCGACGACGCGCTGCACGTGGTCTTCTCCGAGGACAACGACCTTTCTGGCGTCGACGGCTTCTGCGGCACCATCGATGCGCCGCTCGGCGGCCTTATCCAGGGCGATCCTCTCGCTCCGAGCGTCGACAACACGCTCCGGCTCGAGCTCGCCGTCGACACCGACTTCGAGTTCTACCAGAGCCGCGGGTCGTCGGAGCCGGCGGTCATCGCCGCCGTCGAGGCGCAGGTCAACTCGGTCTCCTCCATCTACGAGCGTGACGTCGACACCGTCATCGAGATCACGACGATCATCGTCCGGCCGACCTCGTCCGATCCGTACACCACGTCGGATGGCGGCGGCCTGCTCCAGCAGATGACCAACCACTGGCGTTCGCAGCAGACCGGCGTCCGCCGCGATACGGCCTCGCTCATCAGCGGCCGCAACTTCGCCGGCGGCACGCTGGGCGTTGCCTGGCTCTCCGGCCTGTGCACGACCACGCTCGGCTACAACGTGAACCAGTATGTGTCGCTCAGCACGGCCGCCCGCGTCGCCGTGCTGGCCCACGAGATCGGCCACAACTGCAACGCACGGCACTGCTCGGGTGGCGATTGCCGCATCATGTGCGCCGGCATCGGTGGTTGCGCCGGTGATATCCGGAACTTCGGCGCCTCTTCGCGGAGCGTCATCCGCTCGTTCCTCGAGTCGCGGCCCTGCATCGACGACCTCGTGACCGAGCCCGATCCGCAGCCGCTGCCCTTCGTCGAGGACTTCGACGACTCGACCTCGCTCGATCCGCAGCGGTGGGCCGAGTCCGATTCGGTGAACGTGACGCCGTCGGTCGTGAACCCCATCACCCCGCCCAACGGGCTGAACTTCCAGGTCGATGGAACCATGACGACGACGCGCTACGACGTGCCGTTCCCCACCGAGGCCGACACCTACGTCAGCATCTGGTCGCAGCACCGCTTCGTGGAGCCCGGCAAGTTCCTCAACGTGGAGTACTTCTCCGGGTTCACCGGCGCATGGGAGCCGCTCGGCACGATCGAGTCTGACGGCTCGGCCCAGCAGCAGTTCATCCTGAACGAGTGGAAGCTGCCCCTCGAGGCTCCGGGCGACGAGTTCCGCCTGCGAATCACCTCCGTCGGCGCCGACGCGGCCGATGCCTGGTTCATCGACAGCGTCTCGATCGACGAGTTCTGCCGCGTCGACATGAACGAGGACGGCGTGGTCAACCTCTTCGACTTCCTGGCCTTCCAGACGGCGTTCGACGGCGGGAGCCCGTTTGCCGACTTCAACAACGATACGGAACTGAACGTCTTCGACTTCCTCGAGTTCCAGAACCAGTTCTCGCAGGGCTGCCCCTGATCGGTTCGTGAAAACCTGAAGGCTCCTTTGCCCGGCCGGGCCTCCCCCGGCCGGGCTTCTTGTTTGTTGGGCCCGGCGTATCGTGGAATCGATGAGCAGCCACGCCCAACCGACGCCCGGCGCGTTGACGCTGATCGCCCGCGACATCAAGCTGGCGCACTCGGTTTTCGCGTTGCCGTTTGCGGTCCTCGCCGCCTTCATGGTCGCGCCGCGGACCCCGGCCGGCGACATCGACTGGCCGAGCATGGCCGGCCTGCTCGCGCTCGTGCTCGTGTGCATGGTGGCGGCGCGCACGTGGGCGATGGTGGTGAATCGGCTGGCCGATCGCGACATCGATGCGGCCAACCCGAGGACGAAGGGCCGCGTCTTCGCGTCGGGTGCGCTCCCACCGGCTGCTGGCTGGGCGACCCTGGCGGCATGCGCCGGGCTGTTCCTGGCGGCTTGTGCGCTGTTCGGCGTCTTCTTCGGCAATTGGTGGCCGGCCATCCTGGGCGCCCCGGTACTGGCGTGGATCGCGTTCTACTCGTTCACCAAGCGGTTCACGTGGTGGTGCCACGTGTTCCTGGGCGGAGCGCTCGCAGCGAGCCCGCTCGCGGCGGCGATCGCCGTGGGCGGCATCGAGACGCTGCAGCACGCGGCCCTCTGGCTGCTGGCGGGCATGGTGCTGCTCTGGGTCGCGGGCTTCGACGCGATCTATGCGCTCCAAGACCTCGACTTCGACCGCGAGGCGGGGCTGCGCAGCATCCCCGCGCGCTTCGGGTGGCGGCGGGCGAACGCGCTCAGCCGGGTGATGCACGCCGGAGCGGTTGCCTGCCTCGTGGGCGTGCTGCTGGTCGAGCCGGCGTTCGGCCTGATCTTCGGCGTGGGCGTCGCCGCGGCGGTGGCCCTCCTGGCGTACGAGCACGTCGTGCTCTCGAAGCGTGGGGCCGCGGGCATTCCGATGGCGTTCTTCACGCTCAACGGCATGATCAGCGTGCTGCTGGGGCTTGCCGGCGTGGTCGACGTGCTGGTCTAGCGCTCAGCCGTAGATCGCGTGCGCGAAGGCGAAGAGCAGCGTGAGCACCACGGCGTTGTTGAGCGCATGGGCGGCGATGGGGCCGACGAGTGAGCCACGCCACGCCCGGATGAGCGCGAAGTTGAAGCCCAGGACCGTGACGGGGATGAGCTGGATCAGCGCGTAGCCGTGCATCATGCCGAAGATCATCGCGCTCAGGATGGCGGCGATGGGCAGCGCCATGCGCGATCGCAGGTGGCGCAAGAGCGCGCCGCGGAAGACGAGCTCCTCGCACAGCGGCGCCCAGATGGTCGCCAGGGTGAAGATCATGATGAGCAGCACCGGGTCGAGCGACCGCGCGAGCTCGAGGATCGGGTTCGAGGGCCCCATCGCATCAGGATCTGTTGGGAAGAGGGTCTCCTGAAGGAAGAGGAGCACGAACATGACCGCAACGCCCGCGATGACGATGGGCAGCATGGCGAGGTAGCCGGCAGTACCCATGACGATCTCGACCATCACGCCCCGCGGTGCCCGCAGGCCCAGGTCATCGCGGATCTGGCTCCAGCTCACGCCGCGAGCCAGGGGCCACAACGGCACGAGAAGCAGCAGCCACTGCGCGGGCAGGGCGACAAGGCCCGCGATCATCTCGGCCGACTCGCCGATGAGCGCCGCAATGGCCTGCATGATCTGCAGCAGGGCGAATGCGACGACGAAGATCACGGCCGTCTCGAGGTACACGCTCCCGCCCGGCGCGGGCTTGGGCATCGCAAGGCGAACCTTGCCCGTGCCGAGCATGACCAGCGCGATGATGCCCAGGACGAGGCCCGCGAGGATGGCAAGGCCCATCATGCCCATCACGCCGCCGACGACGATGAACGGGCCGATCGCGCCCGAGAGGAGTTCTTCGCGGAGTTCGTGCTTCTGGGGTAGGCGGGCGACGCGGACGAGCTCGCCGAAGAAGCCGTGGCGTTCGACGATGCCGTCGATGGTCTCGTCGTCGAGCGCGGCGGCGTCGTCGCCGCTGTCCGAGATCTGCTGGTAGTAGGGCAGCAGCGTGCGCGCGTCGGCCAGGAGCTGGGCCCGCCGGGCCTGCGCGTCTTCGTCGCCCGGGTCGTAGAACTCGTCGGCGTCGCCTTCGAGCGTCGAGATGACCGCTTGCAGCTCGCTGATCGTGCGGTCGGCGTCGACCAACTCCCGATAGGCGATGGCGGCGCGAAATCGTTGCAGCGGGGTGTCGGCCGCCTCGATGGCGTCGTCGAGCTGGACTTCGAAGCTCTGGGCTGCCGCTGGGAAGTCGTAGGACATGCGGGTCGCCATGCGAGCGGTGACCTCGACGTTGTCTCCCTGCGGCGGCTGGATCTGCGAGGGATCGGTCTCGGGCTCGCCGTGGACCTGAAGCTGCTGCATGACCACCACCAGGGGCAGCACCAGCAGCAGGACGATCCACGCGAACCTGGCGGCCCCACGCGAGCCGGGATCGGGCCGGCGGCCCGGCGTCGGCGGCGGATCGATCGGGGGCTGGGTGTCGCCAAAGGTGTGGGGAGGCTGGTCCATCGCCCCAATCATCGGCCAGGGGAGGCGGCAGGGCCACCCGGGCGAGGGTCGACGGGGGGATGGGGCCCGCCCAGTGGGGCGTTTGGGGCTTGACGGGCGTCGGCGGCCGTCTACGCTTCTCTTCGCGTCGAGCGGCGGTGGCTGGTGGCCCTTGCCTCGCTCGGCGGACCGAATGGTCAATCCTGCAGCCGGGCCCACCAGCCCGCCTGCCCGCCCCGCCCGGTAGGCGGCGTACGTGAAGTGCCCTCGGCGACGTGTTTCCGCGTCGCCGGCCGCAGGAGAGTGTTATGCGTCGGCAAACCTACATGGCCAAGGCTGGCGAGGTCGAGCAGAACTGGCACGTGGTAGACGCCACGGACCAGGTGCTTGGCCGGATGGCCACCGAGATCGCCCAGGTGCTCATGGGCAAGCATCGCCCCGAGTACACCCCCCACGTGGACACGGGCGACTACGTCGTCGTGACCAACGCCAAGAACGTGAAGCTCACGGGCCGCAAGGAAGCCCAGAGCGTGCGGACCCGCTACACGGGCTACCCCGGCGGCCTCAAGGTCGAGACCTTCGGCTCGCTGCGCGAGCGCCGGCCCGAGGCGCTGATCGAGGACGCCGTGCGTCGCATGCTGCCCAAGAACCGGCTCGGCCGGGTCATGCTCAAGAAGCTCAAGGTGTACGCGGGCAGCGAGCACCCGCACCAGGCCCAGCAACCGGTGGAGATGAAGCTCTAATGGCTGACGAGAACACCCCGACTTCGACCGAATCCACCGATGCCGGCGCCGCCCAGAGCGGCTCGAGCCTGCTGGGTGGCAGCGCCCTGGCCCAGGCCGTCGCCGCCGACGAGTCCGGCGAGCCTACGACCCGCCGCGTCCGCGAGGCCGTCCCGCCCGATCGCCACGGCTGGTGGTGGGGCACGGGCCGCCGCAAGCGGGCAGTGGCGCGCGTGCGGATGAAGCCCGCCGCCGAAGACGGCAAGGGCGACGTGCAGATCCAGTGCACCCGCAAGAAGCTCAAGGCCGTTAGCGAGTACTTCACCGAGGCCCGCGACCGCAACGACGTGTTCGCCCCGCTCGAGGTGACGGGCACCAAGGGCCGCTTCGACATCGTGGTCCGCGCCAACGGTGGCGGCTACATGGGCCAGGCCCAGGCCGTTCGCCTCGGCATCGCCCGGGCCCTGCGCGACTACGACCCGAGCCTCGAGGACGCCCTGCGCGACGCCGGCTTCCTCTCGCGCGACGCCCGCAAGGTCGAGCGCAAGAAGCCCGGCCAGCCCGGCGCCCGCCGCCGCTTCCAGTTCTCGAAGCGCTAAGGCGCGATCCAAGCCAGCAACGACGAACGCAGCCCGTCTTTCCAGATGGGCTGCGTTTTTCGTGGTCGAGCGAAGCCGATCAATCGCAGCCGGCGTCGAACTCGTTCTGGAACTGCAAGAAATCGAAGATGGTCAACTGGCCGTCGCCGTCGAAGTCGGCCGCCAGATCGCCAGCATCGAACAGGTTCTGGAACGCGAGGAAGTCGAAGATGGTCAGGCTGCCATCGCCGTCGATATCGGCCCGGCAGGGCCCGTCGCCTCCGAAGGCGACCTGGTCCACGCCGTACCCGCTGTCGGTCAGGGTCTCGAGCACGACGGTCGTCACGGGTCCGCCGATGTAGCCCCAGAATCCGTCGCGGACGCCCGAGCCCGAGTCCACGAGAAACGTCTGGCCATCGATCTCGACGGTGAATTCGTTGTCGCGCTCGCCCATGCCCGTGTAGTCGAACGCGAAAGCCGTGGTCTCCTCATCGAGCGTGAACGTCGTGCGCGAGCCGACAAAGCCGCGATCGGTATCGAGGTACAGGTACTTCGCGCCGCCCGGCGTGGTGTTCTCCGACCCGAAGAGCGGCTGGTCCACCACCTTGGCGGCGGTGGGCGAGGTGTCGACGCGGAAGAAGTCGAAGTCGATGGAAACGACGGCGCCGCTGCCGGGCGTGCCCACGAGTGGCGCGTCCTCGAACGTCTCGATGGTGGTGGCGCCAGCCGCGGCCTCGAAGGCGGCGCGATCGGTAAACACCTGGGCATGGCACACGCCGGACAACACGCACACGGACGCGGCGGAGAGTACTGCGGTCTTCATGGTTTCTCGCTCCGTTGTGACCGCCCCCCATCGAGCGGGCAAATCTAATGTACCAGAATGCACCGGCCGACACAAGCGCTTCCACGCCTTGCGGATCGGCCAGTAGATCTGTACGCATTTGGTAAGGGTGCCGGATTGCGTGTCCTTCGCCACACCGCTTTGTGCTGGGCCTGAACCGGTGAACCGCCGATGGGGTGTTGATGGCCGATCCGAGTCCGCAGCCCCGTCCGCTTGAAGAACTCCGCCGCCTCATCGACGAGGCCGACGAGAAGATCGTGGCGTTGCTCAACGAGCGGGCCGGGCTGGTCGTCGAGGTTGGCAAGCGCAAGCAGCACGACGGCACGCCCATCTACGCCCCCGACCGCGAGCGCATGGTGCTCGACAAGGCCAAGGCGCGAAACAAGGGGCCGCTCAGCGACACCACCATCGAGGCGATCTACCGCCAGATGATGTCGGGCTCGTTCGCGCTCGAGCGGCCGCTCCGCATCGGCTACCTCGGGCCGCCGGGCAGCTACTCCCACCTTGCCGCACGGGCGCACTTCGGCGCCAGCGTCGAGTTCGCCAGCGTCACCAGCATCGGCGCCGTGTTCGACGAGGTTATCAAGGGCCACGTCGACTACGGGCTCGCGCCGATCGAGAACAGCACCGCCGGCGGCATCGTCGAGACGCTGGACGCCTTCATCGAGCACGCGGGTGAGGTCTCGATCTACGCCGAGGCCCAGGTCGCGATTCGACATGCGTTCATGGCCGGCTGCCCGGCCGAAGACGTCACGCGGATCCACAGCAAGCCCGAGGTGTTCGCGCAGTGCCACAACTGGCTGAGCGCGCGGTATCCCAAGGCCGAGCTGTTGCCCGCCGCGTCGTCGAGCCGCGCCGCCATCACCGCCGCCGAGGAGACCGAGAAGGCCCGCAGCATCGGCGCCCGCCCGTGCGCCGCCGCCATCGGCACGCCGCTCGCGGCCGAGCTGTATGGCCTCAGCGTGCTGGTCGAGTCGATCCAGGACCAGCCCAACAACATCACGCGCTTCGTGATCCTGAGCCGCGAGCGCACGGGCCGGACGGGCCAGGACAAGACGAGCATGCTCTTCGAGACCAGCGACGAGCCGGGCGCGCTGGCCGACGTGCTGGCGGTCTTCAGCGCCCACGAGGTCAACCTCACCCACATCGAGAAGCGACCCAGCGGGCGCGAGAACTGGACCTACATGTTCTTCATCGACGCCGCCGGCCACATGCAGGACGAGGCCGTGGTGGGGGCCATCGAAGACGCCAAGACCAAGTGCCGGCGGCTGACGGTGCTTGGGAGTTACCCGCGTGCGAAGGGGCTCTTGTGATGCTCAGCGGTCGGTGATCGTCGCGGCCTTCACGAACCCATCGTCGTCGTACTCCACGCACAGCCACAGGTCATCGAACGACAGCAGCCCCGGCTCGGGACCCAGGATGAACACCTGGTCCCACTGTGCCAGATCGCGCACGTTCTGGGGCTGCCCGAAGCGACCTTCGACCCACGAGCGGTCCATGGTGCCGCCGCTGGCGGCGAACATCACGGCTCGCGCGTCGCTCATCCGCCGTTCCTGATCCGCTGCCGGTGGCTGCCAGGAGAGCCACTGGAACACCAGGCTGGCTGCGACCACCTGCAGGACGAACAAGCCCACCAATGCGACGACAATGGTGATCAGCATGATGCGAACGGCAGCGAGGAGCGTGTAGATCATAAGCTAGTATACGCTAACAATGACGCGAGGGTTCGGGATGCGTCGGAGTCTGGGCGTTCGATCGACCCCGCATCCCGAGGACGCGCTGTCTGGTACATGCACGCTGAGGGAGGATCATCATGACCATGCTTGCGCGAAAAATCAGTATCTTGTTTGGGTGTTTGCTCGCGTCCGGGGCCGTGGCGGATGACGTTCGCCTGAGCCAGACCGTGTCCGACGAGGTCGTCCTCGGCTTCGGCCAGGTCTGCCCAGCGCTGGGGTCGGCTGCGATCGTGGAGGCCAGCAGCTACTGGCGCTCCTTCACGCTGCGCGATGAGGGCGTGCCCAGCGACTTCCAGGTCCGCCGGGTCGAGTTCGGCATCGAGCAGCTTCGGCTGCCCACGCTCATCGAGGTCGAGATCACCGTCAACCTCTTCACCGCCCCTGAGGGCACCGCGCCGCAGACCGGGCTCACGCTCATCGAGTCCGCGGTGCTCAACCCGGGCGATCGTTCCCTCGAGGTCGTGGGCGTCGACGTCGATGCCCTGGCCGCCGCCGGGACCGCGCTCGTCGTCGAGGTCAGCGTGCCCAGCCTGCGCGACCTGAGCTTCGGCGGCACCACGGACATCTTCGTTCCCGGCGCGAACGGCGACGGCGAGACCGCGCCGGTGTACTTCTCGAGCGACGCGTGCGGCGTCGCCGAACCTGTTGCCTGGGATCCGGCGTGGGGCACCTTCAACTACGTGCTCTCGGTCATCGGCGAGCCCTTCTGCGCGACCGACCTCGACGGCGACGGCGAGCTCACGCTGTTCGATTTCCTGACGTTCGCGAACCTCTTCGACGCGGGCGACCTGCGAGCCGACTTCGACGGCGACGGCGTGCTGACCGTGTTCGACTTCCTCGAGTTCCAGAATCGGTTTGGCCTGGGCTGCTGACCGAATCCGCTCGGGCACGATCTACCATGCCGCGTGACGAAGGCCGGCCCGACGTTTCCAAGGCAACGCCCCCTCGCGCCGCCGCGTGCGTGCGGGGGGTGCGGCCATGGTCTGGGCGACTTGCCGCTCAACGAGCCCTGCCCCGAGTGTGACTGGCGGCCCAGCGTTCGCTGCATCACGTGCGGCTACGACCTGGCGGGCCTGCCCGACGAAGGCGCGTGCCCCGAGTGCGCCACGCCGATCGACCAGTCGATGCGTGGCGACGGGCTGGCGTTCTCGAGCGTGGCGTATCTCGCCACGCTCGACCGTGGCCTGAGGTTCACGCGGCTGGGCGTCGGTTTGCTCTTCGCCGTGTGGGTCGGCGGCATCGCCCTTGGCATCGCGGTCTCGCTGCTCACCAGCGGCGGCACGCTCCCTTGGCTACGGATGCTGTTGGTCGGCGTTCCTTCGATCGGGTGCATCGGTCTTTGGGTGCTCGGCTGGTGGCTGGCGACGACCCCCGATCCGAGGCTCGCCGAAGACGTCCGCGGGCGAGCGCCGCTCTTCGCTCGCTGGTTGGCGATCGCGGGCGGGCTCTACTTCGCGGGCATGTTCATCACGCAGCCCTTCCTCGCAAGCTCGATCCCGTTCGTTGGCGTCGTGCTCGGCGCGCTGCTGCTGGGGCAGTATGGCTTCGGTGCGGTCTCTCTCAGGCGGCTGGCCGAGCGCGCCGGCAACCGGCGTGCGGCCGGCCATGCTCGGCAAGCGTGGTGGGCCACGGTCATCGTGTGCGGGGGTGCCGCGATGCAGATCCTGGCGAGCATCACGCTCTCGCAGGTGCCGCGCACGGCAGGCGCGACGATCCTCGGGACGATCGTCCTGCTGGTCGGTCTGACGATCTTCTTCACCAGCATCGTTGCGATCGTCCGCCAGGCGACCGCGGCCGGCCTGATCCGCGACGACCTGCGCCGGTTCCTCTTCCACGCCCGGAGGCAACGCGAACAAGGCGCATGAACAACGGCCCGTACGGGCCGTCATGGATTAAGGCGATGGGTTGCGGCTCTAGTTCGCCGCGTCTTGGATGGCGTCCCCGCCGGCTTCAATGTCCTCGCCAGCGCCTTCGACCGTGTTGCAGGCAGCGGCGGCGACGGCCAGGGCGACGAGCACGCCGGTCAGCGCCGTGCGAACGAGGGTGGTCTTGGTTTCGGTGTTGCGGTCCATGCTGCTTCTCCATTACAAGCCGGCCGCGTGCCGGCGTCATGTTCGACAACATAGGCCACGGCCGTGCCACCAGTCACCGGGTGAACCCGAATTCACCCGCGCCGGGCTGGACCGTCCTACATCGCCCCGCCCTCGAAGATCACGCGCTGCTTGACGCGGCGTGGATCGGGCTCGGGCACGGCGCTCAGCAGGCTCTGCGTGTACTTGTGCTGCGGATTCTTGAGGATGTCGTCGCGCGAGCCGGTCTCGACGATCTGGCCCTTGTACATCACCGCGATGCGCTTGCACACGTGCTGGATGACGGCCATGTCGTGGCTGATGAACAGGTAGCTCAGGCCGAACTCTTCCTGCAGGTCGGTCAGCAGGTTGATGATCTGCGCCTGGATGCTCACATCCAGCGCGCTGGTCGGCTCGTCGCACACGATGAACTTGGGCTCGAGCGCGAGCGCCCGCGCGATGCCGATGCGCTGGCGTTGCCCGCCGCTGAACTCGTGCGGGTAACGATCGGCCGCGGCCGCGGGCATGCCGCAGCGGACGAGCAATTCCTCGACCTGCTTGCGCAGCTGGCGGCGATCGGTCACCAGGCCGTGCACGATGAGCGGCTCGCCCACGATGCTGGCGATGCGCATGCGTGGATTCAGGCTGCCGGCCGGGTCCTGGAAGATGATCTGCATGTCTCGCCGCAGGGCCTTCATCTCGCCGCCCTGGGCCTTGAGCACGTCCTTGCCCTCGAACGTGACCTTGCCGCCGGTATTTGGGATGAGCCGCAGGAGCGTCCGGCCGACGGTGGTCTTGCCGCAGCCGGATTCGCCCACCAGGCCCAGCGTCTCGCCGCGGCCCAGGTCGAAGCTCACGCCGTCGACGGCTTTCACGTAGCCCGTCACGCGTTGCAGCAGGCCGCTGCGAACGGGGAAGTGGGTCTTGAGGTCCTTCACCGAGAGCAGCGGGGCATCGCTGCCGCGGTGCTGGCCTCTCGAGGCTTGCGGATCGGTGGGTGCGGCTGGGGCTGCTGGTGGGGTCATGGCGGCCATCCTATGGGGGCCAAGTGCCGCGAACGCCGCGCCGTCGGGTTACATTAGTGAAGACTATCCTTTTCGCCCCGGGCCGGGCATGGCGCGGGCGAAGCCGTTGCCCAGGAGTCCAGGCCATGCGCGTTGCGCTCGCGACACTCGCCCTCTCGATCGCCGCGTCGGCCCAGGCACAAGACGAGCGGCCCGCGCCGCCCCCGGCCGAGCAGGCCGTCACGGACCGAGCGGTGCCGGCAGGCACGCCCGAGGGCCAGGGGCCTCCGCAGGGGCCGCCACGCTTCATCTACGAGCTGAGCCAGAGCATCGAGGCGACGGCGGTGCCCCACGTCGACGGCGGCGGCGACGCCGTCACGTCGCTCACACGCACGGAGTTCAGCCTGGTATGGCTCGCTTCGCAACGGACGCGCGCAATCTTCGAGGTGAGCAACGAGCTCGCGTTCTATGACTTCGACGACGCCTTCAAGGTCGACCCGGTGAACGGCGATCCGTTTGGTAGCTTCAACCGTCAAGACTTCAACGTCGTCGTCGTTCACCGCATCGCGCGGCAGTGGAGCATCCAGGGGCTGGCCGGCATTGGTCTCACGCGTGAACGTTCGGCGGACGTCGGCGACTCGCTCGTCGGACGGGTTGGCGCCGGTACGACGTACCACCTCTCGGAGAACATCTCGCTGGGCGTGTTCGTCATCGCCAACAGCCAGCTCGAGGACAACGTCGAAGTCCTTCCGCTACCGCAGATCGAGGCGACGTTCGAACTCGACGAGCACTGGACGCTGGTCCTGGGCACTCGCGACGGCGCCCTGCTGCGGTACCAGCACAACGACGAACTGGCGTTCCGGTTGGAGGCTGGCTACCAAGAGCGGCAGTACCGCCTCGACGATTCGGGCTTTGCACCCGAGGGCGTGTTCCAGGACAAGTCGATCGATCTGAAGCTGGGCGTGCAATGGCAGCCGGCACCAGGGCTGGAGGTCACCGCGGGGGTGGGCTCGCAGCTCTGGCGCCGGTTCAAGATCAAGGACGACGACGGAAACAGGCTCACCCGGAGCGAGACCGACCCGACGCTCATGCTCCACGCGGGCCTGTCGTACCGCTTCTGAGCGTCGCCGGTCCTACCGCTCGCCCGAGGCCTGCGGCCGTTCGACGGGCTCGGGGCCCGTGCCGAAGGGCGGTGCGTCGATGAGCTCGGCGCTGATGATCCGCGGCGGATCCACTGGGCTCCCCCGGGCGGGATCCTTCAATGGCGTTTGCTCGACGGCCACGATCGCCTCGGCTCCGCTGACCGCTTCGGCGAAGCCGGTGTAGCGGCCGTTCAGGTGCACGGTCGCCTCGCGGCTGAGCGCGACGAAGAACTGCGAGCCGTTGGTGTCCGGATCATTGGTACGCGCCATCGAGAGCACGCCGAACTTGTGCTCGAGGTTGCTCCGTTCCAGGTCAATGAAGACGCCCGGTCCGCCGCTGCCGGTGCCCGTCGGATCGCCCGCCTGGATGACGAAGGGCTTGCCGCTGCGGTGCGTCGGCAGCACGCGATGGAACGGGATGTCGGTGTAGAACCCGCCGCGTGCGAGTTCGCGGATGTGCCACACCGTGTTGGGCGCTTCGTCGGGCCGGAAGCGGAAGACCATCTCGCCCTCCGTGGTGTTCAGCTTCAGCAGCCGGTCGACGTACACCCGAATGCCCGAGAACAAGGGTCGGTAGTCGTTGTCGTTCCACACGATCTCGGGTATCCGCGACTGTCCGGATTCGTCCGAACGCGCCCGCCGCGGCGTGATCAGCGGCTGGATGACCAGCGGAGCTCCGATCGGTGCACCAGAAGCGCCCTCGCCCGAACCAAAGAGCTGGGCGTACAACACCGTCGGCTGCTGCTGGTCCCACAGGATCGGGAAGAACGTCGCAAGATCAACGCGGCCGGCCAGCACGTTCGCCTGTGCGATGCGGTCACCCCGCGCGTTGAACAGGGCGATCGTTGCCTCGCCCTCTTCGCTGCCGGGCAGCGCCACCGTGACGGGGACCTCGCGGTCGATTCCGTAGTACGTCCGGTCGGGCGAGAGCTGGGCATCGGCGGCGGGCGCGATGAGCAGCACGGTGGCCGCCATCGCCGTGAAGAGCGCCAGGCGCGTCGTCGAGAGGGCGCGGTGCATTCCCATGATTGTTCCTCCTGGGTGGGAGCGTCGGACGAGGCCGCCCGGGCGGACGGCACCCGCAGACCGGCGCGGCTTCAAGTGTATTGGCAAGATGCCGTCGATGCGGACCCGGTGCACGACGAGCGCATGAAAAGAGCCGGGAATCATCCCGGCTCGAAATCGCATCGGACGACTCCCGCGTCGGACGCCCTAGTTGTCGGTGGGCTGCGACGAGTCGCCGGCCGTTGCGTCGAGCTGGCGGTCGATGAGTGCCCAGGCGTCCATGACGACCTGCGAGCGGGCGTCGGCCTCCTGCAGCGGCAGACGCGACACGATCCGACCGCCGTAGTCGCGGAACCACGTGATGGACAGGTCGGCCCGCATGACGTTGGAGCCAACGTCGTGGTTGTAGTCGCTGCGAACCCGCATGCCGTCGGCGATGAGCGCCGTGCGCCGCGGCTCGATCCTGGACAGGTGCCGCTGGCCCTGGGGCCCGGCGCCACGATACTGGTAGTTGCCGTAGACCTCGGCGGGGAGGTCGCCGAACTTGTCGGAATACTGCGAGAGCGGGTGGGCTCCATCGTGCGAGGGGCAGTAGAAGCACGCGGCGTGATCGAGATAGCCGCCGAAGTAGAGAAGGCCAAGTCCGTCCCAGCCGCCAGTCTCGGGCGAATAGTCGCCCAGCGTCGTGCCGCTCGCGAGCCGCAGCATGAGCATCTGTTCGGCCTTGTTGGCCGATGGGTCGTAGAACGTGGTGGGGGGGATGAGATCCTTGTTGGTATCGGCGTACATCAGCATGCCGATGCCGATCTGCCGCACGTTCGACGAGCACACGAGCCTGTGGGCCGTCTCGGTCGCCTTGGTCAGGGCGGGCATCATCAGCGAGATGAGCACCATGATGACAGCGATCGACACCAGCACGTCCACGAGCGTGAACGCACGCGAACGCCCGCGGGCTTGTCGCCGAACTGCCATCGATTGCCGAGTTATCAAGTTCACCCCACTCATCCGCGTTCCCCGGGGCGGCTGGTCGTGTATCGGGAGTATACACGAAACCAACAGGCAAATACAAGAGAATTATTTGGTCCAGAGTGCAACCACCTTCTGCGAACCTAATAAAAACCTATCGTCACGGCATGGCACCACCCCCTCACACGAAGCCAACGTTGAGGACGGATCCTGATCGGGAGCGGCCGCGAATAGAAACGCCGGGACGTTGGCTGGCATAGGTGACCGCTCCAGCGTTCTCGTGGTGGCAGGTGGGACATGACGAAGCATCCGCGAAATCCCAAGGCGGACCTCGACCTGATGCAGCGCGTCGCGGCTGGCGAAGAATCCGCCATCGGCGACCTGTATGACCGGTTCGGCTCGCTCGTGTACCGCATGGCTTATCAGACCATGCCGACCCGGACCGATGCCGAAGACGCCGTCCAGGAGATCTTCGTCCGCCTCTGGAAGACCGCCGATCGGTACGACCCCAAGCGGGCGGCCCTGGTGACGTGGGTGATGCTCCTGAGCCGCCGCCACCTGGTCGACCGGCTCCGCCGGAGCCAGGCCAGGCTCAAGACCACCGCTTTCGGGGAATCGGCCGGGCAGTTGCCCGGGGGCGGTTCGGGAGAAATGACGGGATTGGAGCAACACGAGCGTTATAAAGACGTGTTAGAGCTCGTAAAGACCTTGCCCGAACTGCAACAGAGGGTGGTCATCCGTGCGTATCTAGGGGGACAGACGCTCCGCCAGATCGGCGAGGAACTGGACACGCCCATTGGCACCGTGAAATCGGCGTTGAGCCGGGCGCTGGTGCGTCTGCGAGAGAGGGCCGTCGAGGAAGCCACGACATGAACACGATCGACTTGATAGAACTGGCCGTCCTTGACGCCCTTGGAATGCTCGACGACGCCGAGTCGAAGGCGTTCGATGCGGCGTTCAAGGCCGCGCCACCCGCCACGCAGGAGCGTGTGCTCAGCGAGCAGGCCCGCCTGGCAAACCTGCAGGGGCTGCTGCCCGACGTCGAGCCCGCCGCGGACATGCGGGACCGCGTCGTGACGGCCGTCCGCGAGGCCATGCTCGCCGACGCCATCGCCAAGGCCTCCGAGGCCGAGGACGTCGACGGCCCGTTGAGCATCCGCCGTAGCCGGGGCGTGTCGCGCGTCTGGCGCATCAGCGCCATCGCCTCGGCCGCCGCTGCCGTGGCCTTCGGCGTGGCGTTCGGACACTCCACGCTGCGTTACGAAGACCTGAACAAGCGAATCGTGAACAACCTCGTGCTCCAGGGCGATATCCGCGCCTACGAGGCCGACGTCCTCGAATTCATCTTCAATCGTGAGAGCGTCCAGGAAGTCGCGTTTACGCCGGTCGATCCCACGTCGGAGGTGCGGGTCCTGATCGAGTACCTCGAAGAAGGCAACGTCGGTGCGCTGCGGTGTGCGAACCTGCCGAGGAACCGGGGTACCGAGTACGCACTGGTCGAACTGGATGGCCGCAACCAGATCGGCCGCTCGCTGCGTCAGTTCGAGTCGGACGGCATCCTGACGGGTCAGTACCTGCAGGACCTGGTGCTCGAAAACGGCATGCGGCTCGCGCTCGTCAGCGTCGATGTCGCCAGCGGCACCAAGCAGATCATGGCGACCACGACGATCAACCTCTGACCGTCACGGTTCGGCGACAATCCTGAACTCCACGCGAGGCCGTGTTAGCCGATGCTGATGCGGCCTTCGCTTTGCTCGCCCATGTCGTCGTAGTCGGTATGGCCTTCGGCGGCGGCCTGCTGACGAACCTTCTTCAGCCGACGGGACACCGTGCCACCAAGAGCCGCGCTGACCAGGAGCAGTCCGCCGAAGATGCCGCCCGCATAGAGCGGGCGCTCGTTGGTCAGGGGGCGGCGGTCGGCCTGCGCCTCCTTCGAGATGACGCTCGGCAGCCCATCGGGTCGACGCTCGCGGGCCGAGTTGGCCTGGCCGACGAGCGCGATCGCCAGCGTCTCGGCGACTCGGCGAGAGCGATCGGCGCCCGGCTGACGCACCTCCAGCATGAGCTCGCCGTCGCGGCCCGAGGCCCAGCCCACCGACTCCTCCACGAACGACTTCACCGCCACGGCGGTGCCGAGTTCGAGCAGCCCACGCTGGCGCATCCGCTCGGAGGCGAACTCGTAGAAGCGTGGATCCTCCATCAGGTCCTCGTGGAAGGCCTGCCAGCCCGCCAGGTCCTCGGCCAGCACCTCCCGACCGCGGGCGTCGTGGGCGACCGTCACGCTCGAGGCATAGGTCGGCGTTACGAGCTCGCCCGAGGCAATCCAGCTCACGCCCGCGAGCACCGCGATGGCTCCGGCCACGCCGAACATGCCCACGCCCATGCGCGCGAGCGCCGCGAGCGGCCCTGTTACCTGCGGAGCCGGCGCCGCGTTGGACGTCTCGCTCCCTCGCTCGCTCCCCTGCTCGCTCAGCGCGGCCGAACGCTGCTTGAGCAGCTCGCTGGCCTTGGCGATCTTGGCGTGCTCCTGCCGGAGCGTCTGGCGGACGAATCGCAGCCGGCGCTGGCGACGGCGCAGGTGTGCGTCGTCGGCGTTCGCCGGCTCGCTCGCGTCGGCGTTGTTGAGCTGGTCGCGGAGCTGCGCGATGATGCCGGCCGCGTCGCGGAGCTTCTCGCGCGTCTCGTCGAGCTCGGCGCGCAGGGACTCGTCGGCTTCGTCCGCCTGGCCGTCGGCGTCGATCGCGTGGCTGCGCGCCTCGGTGAGCTCGCCTTCCAGCTGCTTGACGCGGGCTCTCAAGAGGTCGACCTGCTTCGTCTGCTCGGCCAGCCACTGCTTCTGCTGTTCCAGGTCGGAGCTATCGCCCGAGAGCTGCTCGCGCTGCTCGGCGGCCTTGCGGCTGAGTTCGGCCAGCTTGCGGTCCTGCTCTTCGAGCATCTTCGCGCGCTCGTCGAGGCCCTTGCTCCGGGCCTCGATCTCGCGGACACGCTCGGCCAGCGTCGAGGCCTGCTCGTCCAGGTCCCGTTGCCGCTCGTCGAGCTCCCGGGCGGTTGCTTCGAGCGCGCTGCGGTCTTCTTCGACGTCCTTGACCTGCTGCGCGGCCTCTTCGGCGAGCTGCTCGATCCTGGAGCGCTCTGCTTCGAAGGCCTCGCGATCTGCGGCGAGTGCTTCCCGGCCGCTCTCGATCTCGGTGGTAGCCTCGGCCAGTTCACGGCGCGTGGCGTCGTGGCGCGCCTTGGCCTCCTCGAATGCCGTCCGCGCTGCTTCCTCGCGACGATCGAGCTCGGCGAAGCGGGCTTCGGCCGCGGCGACGGCTTCCTCGTGGGCCCGCTGGTGCTCGGCAAGTTCCTGGCGGGCCTGCTCGAGCTGCTGGGCGTGCTCGTGGACGGCCTGGCTGCGGCTCTCGAGTTCCTCGCGCTCGCGTTCGCGGTCGGCGTGCGCAGCCCGCAAGCGATCGAGCCGGCGCTCGATGTCGCTCATCACGCCGCGGATGTCCTCGGTCAGGCCCGCGGAGTTGATACGCGGGGACTGCTCGTTGCCTGCCTGTGCCATGTTGCCGTCGTTCATGTCGATGCCTCAGTTCACCAGCCGGATGTCGGGTCGCCGCCGCGGGCTGACCGGGAGCGGGAGCGAGCCGACCGCGAGTGGCGTGCGCGGGTCGTGCCACCGAGCCCGGGCCGCTCGGTCGTGTTCGGCCAGGCCCCGACCCAGCTCGCGGATCTTGTCGTCGCAGGCGGCCTGGTCGCAGGCCAGCCGCAGCGCCTCCGCGTTGAGCCGCCGCTCTCGTTCGTCCAGCCGGGACTCCCGCGCGTCCAGCTCGTGGGTCGTGCGGGCGGCCCGCTGCTCGTGGAGCAGGTTGTCTCGGCTCAGCTCCTCGATGCGCTGTTCGAGCTGGGCGATGCGGGCCCGGGCGGCATCGAGCGATGACCGCGCCTCGGCTTGCTCTCTCTCGGCCTGCTCCACGCGCTCGGCGCTCTCGCGAACCTCGAGCCTGCCCTCGCGGACTTCGTTGGAAAGCTCACGAACACGATCGGCCAGGCCGCACGCGTCTCGCAGTTGCTCAAGGAGCTCGAGCGACGCCTGGTCTCGCTTGGCCAGGTGTGCGTCCATCGCGTCGGCGTGCTCGGCCGTCATCGCCGCCTGCTCTTCGATCAGCCGACGGACTTCCTGGTTCTGGGCCCGCTCGGCCTGCACCGCGTCGGACTGGGCGTCGAGTCGCGACTGGACCTCGGAGTACTGGCTTTCGCGCTCGGCCAGTTCGTGGGCCCGGGCCTCGATCTCCTCGGCCGCCCGGCGGGCGTGCTCGTCGACCGCTGCCGTGACGCGTTCCTCCATGCGAGCACGCCGCCGCCGGAGCCGATCGGCCAGCGCACGCCGGCGTTCGGTCAAGCTGGCTTCGGCGGCCACCACCTCGTCGGCCAGCCGCCGGAGCTCCGTCGTTCGCCGGTCGATCTCCACCTGCCGCTTCATGGCGATCTGGATGGTGCGGTCGATCTCGGCCTGACGCTGGGTCAGTTCGCGGGCGTGCTGGGCGGTGGTCTGTTCGCACCGTTCGACCAGGGCGCTGAGCTCCTGCTCGATCGACGCCAGCACGTTCTCGACGTCGGCGTCTTGGTCCGGACCTCCGTCCACGGCGCGTTCCTCCCCCAGATCGGGGGCGTCGTCGAGGCCGGGCTTGTCTTCGTGCTGTGGCATGCTCTGTTCCGGCGGGCCTCGTTCGGCGAGGTTTCCGGAGCAGACATCGACTCGGCGGACGCCGGTCTGAACGCCGAGTGGCGGTCCGACCGGGCGAATTCTTTCACGGCTTGGTTATCAGACCATCCACCATCGACCGTATGCCAATACGTTCGGGAAGATACCGACAAGGTTCGGGAACAAATCGAGCCGATCCGAGTATGTTGCTCTACGAAGCCGGCGGCGTGGGGTCGCGCGGTGGATACGCTTGTACAAGGATCCATGGACATCTCAGCTCGCCGGCCCCGTCGACGCGGCCAGGCGTTCATCGAGGAGGCAGCAGATGAAGCGCACCGGTTCGACCACCAGCATCGTGATCGCGACGATCGCAGGCCTTTCCGTTCTCGGCGTTGCCGGGTATCGCATGATGTCGGGCGACTGCGGCGCCTGCGCCGTGACCGGCAACGAGGTCACGACCGCGGCCGTCGCCACCGAGAGCGACTGCGGCTCGTGCTGTGCCCTGATGGAAGGCGCCGAGACCGAGGCCACCCTCGTCTCGACCGGCGAGAGCTGCGAGAGCGCCTGCAGCGGCGAGAAGGCCGCGAGTTGTGACTCGGCCAAGAACTGCGACACCGCGTGCTCGGGCGAGGCCGCCGAGGTCGAAATGATCTCCACCGAGGCCACCGCTGACTGCGCCGACGCGTGCGGCGATGCCTGCGCCGGTGACGCCTGCGGCACCGACGCCGACGCCTGCTGCGGCAAGTGCGAGGCCGGCAAGGAACTGGCCAAGGCCCCCCAGTAAGACCCGAGCGGGGTTTCGTACGCAGCGACACGCTGCCTCCGAATGATCGATGACGACCGCATGCCCAAAGCGTGCGGTCGTTTTTCGTGCGCTATCCTCGGCCATGGCGACGTGGCTGATCAAGACCGAGCCGGGCGATTACTCGTGGGACGACATGACGCGCGACAAGCGCACGGCCTGGACGGGCGTGGCGAACAACGCCGCCCGGATGCACATGCGCGCCGTCAAGAAGGGCGATGAAGCCTTTTTCTACCACACGGGCAACGACAAGGCCATCGTCGGCGTCGTCAAGATCGCGACGAATCCCTACGAAGACCCCGATGAGCCCGGCCTCAACGGCAACGGCGAGATGAAGGCGCCGTTGTTCGACGTGACCGTCGGCAAGAAGGCCAAGACCCCCGTGACGCTCAAGGACATCAAGGCCGACGAGCGCTTCCAGGACTTCGACCTCGTCCGACAGTCGCGCTTGAGCGTCATGCCCGTGCCGGCAAAGCTCGAGAAGATCATCCGCCAGATGGCGGGCCTTTGAGCGAGCTCGAGCCCTCCATCGCCGACGCCGCGAGCAACTCGAGCCGCGTCAGGGCCCGGTCGGCCAGGCCCTTGAAGGCGACGTACGGAAAGAGAGCCGCCACGGCGATCGCGAGCCCGAAGGCCGTGGTGTAGAGCGCCTGGGCGATGCCGCCGGCGACGAGCCTCGGGTCGCCGTCGCCCGCCTCGCCGATGGCCGCGAAGCTCGTGATGATCCCCGTCACGGTACCGAGGATGCCCAGCATGGGCGCGGCGGTGATGATGATGCTCAGCGCACCCTGGAATCGCTCGACGGCGTACCGCTGGGCCTCGATGGCCTCGCGGGCCTGGGCCTCGCCGATGGGGCCGGCGGCGTCCTGGGAGAGCTCCCGCGCCAGCCGCGAGTAAGGGTCGCGACGCTCGGCGGTGGCCTTCACCACGCCGGCAAAGTCTCCTCGGCGGAGCTTTGCCGAGAGCGAACTCGTCCTGCCGCGGACCGCTGGCCCCGTCAGCCGGACCCAGAAGAGCACGCGCTCGAAGACGATCGCCAGGCCGACCACGCTGACGAGGGCCAGCGGCGCCATGACCCAGCCGCCGACCTCGAACCACTGCCTGATGCCGTTGATTAGGGCTTCCACTCGATCGCTCCGGCGTTGCTCGGGCTTGGATGGTACCGTTGCGCCATGACCGGCGAGCCGGCGGCCAACCCGACCCAAACCGACGCGATCGAAGTGCGCATCCGTGCGCTCGTATCCGAGCTGGCGGCGCTGGTCGAGGCCGAGATCGCCTCGGTCGTCGACGAAGCCTGCCAGAGCTCGATCATGCGCGACGCCGCCCGCTACGCCGCACTCGGCGGCGGGAAGCGTCTCCGGCCGGCCCTCACGCTCATGTGTGCGCGAGCCACCGGAGCAGCCGACTCGGCCGCATTGCCCGCGGCTGCAGCGGTCGAGCTCGTCCACGCGTTCAGTCTGGTGCACGATGACCTGCCCTGCATGGACGACGACGATCTGCGCCGCGGCCGGCCGACCCTCCACGTGCATGCCGGCGAAGCTGCAGCACTGCTCGCGGGCGACGCGATGCTCAATGCGGCGTACTGGACGCTCGCCAAGCGCGTCGAGGATCCCCACACGAGCGCGTTGCTCATTGCGGAGCTGACCGACGCGACCGCGCGCATGATCGATGGGCAGACGCTCGACTCGTTGGGCGGGTTCGACGCCGGTCTATCGGACGATGAATCGCGGCTGGGGCTGATCCACCGCTGGAAGACCGGCGCGCTCATGCGCGCCGCCTGCCGCATGGGCGCCATCAGTGCTGGCGCCGATCGGGCCGCGATCGACGCCGTGACCAAGTACGCTGAAGCGGTGGGGCTGATGTTCCAGGTCGTCGACGATCTCATCGACGTCGAGCAGTCGACCGAACAGGCGGGCAAGCGGACGGGTAAGGATGCAGACGCCGGGAAGCTGACCTTCCCCGGCGTCGTGGGGGTCGAGGCATCACGAGCCGAAGTCGCGAACCTTCTGGAAGCAAGCCTCGTCGCCCTCGGACCGCTGGGCGGCCGCGGTCGCGATCTCTCGGACGTAGCCCGCGTCTTGGCCAGCCGGACGCGATGAGGTCGATGATTGCAGGGCCAGCGAGTCCAAGGGAAATCCCGATATTTTCAAGAATCATTGAAAATAGCCGGGATTTCGCCTAAGAAATAGGGTTGGGGACGGATCGATCGGCCTCGTGCCGGGACTTGGAGGGTTGGATGGCACTGCTGGACACGCTGACCGGGCCCGAGCAACTCCGCTCCATGTCCATCGACCAGCTCGAGCAGCTCGCCGGCGAGATCCGGGCGGCCATCTGCGACCAGGTCTCGCGGACCGGCGGCCACCTGGCCCCCAACCTGGGCGTGGTCGAGCTGACCATCGCCATGCATCGCGTGTTCGACTTCGGCTGGGATCGGCTGCTGTTCGACGTGGGCCACCAGTGCTACCCCCACAAGCTGCTGACCGGCCGCCTGCCGCTGCTGAGCAAGCTCCGCACGCGCGAGGGCATGGCCGGCTTCCCCGAACCAGACGAAAGCAAGTACGACCTCTTCCGCGTCGGCCACGCCGGCACGGGCATCTCGACGGCCGTCGGCATGGCCCGCGGCGACGCGCTCAACGGCGAGGCGTACGACTCCAAGGCCCGCAAGGACGGACGCCGCGTCGTCACGATCATCGGTGACTCGTCGATCGTCAACGGCGTGGCGATGGAGGGGCTGAACAACGCCGGCACGCTCAAGCGGCAGATGCTCGTCGTCCTGAACGACAACGGCATGTCCATCGCCGGCCCGCAGGGCGCGCTCGCCCAGCACTTCGACCGCGTCCGCGTCAGCCACACGTACACCGGCCTCAAGCGAACGGGCAAGGAACTGCTCAAGGGCATCCCGGGCGGCGAGGCGCTGCGTGACGCGTACCACCGCATGGGCGAGGCCGCCAAGGCCATGGTCGGCGACGGCGCACCCGAGAACACCTGGTTCGAGCACTTTGGTTTGCTCACCGTGGGGCCCATCGACGGACACCACCTGCCCACGCTGATCGAGTTCCTCGAGGCCGTGAAAGACCTCGACCGGCCGTGCGTCCTGCACGTCAAGACCGTCAAGGGCAAGGGCTTCGCTTTTGCAGAAGGCGATGCACGGACCTTCCACTCGCCGAAGCCGTTCGCAGCCCAAGATGGCGCCCAATTGCAGTCCGAGGGCTGCCGCGTCGTCGTCAAGGGTGGCGGGCGCAGCTTTACCAGCGCGTTCGGCGACGCGCTCGTCGACCTCATGGAACGCGACGAGGCGGTCGTGGCGTGCACGGCCGCGATGCCCGATGGCACGGGCGTGACCGAGGCGATGGAAAAGTACTCCGATCGCGTGTGGGACACGGGCATCTGCGAGAGCCACGCGCTCGACATGATGGCCGGGCTCGCAAAGACGGGCTCCAAGCCCTTCTTCGCGGTGTACAGCACGTTCCTGCAGCGGGCCTACGACCAGGCCTTCCAGGAGGCGGCGCTCCAGGGGCTACCGGTGCGGCTGTGCCTCGATCGCGCGGGCCTGGTCGGCGGCGACGGCGCCGTGCACCACGGCTTCGCCGACGTCTCGCTCCTGCGCACGCTGCCCGACGCGGCGATCATGGCCGCCATCGACGAGCCGAGCCTGCGTGCGAGCCTCGAGTTCATGCGCGACTACGACCGAGGCCTCTCGAGCGTCCGCTACCCGCGGGACGACGTGTCCGATCGATTCGCGGGCTCGTGCCCCGCATTCGAGCTCGGCAAGGCACGGTTGCTCACCGAAGGCGTTGACAAGCCCGACGCGGCCATCCTCGCCTTCGGCGTCCCCGCGCTCGCGTGCGTCGAGGTCGCCGAGTCGCTCTCGCCCGACCGTAGCATTGCCGTCTACGACGCCCGCTTTGCCAAGCCCGTCGATCGCTCGCTCCTCCGCGAGCTCGTCGAGGCAGGCGTGCCCATCATGACCGTCGAAGAGCACACGCTCCAGGGTGGGTTCGGCAGCGCCGTGCTCGAGGCGATCGAGGAGATGGGGCTGCGCGGCGCCATCATTCGCCGCCTCGGCCTGCCCGATCGCTGGATCAAGCAGGACGGGCGAAAGGCCCAGCTTGCCGAGGTTGGCCTCGACGCAGCCGGAATCGAGAAGCAGGTGCGTGCGCTGCTGGGCTCTTGCGCGAAAGAGCAGGCGCAGAGCGTCGTGCACGCCTCGCGCTAGGGCTGCCCAGCGGTCGCGTACGGGATTACGCACGAGTGAGCCTGCTCGTGCCGACCGGCGCATCGGAACCGTTCGACCATCCCGGGTCGAAGGAGGTCTCCGATGATCGACTGCTCGCTGAGAATCCTGGTCCTTGCCGGCGCCGCAGCTTGCCTTCCGCTAAAAGCCATCGCGCAGGATGCGGCCGAAGCACCGGCTGGCGCCGCTGTTGCGGTCGTTGCCGATCCGGTCAAGGTCGGCGGCGTGTCCGAGTTCGAGCTCAAGACCCGGACGGGCGAACTCGAGGACGGCGAGGTCAGCGCTTACTTCGTGGCCGGCCCGATGCGCACGACGGCGGCGCTGCCCGAGGGCTACCCCCGGCCGACCCCGGCGGGCGCGATGGAGATCAAGTCCTACCCGAGCGTTCGCCGCGCCGAGATCACGGTCGATGCGTCGCCGCGCCTCGGCATGAACATGGCCTTCTTCCCGCTGTTTCGCCACATCAAGAACCGCGACATCGCGATGACCGCGCCGGTCGAGGCCGACCTGCCCACCATGGCTCGCCAGGACGCGGAGAACTTGGGCGTGCAGGGAGCCGAGGGCGACGACGCGATGACCGTGTCGTTCTTGTATCGCACAAGCGACCTGGGACCAGTCGGTGACGCCGAAGAGAACGTACGCGTCATCGATACCAAGCCCGTGACGGTGCTGTCGCTGGGCATCCGCGGCACGATGGGCAACGACCGGATCGAGCGCGAAATCGGTAAGCTCTACGAGTGGCTTGAATCCCAGGCCGAACGCAACGTCGGGCCCGGTGGCGTCGAGGCAGCCGGCCGGTGGAGCGCCGACGGCTCGCCGCGCATCATGGGCTACAACGGCCCCGACGTGCCGCGGCGCAACCAGTGGTGGGAGGTTCAGTTGCCCGTCGCTTGGACCGCGACCGACGCCCCGCCCGAGCCCGCTACGAGCAGCCCAGGCTGAAGGCGTTCTGGAACGCCAGGAAGTCGAACAGCGTGAACGCGCCGTCGCCGTCGAAGTCGGCTGTTGCGTCACCGGTTGCGAACAGGTTCTGGAACTCGAGGAAGTCGAACAGCGTCAGGGCTCCATCGCCGTCGACGTCGCTTCGGCAGCCTAGCGATGCGGCGATCTGCTCGGCCAGCAGGTACGTCCACGCGGGCCGATAGACGTTCTCGCCCATCGCGCCGATCGGCAGGAAGTCGTCGACGACCACGGCCGAGTGGTAGTTGCCGTGATCGATGTCGAGTAGGCTGGTGAGCATGTGGCTCGACAGTTCGCCCGCGGTCTTTCGATCGACGCTCTCGAGCGGGCCGAAGGCGTCAAGCCCGAGGATGCGCTGGTTGCCGAAGAAGCCCGCGGCGGTTCGATCTCCGACGTGCGTGAAGGCGAGCATGCGGCTGGTCGGCGTTTCACTCGGCCGGAAGAGCCAGGGCGCCGGACCAACGCCGGTCACGAAGTCTCCCGGACCCGCGAACAGGAGCGACCCGCCGAGCGTGAACTCCTTGGTGAGGTAGGCCGAGTGCCCAGCGCCTTGCGAATGTCCCGCGACGATGATGCGACGCCATCGCAACGAGCCGTCGCCCTCGACAAACTGCCCCCAGCCCTCGTCGGGAAACGCATTGTCGAGGTACGAGAGCGCCCGTCCGAGACGGCCGCTGATGCTGTTGGGCTCGTCGACGTCGATGAGATCGGTCTGCGGCTCGCCGAAGAGGCGCTCGCGCCGAATCGCCTCGGCCAGGTCGGGGTCGTCCTCGCCGCGGATCATCTCCCAGATCGACGGCCAACTCTCGTACGCGATGCCCAGCGCATGCAGGCCGAGCGACGCCGAGTGCTGGGCGAATCGGGTGTACTGTGTCGGCACCGCGCCCCCGCCCGGCACGAACACCAACAACATGCGCGGCCGAACGCCCTCCGGGAATCCCGGGTCGAACGCGGCGACGTGCAGCCCTTCGAGCCCCGTAGGCGACTCCAGTGGCGTGACGTCGGAGCCGGTCAGGGTCGGGTCGATGAGCCTGGTCTCGACCTGAGCCTGTGCGGCTGCGGCCAGTAATCCGACGCTGATGACCGTTGCGATGCTCGTGCGCATAACAGTCCTCCTCGTGCGTGCGGAACGAGGCGGAGCATGGCCTATTGCTCGGGCGTGCGACGTCCTACGCGTCGGGCCGGCGGGAGGACGAGGCATCGAGCTGCCATCCGCACTCGACGCAACGGCCGTCGCCATCGATCTCGCCCGTGTGGCCGCACGACGGACAGCCGGCGTCGGGCATTGCGATGGCACAGCGACTCAAGGGCCGCGCGAGCAGCACGAGCGCAAGGCCGACCAGCGTGGCTGCGATGCCCGCTGCGACCATGTGTTCCTTGCCGACCCCCGTGTAGGCGTCGTACGCGTACGCCACGTCTCCCTGTGTGATGCCGAACGCGAGACGGTTAATCAGCAGGTACACGCCTCGCACCAGGAGCACGAAGCCGACCAACCGGCACGACCAAAGCGAGAGCGCGCGAGCGATGCGGACGCGTCGGGCGACGGCGACAGGGGAGGCGTCGAGCGGCATATCGATGCGTTACCGGCCCTGCGGCCACGGGTTGCCCGGCTTCGATGGGGATATCAACGATTTGCTTCCTGAAACGTCCTAATGAAGGCCGGCGTAGACCCATCGGCACGCCGGCGAACGAGGGGAGCGCCGGACGTGTGCAGGGGTATTCCCCATTTCTCTCCCATCCGAGGGCCAGGCTTCCAAGGGCCGGCCGCGATCCGCAGGAGTGGACCACGATGACGATTGACTCTGTTTCCATGGGCGTTCGCCGTGGCGGCGTTGCCGCCGCGATGCTCGCGTGCGTGTGTGGCGGCGTGCTGAGCGCGACCGCCCCGGTGCTTGCCCAAGCAGCCGATCCGCTGCAGCAGTTCGAGGTTGCCAACCGCATCGACACCGGCCCCTTGGGCCTGCCCGGCGTGGGCGATGAGGAGCAGGTCGTCTTCGCGGCGACGATGGCCGCCCCCGGAGCCGGCTGGAGCCGCGTGCGATTCGACGCCGAGTCGACCGTGCTGCCCGACTCGATGCGCCTCCGCATCACGAGCCTGAAGGACAAGCACGACCAGCACCTGACCAGCCACACGCTGGGCCAGTGGAAGCACAAGACCGCATACTTCAACGGCGACACCCTGCTCGTCGAGGTGCTCGCCCGGCCGAGCGCCGACGTCGGCCGCGTCGTGATCAACGGCCTGACCGCCGGCAGCGGCTTCACGCAGGGCGGCGGCTTCGACAGCATCTGTGGCTCGATCGACGACCGAGTGCTCTCGAGCGATCCGCGGAACGCACGCCTGCTGCCCGTGGGCTGCACGGCGTGGCTCATCGACGACTGCGCCAAGTGCTTCATCACGGCCGGCCACTGCACGTTCAGCGCCGACGTAGTCGAGTTCAACGTGCCGCTCAGCACGGGCAGCGGCTCGATCGTCATGGCCGCTCCCGAAGACCAGTACCCCGTCGACGATGACTCGATGCAGTCCAACGGCGGCCGCGGCATCGGCAACGACTGGGCCTACTTCGGCGCCTTCCCCAACAGCGACACCGGCCTGACCGCCGGCCAGGCCCAGGGCGAGTTCTACCGCCTGGCGCCCGAGGCCCCGACCTCGACCGGCGACATCCGCATCACCGGCTACGGCAGCACCTTCGGCACCGGCGCCCCGCTCGCGTGGAACCAGGTGCAGAAGACCCACACCGGCCCGTACGTCCGCAAGGACGGCTTCGGCATCTCGTACCAGACCGACACCACCGGCGGCAACTCCGGCTCGCCCGTGCTCGACGAGACCACCGGCCTGGCCATCGGCGTGCACACCCACGCCGGCTGCAGCACCACGAGCGGCAACAACGGCACGGCCATCGACCGTCCCGAGTTCCAGGACGCCCTGGCCAACCCGCTTGGCGTGTGCTGCCCGCCCATCCGGGGCATCGAGATCAGCCTGCCGGACCTCGACCTGGTCGACCCCGGCTCGCCGCAGAGCTTCGCCGTGACGATCGTCGAGGTCGACGGTCCGCTCGACCCGGGTTCGGCCGAATTGTTCTTCAGCGTCGACGGCGGCGCGTTCGACAGCGCCCTGCTGGTGCCCATGGGCGGCGACCAGTTCGAGGCGACGTTCCCCGCGCTCGATTGCGGTTCGATCGTCGAGTACTACGTGCGTGCCACGTCCGACGGCCGCGAGACCATCGAGCCGTTCGGCGCTCCGGGCATCAGCTACGACGCGCTGGCGGCCACCGCCGTCATCACCGCCGTCGACCAGGACTTCCAGTCGGCGCCCGGTTGGGCGGTCGACAACGACTCGGTCGCCGAGGGCGGCTGGGAGCTCGGCGAGCCCGATGGCTTCCGCGGCGTGGCGGATTCGGACTTCGACGGCTCGGGCAACGCCTACGTCACCGGCGCGGACCGCGGCATCGACCTCGACGGCGGCCCGACCGTGCTGACCTCGCCCGTGTTCGACCTGTCGAGCGCTCCGAGCAACGCCGTCCTGAGCTATGCCCGATGGTTCTCCAACGACGACCAGCGCGCCGGCCTGGGCGACCAGGACCGCCTCGTGGTCGAGGTGTCCGACGACGCCGGCGGCCGCTGGGTCGAGCTCGAGCGCGTCGACCACTCGATGGGCGGCGATGCCTGGTCGCTGATGCGGTGGAACCTCACCGATCACATCAGCCTGACTTCGCAGGTGCAGGTGCGGTTCACCGCTTCCGATAGCCCCAACGACTCGGTGATGGAAGTCGCCATCGATGCGTTGCGCATCGAGGGCCTCGAGTGTGGCGGATGCCGGGCCGACATGGACGGCGACGGCGACCTGACCATCTTCGACTTCCTGGCCTTCCAGTCGGCGTTCGCCGTGGGCGATCCGGTCGCCGACTTCGACGGCGATGGAAGCCTCACGCTGTTCGACTTCCTCGCGTTCCAGAGCGAGTTCGACGCCGGCTGCTGAGCAGCCGAGCACACAAGCGTCCCCTCCTTGGAGCAAACCGGGGTCGGCCTTTGGGTCGGCCCCGGTTTGTGATTGATGGTGCGCCCTTCGTCGCGGTCAGCCCTCGCGCCGCACGAACGGGTTGTGCGAGCGCTCTTCGCCCACCGTCGTCGGCGGACCGTGCCCGGGCAGGCACAGGCACAAGGCATCCAGGCCGTAGAGCTCGCGGCGGATGCTCTCGGCGAGTTGGTCGAAGTCGCCGCCCGGCAGGTCCGTTCGTCCGATGCTGCCCGAGAAGAGCGTGTCTCCGACGATCGCAACGCCGCCCCCGGGCGCCAGGAACACGCAGCCACCCGGGCTGTGGCCGGGCGTGTGCCGCACCGTCCACGACTCGCCGCCGATGGTGAGCGCCGCGCCGTGCTCGAAGGTCTTGGTCGGCTCGGGCCCGCTGTACGGCATGCCGAAGCCCGCGCTCAGGTTCAGGGCGGCGTCCCCGATCCAGTCCCGCTCGTCCTCGTGGATGAGTAGCGGCGCACCGGGGAAGGCGTCCATGACCTCGCCCAGACCCAGGATGTGGTCGGCATGCGCGTGCGTGAGCAGCACGGCATCGACCGCCAGCCCCTGCTCGCCGACGAGTTCGAGGATGGGCTCCGGCGCCTGCCCCGGGTCGATGATCCACGCGTGGCGGCCGTCCGGCGTGTACACGTAGGCGTTGGTCTCGAAGGGCCCGAGGCTCGCCGTCCACATCGCGGCCGCGGTGTTGGAATCTTGCGTGTTCTGCTTGTGTATGCGTCCGGAAACGTCGATCTGCTGCATGGGCCCAGTGTACCCCGGGGGCGTTGGCGGCCGTTCTGGTGCATCGGTTGGGGGGTTGTGCCGTTATACTGGTCGAGGCAGAGGAGTGCGGACGACGGCGCGCCGCACCGGCACGGAGAGCCGCCCATGAGCCAGCATCCGAACGAACTCGCCCGTCCCGATCACGACGCGATCGAGCCGGTCGTGCCCCGCGCCCGGCCCAGCCGCTGGCCCATGGCGCTGGTGCTCCTTGCCCACGGCTCGGTGTTCTTGATGGGCGTGGCGGCCGTCGTGCTGTGGGCCCTGCGGCCGGCCGCCGCGACGCAGGCCGCCGGCATCGACCTCGAGAGCCTGCTCTCGGGAGATCCGCAGGCAGCCCTCACGCCGGGAGAGGTCGCGTCGACCGCCGGGCTGCTGGTGCCCGAGAGCCTGGGCGTCGCCGGGCTGCTGGCGATGGTGCTGGCCGTCGTGCTCGCCCCCGCATCCGTGGGCCTGGTGTACCTCGTACGCGACGTCCGCCAGACACGCAAGGAACTGCACACAACGACCATGGCCCTGCGCTCGTTGGGAGAGCAGGCCGCCCTGAGCGACGATGCGCGCCGCGTCTTGCACCGCACGCGCGAGCGCACGCTGCTCCGCCGCGCGATCGAGGAAGACATCGCCGCCGAAGACTGGGAGGCGGCGCTCGTGCTCTCGGGCGAGCTCGCCGATCGGTTCGGATATCGCCAGGATGCCGAGAACTTCCGCCGCCGGATCGATCGATCGCGTCGCGCGACGCTGGAGCACCAGCTGAACAACGCCATGACGCAGCTGGAGGATCTCGTCCTGCACCGCCAGTGGGAAGAGGCCCAGCGAGAGGCCGTGCGTATCGCCCGCACCTTCCCCGAAGCGCCGCGCGCCCAGGCGGCGCCCGAGCGCGTGTCGCGCGAGGTCGAGCGCTTCAAGGCCGACCTCGAGCGCCAGTTCCTCGAGGCGGCCGAGGACGACCGCGTCGAGGAGGCGATGGAACTCCTCAAGAGGCTCGACCACCACCTCAGCGAGGACGAAGCCGCACCCTTCCGCGAGGTCGCTCGCGGCGTCATCGGCAAGGCCCGCGAGAACCTGGGCGCCAAGTTCAAGCTGGCCGTGCGCGACAAGCGCTGGATCGAGGCGGCCAGCCACGGCGAGCGCATCATCGCCGAGTTTCCCAATAGCAAGATGGCCGCCGAGGTGCGCGAGTTGCTCGACGGCATCCGCGAGCGGGCCGCCAAGATGGTCTCGAGCAGCTTCTAGCCCGCCGGCGCCACGGGCTCGCTGAGCACGAGCACGGCGCGCCCGATGGCGGTGCTCGCCGCGTCGGTGTACTCGCGCGTCACGCCGTCGCCGATGAGCAGCACGCCCGAGGCGCCGCCCGGTGCTTCGACGATCCGCAGCGTGAGCCCGCCCGGGGGCGT
Organism: Phycisphaerales bacterium; assembly: GCA_040217175.1. Lineage (NCBI taxonomy): Bacteria > Pseudomonadati > Planctomycetota > Phycisphaerae > Phycisphaerales > Phycisphaerales bacterium. The sequence goes on along the minus strand of JAVJNT010000002.1, from coordinate 570,494 downwards.
GAGCGCCTCGCCACCGATCGCCGACGCTTCGATCTTCACCGGCCGGGACGCCCGGCCCGCGGGCTGGGGTGCGTCCGTCAGCTCGACGCCCGTCATCGCCGTGGTCGTCAGGAGCGTAGAGAATGCATCGAGTGCGGCGGCGCGGTCGGCCGGTAGTACCTCGTCGCCCTCGGCCCAACCTCCATCCGTGCGCGCGTACACGCGGTCGTTGAGCTCGAGTCGCGTGACGAGCGTCGCATCACCCTCGATCGCGGTCGCTGCCACGTAGCCGCGTGCCTCCAGAGTAACTTGCTGCAGCGGCTCGAGGTCGATCGCGACGAACGTCGCCCCGAGGAACTCGGTCGCCGCGCCCGCCGAGCGATATCGCCGCTCGCGCGCCACGCCGACGAGCGTGAGGCGCCCGCCGGTGTCGGCCGGGCCGTGCAGCGTGAGCGTGAGTCGCTCGGTCGTGCGGACGGGCTCGGAGTCGTCGCCCATCGGTTCGATGCGATCGGCCTCGACCGTGATCGTCACCTGCGTCGCGGCTTGTACGGCGGGTGGTGGTGGTTCGTCGAAGCGCTCGACGCGCAGGCGTGCGATCGCCTGCAGCAATGCATCCACGCCTTGCTCGCTGGCGCGCGAAGATACCGGCGCCCTCAGCGACCATCGGCCGTCGACGCGGGCGAGTTCGAGGCGCGAGTCGCCGCGCGCAAGCTCGAGCCTCGCGGGCCTGCCGGGGAGCGCCCCGAGCAGGCCTTCGTCGCGCCAGGCCGCCAGCCCGGTCAGGACGAACGCCTCGTAGAGGGGTTCGTCGATCGCAAACTGCTGGACGCCGCCCTCGGCGTCGACGCGATCGACCACGCGTCGCCCGCCGACGACCGGTTCACGCAGGCCGAGGGACATGGTGCGTCCACGCGCGTCGGTGATCGTGAGGGTCGAGGCGACCGGCGGCAGGTCCTCGTCTCCGACCGGCCGGCCCTTCAGGTCGGCAAGGATGCGGGCCGCGGCGCGTGCCCGTCCGTCCTGCACGGCCCAGGGCGGGCCGTCCTGGTCGATGAGCTGCCATCCCGCCAGCGATCGCTCGATGCGTCGGGCGTTTTCCCCCTCGGCCCGCGTCTCGAACGACACGATCGAAGCCGCGTCGACGTCGAGCACGGGCTGCGGCTCGGCCGTCGCGCTGGCCGACGGTGGTCTCAGGAGCCACATCGAAGCGACGACGATGGCGATCGCGACCAAGAGGCTCAGGATGACCGGCTTGGTGGGCATCGGCGCAGCGTACTCCCGCTACCCTCGACTCGGGGCAGCCACTCGGCTCCTACGCACCATCGGCATGGAGGCCGACCATGGGCCAGCGCGACCAGCACCACCGACCGCTCATCGGCATTGCCGGCGACGTCGACGTGGCCCCCAGCAGCGATCCGGCTGCGCCGCCCGCCCTGCGTTCGTGCTGCCGGATGACCTACGTCGACGCCGTCGTTGCGGCCGGCGGGCTTCCGATCGTGCTGCCGCCGGTGATCGAATCCATCGAAGACCAGCTCGACCTGGTCGACGGCGTCCTGCTCATCGGCGGGGACGATCCGCGGACCGAGCCGTTCGGCGAGCCGACCGACCCGCGCGTCACGCCCGTGGTCGAGCTCCGCCAGGCGTACGACTCGGCACTTCTTCGGGCCCTGCAGGGTCGCTCAGGCCTGCCCGTGCTGGGCGTCTGCTACGGCATGCAGATGATGGCGCTGCTCGCGGGCGGCCGGCTCGACCAGCACCTGCCCGACACGCTGGGCGACGCGTGGCGCACGCACTGGCACCAACCGCACGCGATCGAGGCCCGCGCGGGCGCGCCCGGATGGCTCGCCGAAGGTGCCGATAACCCGTACAGCCGGCATCGGCAGGCGATCGCCGATGCGGGCTCGCTTGCCGTGGCTGGAGTCGCCCCCGACGGGACCATCGAGGCGGTGCACGACCCCGAGCGGCCGTTCTATGCCGGGGTGCAATGGCACCCCGAGCGGAGCGGAAACGGTGCGCTCGGTTCGGGCGTGTACAGTGTGTTCGTTCGAGCGTGCCGGGGTCAGGACGGCCCTGCATAGATTCGGCAGATCGGACAAGGGAGGCGCCACCTGGCGATGGCCGATCCGCAGCCAAACGCGGGCGCCCTGGACACCAGCGATCCGCTGGCGCTCGGGGCGATGCTGGCACCGGTGGTCAAAGAGGCCGCGGGCGACAACCTCGGTGACATCGAATGGTTCCGGACGAGCTGGCAGCGCGGCGGCGCGGCCACCGGCTTCTCCACGTGGACCCTTGACGACGGCACGACCGTGCCCTGCATGGTGAAGGTGCCCGTGGGGCCGAACGAGCGCCGCTGGGCGGCGGCCCTGGGCGATTGCTGGAAGAAGGGCTGGTCGGCCCCCGACTGCCTCTCGCTCTCGACGCCGCGCGTGCTGGCCTCGGCGGACAACCTTGGCTCATATGACCTGTGCTGGCTGGTGATCGAGCGGTTCGAGGGCGGCACCGTCGCGACCAACTTCGACGAGCACGGGCTGCGGGCCCTGATCGACGCCGCGAGCGACTTCCAGATCCGAGCGGAGCAGCAGTGGCAGCCGACGGGCCGCCCGGTCGAGCCCGACTGGGCCCACGCGCACGAGCAAGCACGCCAGATGGCCCACGACAACGCCATCCCGGATGCCCAGCACTGGAACAACGCCCTCAAGAGCGCCCGGAAGCTGCTGCCCGAGGCCCTGTCGATCTGGAACGCCCGGCCCGTGAGCGCGTGGCAGCACGGCGACGTACACCCGGCCAACGCCATGTGGCGGCAGCCCTCGGACAACGGGCACGGCCACGCCGGCCAGCGGTGCGCCCTGATCGACCTGGGGCTGGTCCACCCCGGGCACTGGGCCGAGGACGGGCTGTACCTCGAGCGGCAATTCTGGGGCCGCACGGAGCGGCTGTGCGGCCTGAAGCCGGTGTCGATGATCGCCAAGGCCCGGCGTGAGGCCGGTTTGCCGGTCGAGAAGGACTACGCCCGCCTGCTGCAGTGCAAGCGGCTGATCGCCTCGGCGGCGGCCCCGGCGAATCTGGAGCACGAGGGCGACGCGATCTACCTCAGCGGGGCTCTGGCGGTTCTGGAGAGGTCGGTGAAGGCCCTGAGCGGCTAGAGTGGGGTCGGGCTGGCCCTTGTTCGGTCGATTTTTGCGGTTTTGCCCGCTCTTGGGGGCCTCAGGCCCGCCCGAGGCTTGCCCCGGCCGCCGGGGATGGGAAGTATGACAGCCGGCCCGCCGGGCCGAGGCACTCAGGGCACCACGTGGGAGAACTGGTCGATGCAGCAATACGAGCAAATGAAGCAGATTCTCGACTCCATCGCCGAGGACATGGACAAGGTCAAGGCGGGCAACAAGGCCGCGGGCACCCGCGTCCGCACGGCCATGCAGGACATCAAGAATCTGGCCCAGGAGCTCCGCAAGGAGGTCCTGGAGCTGCGTAAGCAGGACTGAATACCCACGATGCCGACCGTTTCGAGTGACACGCCCGCGACCGACCCCGCCGGCGCTCCCGCGAGCGCCAAGGGACTGTTGTTCCCGCTCGGCGGGATCGACCTGGGCTCGTACGTGCTCGACACGGCCGGCGTGGAGCGCATCCTGCCCCATCGAGGGCAGATGCGGCTGATCGACCGCCTGGTGTGGCACAACGAGGGCTACACCAAGGCGGTGGCCGCCCGATCGGTTAGCGACGACGAGTTCTGGGTGGCCGGGCACTTCCCGGGCAAGCCCATGTTCCCCGGCGTGCTGCAGATCGAGGCCGGCGCGCAACTCGCGTGCTTCATGTTCCTCGCGCGCCACAAGGACCCGTACCTCGCCGCATTCCTGCGGATCGAGAACGCGGCGTTCCGCTCGATGGTCGCGCCTGGTGACGAACTCATTTTGCTCGGCCAAGAGATCAAGTTCGGGCGGCGTCGCTTCACGGCGAACGTCCAGGGCGTGGTCGAGAATCGTCTCGCGTTCGAGGCGACGATCTCGGGCATGGCGATCGACGCCGTGGCTGACCCCAACGCCAACCCCGGCGGCTGACAGCGTCCGTGGCTGACGCCATCCAAGAACCACTGCCGTTCGTGCTCGAGCCCAGGCTCTTCGAAAAGGTCTGGGGCGGTCGGCGTCTGGCCACGCTGGGCAAGGACCTGCCCGACGGCGCCAGCGTTGGTGAGAGCTGGGAGCTTGCCGACCTCGACGCGACGAGTGCGTCTGGCGCGGGTGGCTCGGGCGTGTCGTCGATCATCGCACGCGGCGCGCTCGCGGGCCGCAGCATCCGAGATGCAGTCGAGTTCTGGGGCGCTGACCTGCTCGGCCCGGTCGGGTCGCTCGACGGTCGTTTTCCGCTCCTGGTCAAGTACCTTGATGCGCGCGAGAACCTGTCGATCCAGGTGCACCCGAGCCCGGCCTATGCGGCGGCCCACGCCGAGGCGCACGTGAAGACCGAGTGCTGGTACGTGGTCGAGGCCGAAGAGCACGCCCGCATCCTGAAAGGCCTCGCACCCGGCGTGACGGCGGCCGACGTCGGCGCCGCAGCGCGCGAGGGCGGCGACGTGCCGGCGATGCTGCACAGCGCACCGTCGCGGGTGGGCGACCTGCACACGCTGCCGACGGGCACGATCCATGCGCTCGGCGCGGGCACGCTGGTGGCCGAGGTACAGACGCCCAGCGACACGACGTTCCGCGTGTACGACTGGGCGCGCGAGTACGGGCGGCAGGGGCGCGAGCTGCACCTGGAACAGGCCGTCGAGTGCATCCTCGGCGGGCCGCCGCCGGCGACCCGGCGGCTGGCGAGCGGCGACGATGCGGGACGGCTGTGCGCGCTCGACGCGTTCTCGATCGACGAGGCGCGGCCACACGGGGGCGACGAGATCCCGCTGAGCTTCGACGGGCGCTGCCAGGTGCTGATGCTCGTGTCGGGCGTGGGCGAGGTCGTGGTCGAGGACGACGACGACGCAGCGCTGCCCGTGCACGCCGGGCACACGATCGTCGTGCCGGCCGCATGCGCCGACCGCGTGTCGTTCGTGTGTGATCCCGCAGCGCCGCTGGGCGGCACGCGGCTGCTACGCATCGGCGTCGGCAAGGCCTGAGACGGGTCAGCCTTCGGCGTCGGACGCCGGCCCCAGCTCGATGGCGTTCTTGCCTTGGTGCTTGCCCTCGAGGGCTCGCTGGTCGGCGGCGCGTACGAGCGAGGCGACGTCCAGGCCGTCCCAGGGGAACGTTGCCAGCCCGCCCGAGATCGTCAGGCGACCCGGCGCGTCGTCGCCCAGCTTCGGGAATCGCTTGGCGGCGACCTGCTTCTGGAAGCGCTTCGCGAGGCCAACGACCGAGCGCGGGTGGCGGCTGGTGGGCTCGCGCTTGCCGGCGGGGTCGTCGAAGATGACGGCGAACTCGTCGCCGCCGATGCGGCAGACCTTGTCGGTAGGGCGGATCACGCTCTGCAGCAGGTTGACGACCTCACGCAAGATCTCGTCGCCGGCCTCGTGGCCGTGCTCGTCGTTGAAGCGCTTGAAGTCGTCGATGTCGAAGACGAGCACCGACAGGTCGCGGCGTGCCTCGCCGGCCGCGTCGATGGCGTCGGTCAGCGCGCGCTCGAAGTGGCGGCGGTTCCAGGCACCGGTGAGTGGATCGGTATTGGCCTCGTTCTCCAGGGCGCGATGGCGGGCCTCGAGCCGGAGCCATCCGCCGAGCCATTCGGCGGCATCGGCCAGTCGCTCGTGCGCGGCGCGCGGGCCGACGAGCACGCGATCGGCAACACCGGGGATGCGCGCGCAGCTCGCATCGTCCGTTGCCTCAGAGGCATCGCGCAGGGACAGCGGTGCGCCCGCGCGGCGGGAGGCAAGGTCGACCGCGGCGGCCTCGATCGACTCGCCGGCCAGGAGCATCTCGACCAAGCGGCGATCGTCGGCGGGTGGCGGCGGGGCGGTCGGTTTCGGCGGCGCCGAGACCTCGACCGGACGCTTCGGCGTCGGCGTCGGCGTCGGCGTCGAGCGCGCCGCCCGCCGGCCGTGCAGGAGCACACGCGACGAGAAGACGGGGTCGTCGATGTCGAGCCAGCCGTCGAACGCGTCGTCGCGGCTCGCCTGGTCGCTCTCGAGCGGCCGGCCTACGGCCAGCACGCGGACGCCCGGGTCGAGCCGTCGCAGGGCGTCGACGAGCTTACGGGCACGCAGCAAGGTCGGGTCAGCGTCGATGGCCTCACCCAGGACGACGACCTGCTCGCCGCCGTGCTCGCGCGTCTGTCGGCTCCAGGCCGAGACCTCGCCCAGCGCGTCCATGCCGCTGCGGACGCGGACCATCTCGGTGCTCGCCGGAGCGGCCAGCACGCCGTCGAGGCCCGTGCGGCCGACGAGCACGATGCGGGCCGGCCCCTGGGCCTGCCTCGGGCCGTTGGTCGTCGCGCCGGATTGCGTTGCTCCGTCGGAGGCCACGAGTGCTCCCATCTGGCGTCCGCCGAGCGCCATGCCCTAGTGCCCCGGCCGATCGGCCAGCAGCATGCTGAGTTCCTCGTCGCTGAGCAGCGACGACGCCGTCGGCTCTTCGTCCTCGGGCTCGACCTGGCGGCGTTCGCCCTCGTCGCTCGAGGCGGCCGGAGACGACGGCGGCGGTCGGTCTTGAGACTGGTCGGCCCGGCGGGGCTCCCCTTCTTGTGTTCGCACGAAGACGGTGGCTAGTTCGTGGCGCTCGGCGGCGGCGAGCACGGGCTGGGCGTCAGGATCGAACCTCCACACCGCGACGGGGCCGGCGAAGCGTCCGAGGGCATCGACGACCAGGCCCGATAAGTCGAGCTTCGTCGGATGCACCAGGACGAGCACGGCCGATTTGGGGCTCTCGCCCGAGCGGCGACGCATCAGGATTTCGGCCATGGCGGAGTAGCCGTCCTGCACACCGACCCAAGACAGCGACCGCCGCTCGAGCGAGGCGAGTAGCTCGGCGGGCGGGTCGGTTCCTGCGGGCGTCCAGAGCACGCAGCACGTCGTACTCGCGGCGGCGTGGCGGGCGTGGTGATGACCGTTCTGCCCCATCGACGCAAGTATACCAGAGATCGCCGCCCGGCCCGTGGGAAGTCGAGGCAATCAGCAAGGAACGGCTGCGTCGACGACGATGCGCGCGCACTCCGCGGCGCCGTCTTGCCGCGGGGCGCGTCGCAGGGCGTCGGCCATGGCCTGTCGCTTGTCCGCCGAGGCCATGAGGTCGAGCAGCGTCGGCGCGACTGCAGTGAAGTTGGCCTCGGGCGAGATGCGGTCTTCGAGCACGACCGCGCCGCCCGCATCGACGAGCGGTTGCGCGTTGGCCGCCTGGTGCTGGTCTCGGTGGTAGGGGTAGGGCAGGAACACGGCCGGTACGGCGTTGGCGTGGGCCTCGGCCACCGAGCCCGCGCCGCCGCGGCAGAGCGCCAGGTCTGCGGCGCCCCACGCGGGGCCCATCGGGCTCAAGCGCTCGAGCACGCGGGCGGCGACGCCGGCGTCGTCGTAGGCGGCCTGGAGATCGCTGGCGGCCGACTGCGAGCCGGCCAAGTGGATGGCCTGCCACGCGCGCAGCGATTCGGCTTCCCTCGTGCAGAGCGCTTGCACGAGCGCGTTGATCGACGTGGCGCCCTGGCTGCCGCCCATGACGAGCAGGGTCGGCTGATCAGCCTCGAGGCCCAGCACGCGGCGGCAGTCGGCCTTGGGGCCCGGCGCGATGGCGCGCGTGCCGATGATGGTGCCGACGGCACGCCAGCCGCTCGGCGCATGGTCCTGGCCGACGAGGGTGTGGGCGGCGAGCCGGCCGACGAAGCGGTTGGCCTTGCCTATGCGGGCGTCCAGGCTCACGAGCACGAGCGGGACGCGTTCGGCGCGCGCGGCCATGGCGGCGGGGGCCGAGACGTAGCCGCCGGTCGACATCGCGACGACGCGCTCGCTGGCGTCCTTGAGATCCCGCAGGGCTTCGCGAGCGTCGCGAACGGCCTGGCCCCAGGCGCGGACGCATCGCAGCATGGCGATGGGGCGAGCCGACGGTGGGCGCGCGTGCAGGGCGATGCGGCGGGCGGGCTCGTCGAAGGCGAGCTCGTTGGCGAGCGCCTGTTCGTCGGCGGGTCGATCGCCGGTGAGGAAGACGGCGCGGGCGTCGGGCACGAGGCCGGCGATGGCGTCGGCGACGGCGAGCGAGGGGTAGATGTGTCCGCCGCTGCCGCCACCGAGGAACGCGATGCCGATGTGCGCCTTGCGGCTCAAGCCGGCGCCTCGGCGCCCGGTCCTCGGCTGCGCGCGAACAGGCTGCGCTGCACGCCCGCGGGCTCGCGCGTCGGCTGGTGCTCGATGACCGTCGATCGCGCGGCCTCGCGGCGGTCCATCGCGACGAGCAGGCCGAGCGAGGCGCCGGTGAGGATCCATCCCGTGCCGCCGGCGCTGACCAGCGGCAGGGCGATGCCCTTGGTCGGCCCGAGCCCGGTGACCACGGCGAGGTTCATGATGGCTTGGAGCGCGACCGTTGCGGTGACCCCCAGGGCGACGAGTTGGCAGGCGACCCCGCGCTCCTGGCGGACCACGCCGATGCAGGCCCAGGTGAGCAGCGCGAAGACGCCGGCCACGCCCGCGGCGCCGAGCACGCCCAGCTCTTCGCAGATGATGGCGAAAAGGAAGTCGGTGGTGTCTTCGGGCAGGTAGCCCAGCTTGTGCAGGCCGTTGCCCAGGCCGCGGCCGGTGAGCTCGCCGCCGGAGATTGCCGCGAGGCTCTGGATCATGTGGTAGCCGGTGTTGGCCGGGTCGCCCCAGGGGTCGAGGAAGCTGGTGATGCGGTCCATGCGGTAGGGGCTGGTGCGGACGGCCTGCACCGAGGCGGCCAGCGCGACGGCGGCGAGGACCGCGACGTGCCACCAGCGGATGCCCGCGGCCAGCAGGACGACGCCGCATGAGGCTCCGATGAGGACGGCCGTGCCGAGGTCCTCGAGCATGATGAACCCGCAGACGAGGGCGACGGCGACGCCGGCGGGCAGCAGGCCCTGCAGGATGGTGCCGATGGCGGGGCCGCGGGCGGCGGCGAAGACGGCGATGACGGCCGGCAGCGCCCACTTGGCGATCTCGCTTGGCTGAAGGCTCTGCTCACCGACGCCTGGCAGCGTGAGCTCGATCCACCGCTTGGCGCCCTTGGCCTCTCGGCTGAGCCCGGGCACGTAGACCAGCAAGAGCACGCCCACGATGAGGGCGATCGCGATCGCGAGCCAGAGGCCGGGCCGCTGCACGTCGGCCAGGTGGTCGATGCGGTCGAGCAGCGACTTGGGGAGCGCCGCGAAGGCAAGCGTGGCCAGCAGCGCGAGGCCCGCGTAGATGGCGGCGCGCGAGGTAGCCATGCCGAGGAGCGCCTCGCGGAAGGTGGGGTCAACGATTTCTTTCGGGTCGGGTACGACGACGAGGGCCGCCCCCTCGCTGAAATCGAGGGGCTTGGGCGTGTCGATGGGGTCGACGGTCGTATCTGCCGAGCGCACCATGACCAAGCCGACGCCCAGGAGCGTCAGCACGCAGATCAGGATGGTCCAGCCCGGGCGCACGTGTCAGGTAGGGCTATCGGATGGGCGGTGTGCGCCGGTGTAAAAGCCACCTCGCGGCGGTCGCTCAGGGAATCCACACGTAGTAGCCCACGCCCGGTCGCAGGCCGAGCGTGCCAGCCGAGAGGCCGCCGCCGTCGAACCGCAGGAGGCTGACGGAGTTGTCGGCCATGAGCGGGGTGGGGGTTTGGCCGCTGGCGTAGGCCGTGCGTGGGGCGTTGCCGCGTGGGCCGTAGCGGATGAGGATGGCGCGCTCCAGGCCGGCGCTCTCCATGGCGGTGTCCATCGCGTCGCGCACGCCGCCGAGGCTATCGACCAGTCCGATGGCGGCGGCGGTGTCGCCGGTCATGACGCGGCCGTCTGTGGCAGCGGAGACCTCGTCGGGGAGCAGGCCCGGGCGTCGGCGGAGGACGAGCGAAAGGAAGCTCGCGTAGTACTCGCCCACGATGCCGCGGAGGATGTCGTAGTGGCCTTCCTGGACGGGCGCCAAGGGATTGGCCAGGTCCTTGTTTGGGCCGCTGGTGACGAACAGGGTCCGGATGCCCAGCTTGTCGAGCCCCTCGCTGGCGTTGAAGCTGGGGATGAGCACGCCGATGGAGCCGGTGAGCGTGGCGGGTTCGGCCATCACGTGGTCGCCGGCCAGGGCCAGGTAGTACCCGCCGCTGGTGGCAACCTCGCCCAGGGAGACGATGACGGGCTTGCCGGTGGCCTCTGCGAAGGCCCGGACCTCGCGGTAGGCCGTCTCGCTGCCGGCGACGGTGCCGCCGGGCGAGTCGATGCGGAGGATGACGGCCTTGACGGCCGGGTCGTCGGCGGCCATCTTGAGCTGGGCCACCATGTCGTCGATCGGGGCGGTGCTGGCGCCCAGCAGGCCCGGGGTCGGGGTGTCGGTGATCAGGCCGCGCACGACGATCATCGCGACGCGGTCGCTGGTGGCGCCGGGGCCCTCGCCGACCTCGAGGACCTTGGAGGCCACGATCTGGTCGTTGGCCGGGCCCAGACGCACGGTGAGGCCCAGGGGCGAGCAGCCGGCGAGCAGGAGCAAGGCAAGGACAAGCAGGAGGACGGCTTTCATGCCCGACTGTACTGCGGCCGGGGGTGCGGCGTGCAATCATGCCCCGATGTCCCAGAGCGAACACCAGTCCGTGCTTGCCCGCGAGGCGATCGAGCTCCTTGTGTTGCGGCCCGGCAACGTGTACGCCGACGCGACGGCGGGCCTGGGCGGGCACGCGGTGACGGCGGCGGGCCTCGTGGGGTCCGAGGGCGTGGTGGTCCTGAACGACCTCGACGGATCCATGCTCGAGCGCGCGAGCGCGACCGTGGCGGAAGCGCAGCCTGACGTACGGGTCGAGGCGGTCCGCGGCTCGTTCGCGGGGCTGCCAGCCGCGATGGCCGGAATGGGGCTTCGAGCCGACGCGTTGCTGGCCGACCTGGGGTTCGCCAGCCCTCAGGTCGACGATCCCGACCGCGGGTTCTCGTTTCGGCAGGATGGGCCGCTGGACATGCGGCTGGACCCGACCAGCGGGGTGAGCGCAGCGGAGCTGTTGGCCACCGCGAGCGAGGCCGAGATCGCGGAGATTCTGTGGACGTTCGGCGAGGAGCGGGGGTCTCGTCGGATCGCGCGGAAAGTTGTCGCCTCTCGGGATTCGCAACCGATAACGACCACGCGCGCGCTCGCAGAGCTCGTCCGGTCTTGCACCACTGGTGGCGGCATCGACCCGGCTACTCGGACGTTCCAGGCGTTACGGATAGCCGTCAACGACGAGCTGGGCGCGCTGTCGGCCCTGCTTGACGCGATTGCGTCTCAAGCCGGGTCGACGAGCATCGGGAGCGAGCCGGTCCGGGCAGGCGGGGCGGTGCGCGAGCACGGGGCCGGCCGTTGGCTGGCCCAGGGGGCACGGGTGGCCATCATCTCCTTCCATTCTCTCGAGGATCGGATGGTCAAGCGTGCGTTCTCGTCGCTGAGCGACGCCGGGCAGGCCCGTCGGCTGACGCGCAAGCCCATCGTGCCGGGCGACGCGGAGGTCGCGGTGAATCGTCGCGCCCGATCGGGCCGCCTGCGCGCCATCGAACTGACCCCGAGCGTGGAAGGGGGACCGTCGCGTTGACTCGAGAGCAGAAGCTGGCCCTGGTGCTTGGATTCGCCGCCGTGATGGTGGTCGGGTTGTTGATTAGCGACCATCTGGCGGCCGCTCGGTCGGCCGAGCTCGAAGACGCGCCCCACGACGCGACGGTGCTCATCGACGCGACCGAGGGCCAGGCCATGCGGCGGATCGTTGCGGTGCCGCAGGATGAGGACGAGTATCGGGGGCGGCCGGCGCGTCGGATCCAGGATTCGAACGAGCGGGATGTTCCGAAGGCTGCGGAGCAGTCTGGCGGCGGCTTGGCGATCGAGGCTCCGGTCGAGGCGGCGCCCGAGCGGCCACGGCCCGGCCCTATCAAGCTGGTGGTGGGCGAGGGCGGCGGCGCGTTCATGCCCGCCGAGCCGCCGCGCGAGCGGACGGTGCTGGACGTCGTGGGCGAGTCGGTCGCGGACGGCGCTGAAGCGATGGCCCAGGGCATGCGAAAGCTCACCGGCCTGGCGACGTCCACGAAGCCCAACGGCATGGCGTCGCTGAACGGCGCCGACGGCCGGTCCGTCTCGCGTGAGGTTTCGACCCAGCCGGTCGTCGTGCAGCACCACGTGCAGGCGAACGAGTCGCTGTACAAGATCGCCGAGAAGTACTACGGCGACGGCAACGCGTGGCGTCGCATCGCCAAGGACAATGCCGGCCGCGTGGGCGAGAATGGCTCGGTGCGTCAGGGCGTGACGTTGCGGATCTTCGATCCGACGGCATCGGTCGTTGCCGCGGCGGCGCCATCGAAGCAGGCCGCGCCCCGCGAACTGAAGCCGACCCGTGGCGGTCCGCTGACGTACACGGTCAAGTCGGGCGACACGCTGGGCGAGATCGCGCAGGACCTGCTCGGAACGGTGCGCCGCCAGCACGAGCTGATCGCGCTCAACCGGGACGTGCTGAAGGACCCGGACAACCTGCGGGCGGGCACGGTGCTGAAGCTGCCGAGTTCCTGACGCATGGCACGTCCAAAAGTGCAGATCGATGGCGTGTTTGGCTGCAAGCTGGCCTTCTGCGTCGTGGCGTTGGTCGCGATCGCCGGGTCGCTGCTGACGATCCGCCAGATGCGTACGCAGGCGGCGCACGAGTTCGCGTCGCTGCGGCTGCGGGTCATGCAGGTGGACGAGTACTCCAAGCGGCTCCGGGCGGACATCTCGCGGCACGTGGGGCCCGACGAGCTGCATGCGCGGCTGGCCGAGCTCGACGCGGCGGAATCCGAGGGCGAGGCACCCGGATTGGCGATGGAAGACCGTGATGGAAGGTGAGGGACGCCAGGCCGCGGCCCGCGTGCGGTGGGTGGCGCCTGCGCTGGGCATCTCGTGCTCGGTGATGCTTCTGCTCATCGTGGTGCGTGTGGCGATGCTGCAGGCGATGCCACCCGAGCCCATCCTGTCGGTGCTCGAGGCGCGCGAGCGGCAGCACGCCATCAGCGTGCCGCGGGCCGACGTGCTCGACCGTCGCGGCCGGCCGCTGGCGGTGTCGCGGTACGTGCATCGCGTGTTCTTCGATCCGGTGGAGGTTGCCCAGCAGCTCGAGAAGGGGCGCATCAGCGTCGACGAGCTCGCCGCGGCGATGGCGTGGATGACCGGCGAGGACGACTTCGACATCGACCGCCGCATCCAGGTGTCGCTGGCCGAGAACCGTGATCGTCGCCGGGCGATCGAGGCGTACGAGGCGGGTGGGCAGCAGGGCGAGAAGCCAAAGCGGTTGATCCGCTACGTTCGTGTCGGCGGATTCCTCAACGACCACAAGCTGGCCATCGTGCGATCGCATCCGTTGCCCGGTATTCACTTGGAACGCGAGGCGATCCGCGATCGGGTCGGCGGCGAGCTGGCCTCGGCGATCGTCGGCAAGGTTGGTAGCGATCCGCAGTTCAGCGAAGGCCTCGAGCGGACCATGCGCGAGCGGCTGGAGGGCGAGGCAGGCGCCATCACGTATACGCACGACGCCAAGGGGCGACCGCTGTGGATCGCGCGTGGGGCTGCGAAGACGCCCGAACCCGCGGCGCCGCTGTACCTGTCGCTCGACCTGGAGATCCAGCGGATCGCGCGGGCGGAATTGCGGCGCGCGGTGGAAGACGCCGACGCGGCAGGTGGCATGGTGATCGTGCTCGATCCGTCGACCGGCGAGGTGCTGGCGATGGCCGACGTGCTCCGCGAGGTCGAGAACGAGCCCTACCCGTGGGCCGACGACCGCGTGCCCAAGGACGAGTGGCCGCGGCGCGTCGATCTGTTCCGGCGGTTTGAGTTCGTCCGGCCCGACCCGCTGCGCGAGCAGGACGCGGCGATTGCGCGCAATCGCGTCGTCGAGGATGCGTACGAGCCGGGCTCGACGTTCAAGGCGTTCGTGTGGGCGGCGCTGACCGACGGCCATCCCGAGCTGCTCGACCGGGTGTTCGAGCCGGCGCCGGGGGGTGTGACGTTCATCAACGGCAGGCGGCTCAGCGACGTCCGCGCCAACGGCGAGCAGACGTGGGCCGAGGTGCTGGTGAACTCGTCGAACATCGGCATGGCGACCGCAGCGCAGGAGTTCACGCCCGCGGAGTTCCGCGCGTCGCTCGAGCGGTTCGGCATCGGCGAGCCGCCCCGCGTCGGCCTGCCCGACGAGGCGCACGGCACGCTGCGATCGCTCAAGAACTGGAACGACTACACGCACGTCTCGATCGCGTTCGGCCAGGAAGTGACGACGAGCGTGGCGCAGGTCGCGCGGGCCTACAGCGCCTTTGCGCGCAACGGGAGCGAGGCGGGTACGGTGCCCGCGTTGCGGCTGAGCGCCGTAGGCGTCAATGGCCCGGACGGGCTCGTGGCGCGGCGTGCGGTCTCGCCCGAAGCCGCGATGGCGACGCGCACGGTCATGGTACAAATCGCCGAGAAGCTCGACGAGAAGATGCGTGGGGAAGGGCCGTTCGAGTATTCGATGTTCGGGAAGTCGGGCACCGCGCAGGTGGCGCCAGAGCGCACGGAGGCGTGGCACCGCCGCCCGCCCGGGGCGCGGGGCTACCTCGAGCGTCAGTACGTCTCGAGCTTCGTCGCCGGTGCGCCGCTCGACCGGCCGCGCATCGTGGTGATGGTGAGCGTCGAGGACCCGGGGCCCGAGACCATCCGCCGGAACCAGTACTACGGCTCGAGCGTGGCGGGGCCCGCGGTGCGTCGGATCGTCGAGCGGGTGCTGCCCTACCTGGGCGTCGAGCCCGACCGCGAGACGGCCGATGCCTCTTCCACGAGCGCGCTGGCGAACGCGCGGTAGTCCGCGTCGAACGCGTCGATGTTGACCGAGACGTAGCGGCGAAACGCGAGCGGGCCGAGGCGTGTGTCGGCTGGCCGACCGAGTTGTCGGAGCATCCGGCCGCGAGCGGCGTCGCGGAGGAGGCGCTCGATGCCTGTCCAGCGGTTCGGGTCGGTGGCCATGTAGAGGCCCAGTGCCCAGAGCTGGGCGTAGTAGTCGACGGCGCGGGCGGGGTCGGCGTCGAGCAGGTCGGTCGGGTCGCCCGTCAGCAGGTCTTCGAGCGGACGCCAGCGACCGGTCCGGACGATGGCGGTCAGTTGCGACAAGCGGTCCGGGTTGGCCAGCGGCTCGAACACGTACCGGCCCGCATCGTCGACGACGAAGCCCTCGGCCATGACGGCGATCATCTCGTCGGCCCACGTCGGCAACGGCTCGCGGAAGCTGCGCTGCACGTACTGGTGCCATCCCTCGTGCGCGGCGATCTTGAGTGTCAGGTCGTTTCGCGACGGGTCGAGGGCGAACAGGACGGCCCGCCCGCCGGCGGCATACCCGCCTACTTCGATCGCCAGCAATGGATGGGCGGTCTGGTCGATCGTGGCGCGGGTGAACTGTGCCCATTCCTCGCGGGTGGAGAACAAGAAGACCTGCATGCGCCCGGGCGGGCGGGGGAGCGCCGGGCCCGAGAAGCTTGAGCCGGCGAAGGTGCGGTGGCGAGCCAGCGAGGCCTCGAGGAAGGCGGGCATCTCTTGGGCGATGGGTCGGTCCTGGGCGGTCGTCAGCAGAAGGTAGTTGCGCGTGGTGATCTGCTCGCCCTGGCGCTGCATGTACGGCCAGGGGTCGCGGCGCTGCACGCCGTCGGGGCCGACGCGATCGCTCGCGCAGCCGGTCAGCAGCGCGAGAGCGACCAGCAGCAGCGGGAGGGCGCGCCTCAGCTCAGTCGCTCCAGGGCCTGCTGGGCGGTGGCGAGGTCTTGCTTGACGCGGTCGAGCTGCTCGCGGGATTGTTCGACGAGCTTGGCGGGCGCCTTCTCGGTGTAGCCCGGGTTGCTCAGGCGGCCCTCGAGCGTCTTGCGCGAGCCATCGAGCTCGGCGATCTCGCGCTCGAGCCGCTCGCGTTCGGCGCCGGCGTCGACTTCGTCGGCGAGGTTGGAGAGCCGCAGCTCCCAGCCGTCGAAGGTGAACGTGGCGGCCTCGCCCTCGGCGGGGTCGGTGGTGATGGCTTCGAGCTCCGCGAGCGTGTGCACGATGCTAGCGACCGGTTCGAGCGCGTCGGCCAGTTCGCTCGGGGCGTGCAGCGTGACCATGCGGCGGGGCTTGACGTTGTGCTTGGCGCGGACCTCTCGGACGGCGGTGACCAGGCCGCGGGCACGCTCGAAGAGCGCGGTGGCGTCGGCGTTGCGGATCGACTCGTCGGCCGAGGGCCATGCGGCGGTTGCGAGCACGGCCGACTCGCGGGCATCGCCCAGCGACAGGCCATCGACCTGCGGCAGTGGGTGCTGGCCGAGTTGCTCGCCGATCGACTCGGTGATGAAGGGCATGACGGGGTGGGCGACGCGGAGGATGGCCTCGAGGACGAGGCGCATGACGCCGCGCTGGCTCGCATCCTGGCGGACGGTCGGCTTGATGGCCTCGAGGTACCAGTCGCAGAAGTCGCGCCAGAAGAGGTTGTAGAACGCCTCGGCGTAGGCGTGGAAGTTGTAGTCGGCGAGGGCTTCGTCGATCTCGTCGAGTGCCTGGCCGACGCGCGCGAGCATCCAGGCGTCGAGCACGCCGAGGTCGCCGGCGTTGATGGAGGCCGGCGGCGGGTCGCACTGATCGAGGATGCCCAGCACCAGGCGGGCGGCATTCCAGAGCTTGTTGCACACGTTGCGGCCCATGTCGAACTTCGGGCTCGTGTTGCGGCCGGTCTTGGGGTCGGCCTCGACGGGCATGCGCACGTCCTGGGTGTGCGTGGTCATGTGGGCGAGCGTGAAGCGCATGGCGTCGGCGCCGTGGCTCTCGATGATGTCCATCGGGTCGACGCCGTTGCCCAGGCTCTTGCTCATCTTGCGGCCCTGGCCGTCCTGGATCATCGCGTGGATGAAGACGTCGTTGAAGGGGACCGCGCCGGTGCCCGGCTCCTGCTGCTGGGTGACGAGGAAGTAGCGGTTGAACATCACCATGCGGCTGACCCACAGCGTGATGATCTCGCGTGCGGTGCAGAGCACGCTGGTCGGGTTGAAGGCGTCGAGTAGGCCGTCGAACTCGTCGCCGGCGATGGCGGGCTCGGGCCAGCCCATGGTCGAGATGGGCCAGAGGGCGCTGCTGAACCACGTGTCGAGCACGTCGGGGTCGCGCTCGAAGCCGGCCTCTTCGAGCAGGGCCTCGAACTCGATGGTGCCGTATTTCTCGGTCTCGAACGGGCCGGGCCGGCGGACGCAGACGAGGCAGACCAGGTCTTCGCACTCCTGGATCTCGGCGGGGTCTCGCAGCGGCACGCCCATGTCGCTGGCGCTGACCAAGCGGTAGACGATGGGCGTCGAGTGGTCGTGGTCGCGCAGGCTCATCATGAGGTTGACGAGCTTGTCTTGCTTGGAGTCTTCCTCGCCGATGAAGTTGGTGAAGGTTCCGAAGGCCTTGCTCCATACCGGGATGCGGTGGCCCCACCAGAGCTGGCGGCTGATGCACCAGTCGCGCAGGTTGTCGTGCCACTGCTCGTAGGTCTTGGCGTAGCGGGCGGGGTGGAACTTGATGGTCGAGTCGCTCTTGACGCCCGTGCGCGGCTTGAAGCCCTCGCTCTCGCGCTGGGTGCGGTGCAGGGCGCGCTGGGCGCTGCCGCGGAGCTTGTCGTCGGTGACGCGGACGTACCACTGGTCGGTGAAGTAGGGCTCGATGGCGGCGTGGCTGCGGTAGCTGTGGCCCACGCTGTGGCGGTGGGGCTTGATGCCCTGGAGCAGGCCGCGGGCCTCGAACTCTCGCTGCACGAGCTTTCGTGCTTCCTCGCGGGGCTTGCCCATGAAGATGTGGGCGTCGCGGGCGCCGTCGGGGTCTGCCTCGGCCCAGCCGAAGTCGGCGCTGATGCTGGCGTCGGGCGCCATGACGTTGATGATGGGCAGGTGGTGGCGGCGGCCGATCTCGTAGTCGTTGGGGTCGTGCGCCGGGGTGACCTTGAGGAAGCCGGTGGCCATCCTCGCCTTGGCGTCGTCGCTCTCGGGGTCGGGCAGCACGACGTAGTCGTCTTCGACGATCGGCACGACGCGGCCGACGATCGGGAGCTGCGCGCGCATGCCCCGGAGAGCCTTGGCGCGCGTGTCCTTTGGGTTGATGGCGACGCCGGTATCGCCCAGGTAGGTTTCGGGGCGCGTGGTGGCGACCGTGAGGTAGGCGGGCTCTTCGTCCTCGCCTTCGATGTGGTCGGCCGGATAGCCGCGGGCGGCGAGTTCGCTCCAGGTGACGGGCTCGGTGTCGCGGGGGTCGTCCTCGTTCTTGGGCGCGTGCACGAGGGGGTATCGCAGGTAGGTGAAGGTTCCGTCGACCTCGACCATGTCGACCTCGTCGTCGGCCAGGGCGGTGCCGGTGACGGGGTCCCAGTTGACGAGGCGCTTGCCGCGGTAGATCAGGCCATCGCGGAAGAAGACGAAGAACGCCTCGCGAACGGCGCGGGCGCAGATCTCGTCCATGGTGAAGCGCTGGCGGGCCCAGTCGCACGAGGCGCCCATGGCCTTGAATTGCTCGGTGATCTGGGCCTCGAAGTCGTCCTTGAAGGCCTGGACGTGGGCGACGAAGTCTTCGCGGGAGAAGTCGGTGCGCCGCTTGCCCTCGGTCTCCATGAGGCGGCGTTCGACGACCGTCTGGGTGGCGATGCCGGCGTGGTCGGTGCCGGGCATCCACAGCGTCTCGAAGCCCTTCATGCGGTGGGCGCGGACGAGGGCGTCCTGGACGGTGGTGTTCAGGGCGTGGCCCAGGTGGAGGCGGGCGGTGACGTTCGGCGGGGGAATAACGACGGCGTAGGGCTTGCGATCGCCTCGGAGCACGGCCCGCGGATCGGCAGAGAAGGCGTCGGCGTCGTCCCACCGTCGCCAGGCGTCGGCCTCGGCGGTTTTCGGGTCGTATTGCTTGGGTAGTTCGGGCATGGTCGAAGGGGCCGAGACTTGGTCTGCCGGCAGTTATCCGGGCCGGAGGATGTGAAAAGCGAGTGTAGCAAGCCGATAGTTAGGCGTAATGACGACGCGTGAAGAGGCCAGGCTCGCCCTGGACCGGCTGCCATCTCGATTCCCCGGATACGAGTCCGAGGAGCCACCTCGCAAGGGGCTGGGCATCGGTACGCTCGCGGTCGGCGTGCTGTCGATCGGGCTGGTCGTGGCGCTGGCCGTGTTCTGGCAGGGCGCCAAGCCGCCTCCGAGTTCGGCGGCCGCCGCGTCGGTCGGCAGCCCGCCCAAGTCCGCCGACATTACCGCCGCGTTGGAGCAAGCGCGGACGTACATCGCCGACGGCGAGCCGTCGATGGCGCTCGCCGTGCTCGAGCCGATGGTCGCGCGGGCCGATCGCGACCGCGAGCTCCGTGTCGCGCTGGCGCAGGCGTACCTGGCGATCGACGACGACGAGGCGGCGTACGACCAGTTCTCGCAGGCCATCACGCTGGGGCGGACCGATCCGCAGTTGCACTTCGCGGCTGGCACGCTTGCCTCTCGACTGGGCCGGCAGACCGAGGCCATCGCGCACCTCCGGCTCGCGCACGAGGCCGAGCCCTCGAACCCGCAGTATGCGCTGTTCCTGGGGCAGGCCGAGCTCGAGGCGGGCAACTACGCCCCGGCCACGGCCGCGCTCGCTCGGGCACGGCACGCGTCGCCGGACGACCCGCGCATCTGGGGCATGCTGGCCGAGATCGCGCTGCGCGAAAACAAGGCCGAGATGGCGCTACAGCATGCGGGCCGGGCGCGACACCACGACCCCGAGAGCGACGCGTGGAAGATCATCCAGGCTCGAGCACTCAAGCGCATGGGCGATGCCTCGAAGGCCGTGGTGGTGATCAACTCGCTCTCGCCCGGTGCGATGCGGACCAAGCCGGTGCTGCGGCTGGCCGGCGAGTGCTACGGCATGCTCAAGCGGCCCGTCGAGGCGGCGCAGCTCTACCGGGCCGCGTCGGACGCGAAGCCCAAGGATCCGGAGTTTGCCTTCGAAGCTGCGGTGTGGCTCGATCGGGCCGATGACCGACCGACGGCGCTGGCGTATGCGCGGCGTGCGAAGGAAGCGGGGCACGCCGGGGCGGCGAAGCTGGCCGAGCGGCTGGCCGACCAGCGCGAGTTCAAGTCTCAGCCGAGGTAGGCGGGCGGATCAGCCGGGGTCCTTCGGCTGCTCTTTGGGCTCTTGCTTCTTCTGGCCCGGCAGCAGGCCGCCGAGGCGTTCGCGGGCACGCTCGGCTTCTTCCTGGATGGCTTCGCCCGTTTCTTCGATGGCTTCGCCCACGGTGTCTGCCGCTTCGCTGACGGCCTCTTCGACGTCCAGGCCGATCAGGTCGGCCGCGGCTTCACCGAGCCCTTCGACCGTACCCACGCCCATCTCCCCGAGGTCGAGCAGCGATCCGAGCTGGTCGCCGAGCTCGCCCAGCACGTCTTCGGGGATGACGCCGCCCCCGACCTCGATCGCCGAAGCGAGGATGGCCTTGAGCACGACGGTGGTGATCTCGGCGATGGACATGGGCTTGCCGCCCGAGCCGACGTCGCGGAGCACGACTTCGTCGACGGTGAGCTTGGCGCTGGTCAGGTCGCCTATGGCGCCGCCGATGGGCACGACGTCGGCGTGGATGGTGACGCTGCGGACCTCGACCGTGCGGATGACGAACTTCTTGGCGTCGGGATCGGGGGCCTTGTCCTTGTCGCTCTCGAAGCGACCGAGGTTGTCCATGATGACGCGGTAGTTGGCGCCGTCGACGGTGCGCTCGAGCCGGAGGTCGATGCCGGTGAGGACCAGGCTGGGCACCTCGACCGTCTGTTCCATCAGCGAGTCGAGCGAGACGTTCATGTCGGCATCGTCGAGCGTGAGGAAGTGCTCGGCCTCGAACCCCTCGGGGTTGTCGACGGTCAGGCCCGAGAGCTCGACGTTGCCCGCGAGGATGCCGACGTCGGCCGAGTCGAGCTGGGTGTCGACGTCCAGCGCGTACGTTGCGCCTCGCTCCACGCCGCGCTCGGCCAGGCTGTCGACGTAGATCCACGCGAGCACGATCGCGAGCACCACGAGGCCGACGAGCGGCACGAGCGCAATGGTGAGTATCTTGAGGAGGAGTTTCAAGGCGTTTTCTCCGGCGATTGCCTCACATGGACGGCTGTTCTACTCCGCGTCCTTGGGAGGGTCATCGATCTGCACGCTGGCGAGTGCCGTGAGCATGTCGGGCGAGAACTGCAGGACGCGGTCGAGGCCGGTCGTGCGCATGACCTCGAGAACGTCTCCGCCCACGCTGGCGAGGCGGAGCTGACGCTGCGCGGCCTCGAGCGCCTGGCGCAGCTGCAGGAGCTGGGCGATGTTGGAGCTGTTGATGTAGGTGACGTTCGAGAAGTCGAGGACGACGCTCGGCATCGCGTCGGAGCCCTCGAGTCCGCGGATGCGCTCGAGGATCGTGCCGAGCTCGTCGCTGAGCGCGGGCTCGTCGGCCAGGTGGGCCAGCACGATGTCGTCCGACCAATCGGTGGTCATGACTCGGCTTCGCCTCCGTCGCCGCCCGCCGATTCGGCGGAGTCTTCGGCGTCGTTCTCGGCCACTGGCGCAACGGCGATGACGTCGTCGCCCGCGTTGAGCTTGACGACGCGGACGCCCTTGGTGCCTCGGTTGGTCTCGCGGATGCTCTCGCCGGCCATGCGGACGAGCTGCCCGCTGCGGGAAATGACCATGATCTCCTGGCCGTCGAACAGGCCGACGGCCGTGACGGCGTCGCCGTTGCGCTCGCCCGTGGCGATGTCGCGGCGTCCCTTGCCGCCGCGGCTCTGGCTGCGGGGCTTGCCGGTCTCGGGCTGGACGCGGTACTCGTCGACGGGCGTGCGCTTGCCGTAGCCGGTCTCGGTGACGGTGAGCAGGCAGAGGTTCCGCTCGAGCGCGTCGGGATGGGTCATGAGGTCGCCGTCGTCGTCCTCGACCATCGGGATGGCAACCAGTCCGATGACGCGTGCGTCGTCGGCGAGGTCGATGCCCTTCACGCCCGCGGCCGAACGGCCCATGACGCGGACGTCGTCTTCGGCGAAGCGGATGGCCATGCCGTTGCTGGTGACGAGCAGGACGTCGTCGTTGCCGTTGGTCAGGGCGACGTCGTAGAGCTCGTCGCCTTCCTTCAGGCCCACGGCGATGAGGCCCGAGCGGTTGACGTTGCGGTAGGCTCGCAAGGGTGTGCGCTTGACGATGCCGCCGCGTGTCGCGAAGGTCAGGAACTGGCTGTTGGCCTCGAAGTCCTTGATGGTCAGGAAGGCCCAGACCTTCTCGCCTTCCTTGAGGTCGAGCAGGTTGACGATGGCGCGGCCCTTGGCGGTGCGGGCCATCTCGGGCAGCTCGTAGACCTTCATCTTGAAGACGCGGCCCGTGTTGGTGAAGCACAGCAGGTGGTCGTGCGTGCTGGCGACGAAGAGGTGCTGGATGAAGTCTTCGTCGCCCCCAGAAGACTTGCTGGTGCCGGCGCGGATGCCCTTGCCGCCGCGGGCCTGGGCGCGGTAGGTCTCGGCGGGCACGCGCTTGGCGTATCCGCCGCGGCTAATGGTGACCACCACGTCGTGCTCGCGGATGAGCGACTCCATGTCGATCTCGCCCACGGCGTCCTCGATGGCGGTGCGGCGGTCGTCGCCGTAGCGGGCCTTCATGGCCTCGCAGTCTTCGCGGATGATCTGCAGCACGCGCGGGCGGCTGGCGAGGATGTCCTCGTAGTCGGCGATCTCGGCGGCGAGCTTGGCGTACTCGTCGACGAGGCGCTCGATCTCGAGGCCCACGAGCTGGATCAGCCGCATCGAGCCGATCTGCTCTGCCTGGTGGCGCGTGAGCGCGACGCCGCCGAGCTCTTCAAACTTCGCGACGTGGTCTAGCAGCCGCTGGGGGATCTGCTTGGCGGCCGGGTGCTCGGGCGGGATGCGGTACCGGCGATCCATGAGCTTCTGGATCGCTTCCTCGCGGGTCGAGCTGCTCCGGATGAGCTTGACGATCTCGTCGATGTCGATGACGGCGTAGATCTGGCCCTCGAGCAAGTGGGCCTTGCGGCGGGCCTCGCGGAGCAGGTGCTCGGTGCGGCGGCGGATGACCTCGACGCGGTGGTCGATGTAGTGCTCGATGAGCTCCTTGAGCCCGAGCGTGACCGGGCGCCGGCCGACGAGCGCGATGTTGATGATGCTGAAGGTCTGTTGCAGCGGGGTGAACTGATAGAGCTGGTTCTCGACCACGGCCGGGTCGGCGCCGCGCTTGAGCTCGATGACCACGCGGGTCATGGCCTGGCGGCCGCTCTCGTTGCGGATGTCGCTGATGTCCTTGATGCGCTCGTCCTGAACGGCCTCGACGATCTTCTCCACCAAGTTGCGCTGGCTGAGGTTGTAGGGAATCTCGTCGATGACGAGCTGCTGGCGGTCCTTGTTCAACTCCTCGACGTGGCAGACGCCGCGGAGGTAGACCTTGCCGCGACCGTTGGCGTAGGCCTCGCCGATGCCGCGGCGGCCGACGATGACCCCGCCGGTGGGGAAGTCGGGGCCCTTGACGCCCAGGCGCGTGACGTTGCCGTCGGCGTCGACCTCGTCCTGCATGAGCTCGATGAGGTCGATCTCGGGCTTGTCGACGACGCGCGTGATGGCGTCGAGGATCTCGCTGGGGTTGTGCGGCGGCATGCTCGTAGCCATGCCCACGGCGATGCCGAGCGAGCCGTTGACGAGCAGGTTCGGGAAGCGGCCCGGCAAGACCTTTGGCTCGAGCAGGCGGTCGTCGTAGTTGGGCTGCATGTCGACGGTGCTCAGGTCCATGTCCTGGAGCATGTCGACGGCCGCGTGGTGCATGCGGGCCTCGGTGTAGCGCATGGCCGCGGGCGGGTCGCCTTCGATGGAGCCGAAGTTGCCCTGGGGGTCGATGAGCGGCACGCGCATGCGCCACTTCTGGGCGAGGCCCACGAGCGTGGGGTAGATCACGCTCTCGCCGTGGGGGTGGTAGTTGCCGCTGGTGTCACCGGCGATCTTGGCGCACTTGAGGTGCTTGCGGCCGGGCTTGAGGTTGTTGTCGTTCATCGCGACGAGGATGCGTCGCTGGCTGGGCTTGAGCCCATCGCGGACGTCGGGCAGGGCCCGGTCCATGATGGTGCTCATGGCGTAGGTGAGGTAGCTTTCCTGGAGCTCGCGGTCGATCTCGAGATCGACGATTCGGCCGCCGCCGATGACCGGCGCCTGCGATGGCTCGCCCTGGTCGCCGTCGTCCAAGATTCCAGCCTGATCATGCTCGTCGGCCAAGCGGCAGTCCTCCGAAGCCAGTCGTCGATCACCAAACAAACGCCCCGCAAACGGGTCGATTTGGCAAGCGAGATTGTAGGTCGGCCGGGCCTCGAAAACCCTGGTTTGGTGGCCTCAAGGGGCGGGCTTGTAGGCCGCGTCGAGGGCGTCGCAGACGGCCATCAGGGACAGGCTGGTCGCGACCGACGGCTGGCGCTGATCCCACTGCGCAGCGCGTACGCCGCCGGCTGACTGGGCAGGGTCGGCCAGCAGGTGGGCCAGGCCGTCGTCGGCGGTCAATTGCCGCAGAAAACGCAGGGTTCGCAGGAGCTTCAAGAATTCGCTGGCGCGCTCGTCGGCGGGCGTGAGGCGTTCGTCCAGGAGGAGGGCGCCCATGGCCGTCGCGGCGCGCGCGGTCTGCCAGGTGGGCAGCGGCGTGCCGCCGCGGGTAAAGACGATGCCGCCGGCAAGGTCGCGGTTGTCGCCCTCGACGCTTGGTCCCTCGAGCTGGTGGTTCCACACGAGGGTGCGCATCTGCCGGAGCGCGTCGGCCCCGTCGAGCTGCTGGTCGGGCCCTAGAGCGGTGAGCACCCAGGGCATCTGCGCGACGAGCAGCTCGGGTTCGACGCGCGCGAGGATGGCGCGGGCGGCGGCGCGGCCGATCTCGGCGTCGTCGCGCTCGGCGGCGTCGGAGTTGCCTAGCGCCACCATCGCGCGCGCGATGAGGGCGTAGGCGGTCGCCGGCGCCTGCGGATCGAACACGGCCGAGCCGGTGATGGAGATGCCCACGCGCGGGCGCACGGCCGCCGCGCACCGGTCGCGCATGGCGGCGAGCTCGGGGTAGGCCTCGAACGCCTCGGGCCCCAAGGCTTCCATCGCGATCAGGACCATCGCGGCGGAGGCAACGTCGGCCCAGGGCTCGGGCTCGAGGGGCGCTTCGTCGCCCAGGTCGGCCATGGCGCCGAGGCGCACGGGCGTGACGAGGGCGAGCTGGCGGAGGAGGACGAGGCCCGTGGTGCGCGCGCGGGCGGCGTCTTGCTCGGGCGCCCAGGTCGACGTGCCGTAGCGGAGCAGCGCGTGGGCGGCCAATGCCTGGTTGAACGGTTCGTCGATGGGCGAAAGCGTGCGGCCCGTGCGGGCGTCGAGCGTGCCGGTGAGGCCGTAGGGCTCGAGCCGGGTGTGCTGGCGGCGTTGCAGGTGGCGCGCCATGTCGCCGGCCCAGTCGACCATGGCCGAGGGCGTGAGCTCCATGAGGCCCACGACGCGGGCGCCGCGGTGGACGAGCGTGGGGGCGACGGCGTCGGGCGGCTGGGCGAGCACGGTGACGGGCGCGCGGTACGCGGTGATCTCGCCCTGCCGGAGCGCGGCGTCGGCGTAGCGCGTCCAAGCGCCGGGACCGGGCTCGACGGTGGCGGGCAGGTCGTTGCCCAGCGCTTCGCGCAGGGCGGCGGCGATCATGTCGCTGGGCAGCATGCCGCCCGCGAGCGCAGCGTCGGGGAAGATCACGGCGACCGCGTCGCCCGCGCGCACGGCGACGGCATCGAGCCCGGGGCGGATCGCGAGCGCCACGTCGGCCAGGCCGCGCTCGCCGGCGATGGCCGAGGGGCGGCCGGCGAGTTCGACGGTGAGGCGGGCGGCGTCGGTGGTGGGCGTGCGCG
This sequence comes from Phycisphaerales bacterium, assembly GCA_040217175.1. NCBI lineage: Bacteria > Pseudomonadati > Planctomycetota > Phycisphaerae > Phycisphaerales > Phycisphaerales bacterium. Next base: position 544,569 of record JAVJNT010000002.1, on the reverse strand, counting down.
CTTCGCGGGCGACGGCGTCGATGAGCGAGGCGCGGGCTCGGTCGAAGGCGAGCGCATCGGCCGTGAACCGCCGGCCGTCCTCGCGCACGGTGACGGCGACGCCCCAGGCCGGCGGGAGCTCGAGCTCACGCAGTTCCTCGCCCAGGACGATGGCCCGGGCCCGGGCGAAGGCGTCGAAGGCGGGCTGGCCGGTGGGGGGGGCGTCCTGCGAGAACGCGGGCAGGGCGAGCACGAGCAGGGCCAGGAGCGTGCGCATGGGGGAGGGTAGGGTCCGAAGTGGCCTAGCACCCTGCTTGGAACTGGTTGAAGAACTCCAGGAAATCAAACACGTCGAACCGTCCGTCATAGAACACGTCGGCACGCACGTCGCGGGCATCGAACAGCGTCTGGAACTCGAGGAAGTCGAAGATAGATAGTTCACCATCGCCATCGAGATCGGCCTTACAGCCGAGCAACCACGAGATCTGTCGTGCCGCAAATCCTTGTCCGCCGGCCCAATTGTCCCATTGCTGGCCGTTCACAAGAACACGTCCTTCGTGAGAGATGACCGTCGATGCGCGTTGGTCGGACTCGTACCATTGCGTCAAGAATGCATCCGAGCCCGGTAGGAGCGCGTCCCCGTAATCGGGCGGGAAACGCTCGTCATCGAGCCCGAGCAGCCCCACGCTGGGAACCGATGGGTGCACGGGAATGGGTGCCCGAATGTCGCTGAGCGGCAACCGAAGATCCACCGCCCCCTCCAGCCCCAGCAGGTCGTACCACCCGTCGGGCACGAGCTCCAGGTCGGCCATCTGGAAGTGCAGCGGGCGACCCGCATCGACGTGGTCGCGCAGCAGCGCCAGGATCTCGGCCTCGTACAGCGCCTCGAAGCGGATCGTCCGACGCACGATCACCAGGTCCCACGGCCCATCGAGCAAGTCGTCGCGCGTGGCGCGTGAGGTAAAGGCCAGCTCCGCGTCGATGCCCAGATCACGCAGCGCCGACGCCATGGGCGTGAACACGAACGAACCGAACTCCGTGCTGTAGAGCACCCGAGGGTCGTCCTGCGCGTGGCAGGGCGCGGCCGACACCGCGCCGGCGATGGCCGCTCCGATCATGAGCCGCTTCAGCATGCTGATTCCCCCTCCGGTGTCTCATACGGGCGTCGGCGGCCACCCGTTGCACGGCCCCCGGTCGTCGAGAGAGTCGCGGAGCGTGCTCGCTCACGGGGATCCAGTTTGACCAAGCCGATCCATCGGCAACTCGACTGGCATCGTGATCAGCACGCCGGTGTTGGGATGGTTGAAGAACTCGGGCGTCGCGGTCTCGAAGCCAGGGAGGGGGCGGCTGGCGAGGGTGTAGGGCCGCGCGACTTCGTGGACGCCGAGGGGTTGGTAGTTCCAGCCGGTGGTCTGGGCGATGGGCTCGTATCGCCAGGGCTGGCCCGTGAAGGGATCGGTGCGGAGCGACTCGGGCAGCAGGTCGCTCAGGTCGGCGAGGGTTGCGGGTGGGTTGCCGTCGTGGGCCAGGCGGTAGCGCTCGATAGCGAGCATGACGCGCCAGCCGGCGATCTGGATGTCGCGCCGCCGGGCCATCTCGATGATGCGATGGGGCTCGAGGCTGATGTCGCACGCGGGATTACGCCACGTCGGCGCTGCGTAGTGGGCCTTGAGGGCGGTGTCGCCGGCAACGGCGTCGGTGCCGGTGGCGGTCGCGGCGGCGTCGGCCAGGTCATACGCGTCGTTGATCCACGCCGTGGCGGCGTCGCGGTCGATGAACAGGCGCGAGTGGACGTTGGAGAGGCCGGTATCGCCCAGGGGCAGGAGCTCCTCGGGCGCGTCGTTGATGTCGTAGGTGTAGCACAGGCGTGCGTGGGCGAGGGGGATGAAGCGGCCGCTGGCCGTGTAGACCCGCTGGACGTGGTCGAGCGCGGCGTCGCGCTCGTTGGCCATGGCGTCGGCGAGGGTGGCGTAGGAGTCGACGAGCTCCCGCTCGATCACGGCGTCGGCGGCGGCGAGGGTGGCATCGTCGATGGGAAAGAGGTAGGCGTCCTGCATGAGGCAGTGAACCGCGAGTGACTCGATGGCGTTCGCCGTGAGCCAGCCCAGGAGGGACCCGCTGTCGGCAAGGATCCGTGCGAGCGCGGCGCCTTCTTCAAACGCTCGGATACGTCCGGCGGTGTCGCCCGTCTCGGCGGCCAGTCGCATGCGTGCGCCGATCGCACGGGCCAGCGCCCGCGACAGCCGGAGCTCTTCGAAGGGCGACTCGACCGCGGGGGCGTCGTCGGCCGGCATGACGATCGGGTGGAGGTCCGGCAGGTCGGCGGAGGCCTCGAAGACGCCGATGTCGCGCCAGTGGTCGAGGGCCTCGATGCCTCTTTGTCGGGCCTTGGCGTAGTACACGCCGAGGTCGGCCATGCCATAGGCCGCGGGGTCGTCGTACGGGCCTCGGATGATCGAGAAGTCGATGACCGGGAAGGGATCGTTCGCGGCTGGTTGGTACGCCTCGTTGCGTTGCGCGAAGTCGTTCTGTCCTGCCTCGACCAGTTCCATGATCTCGATGAACCGCGACCACTGGTTGGGCCCGTCGCCGCGCGCGGCACGCTGGCGTTCGAGGATGCGGTCGTGGATGCGTTGGCCGTAGTCGACGGTGATGCTGGGCTTGGCGTTGACGGCCGCGATGACCTCGGCGATGACGAGGATGACGAGCGCCAGCAATACGACGGCGATCGTGATGACCAGCTTGGCAAGGATGGCGCCGCGGCGAGAAGCGTTATGGCATGTCATACTGCGGTCCCTGGATCGGCATGGCGATGAGCACGCCCGAGCGCGGATCGATGCCGCGGTCTTCGGGTGGGTTGGGGGTGTGGCCCGGCATCGGCTGGCTGCGCAGCGTGTAGGGCCACGCGTGCGCGCCCGGTAGCAACGGCTGGCCGTCGGCCATCGTGTCGACGGGACTCGGCTCGTAGTGCCAGGGCTGGTTGGTATATGGATCGTTCTGCAGGTCGTCCGGCAGCAGATCTCCCAGGTCCCCGAGGGTGGGAGGTGGTGCGCCGTGTTGCAAGCGGTAGCGTTCGATGGCGAGGAGCACGCGGGTGCCGGCGGCCTGGATCCTGCGGCGTCGTTCGACTTGACGCGAGGTGCCAAAGAAGATGCTGGAGTTCTGGGCCACGGGGTTGCGCCACGTGACGGCGTCGACGTATCGAGCAAGCTCGGCGTTGCGGGCGGCCGAGTCGTCGCTGTTCGCCTCGGCGGCAGCGATCTGTCGCTGATACAGGCCCTCGAACCATTGGATGGTGGCGCGGCGTCCGAGGTAGAGCCGACCGTGGAGGTTGGAGAGCTTGCGGTCGCCGAAAGGGGTGAGGCTGGGCTGGGCGTCGACGAACTCGCTGTCGATATGACGGGCGTACTGCAGGGGCAGGAAGCGACCGCCGCCCCTTCCGTCGTCGGTGAAGAAGTGCTGGAAGGAGTCGAGCGAGAAGAGCCGCTCGCCGCGGAGGGCGTCGGCCAGGGTTGGCATGCGATGCTGCATCTCGCGTTCGATGGCGGCGTCGAGGTCTTGGAGGACGGTTTCGTCGCTGGCCGGGTGCAGCAGCAGCGAGTCGAGCATGGACGACCGCGCGAGCTCCTGCACGGCGACGCCCACGAGCCAATCGATGAGGTAGCCGTGGTTGCCCATGTGCCGGCCCAGGGCGAGCGTCTCGTCGGTCGCGCGCACGAGCGTGGCGTGGTCGCCGGCCTCCGCAGCCACGCGGCCGCGGGCGGCCTGGGCGCGGGCGAGGGTGCGTGAAGCGCCCGTGTAGGGCAGCATGAGGTCTTCGACGATGCTCTTGGTTGCGGGCCGGGCGACGGGGCCGAGCGCGGGCAGGTCGGCGGTGCGGGCGAAGATGCCGCGGGCCTCCCAGTCTTGCAGGGCTTGCACGCCTCGCCGGCGGGCGGCCTCGAACTGCTCGGGCGTGCCCTCGTCGGGCACGAAGTAGAGTGGCTCGAACGCGTCGTACGCCCACGGATCGTCCGCGTCGGCACCTTGCTCGTCGGCGCGTTCGAGCAGTTCGTTGAACAACTGGTCGTTGGCGGCCTTGGCGTCCATCACGATGGCGGCGAGAGCCTCGTAGGCGTTGGGAGCATCGCCCGCGTACTCGGCCTGCCGATCCAGCGAGAGCCGTTCGAGCTCGGCGCTGTAGCGGTCGGTGATGACCAGCTTCGCCGATGCGCCGGCGAAGTACTCCAGCACGACCAGCACGATGGCCAAGCCGAGGATGATGGCGATGGCGAGCATGGCCTTCTTGTATACGCCGCCGTGGCGGGCGAGCAAGCGATCAGACATGATCTGAGGATACCGCCATTACGCCTGCTGGTTGCAATTCTTACGAGCGCGTTGCGGCGGCGATGTGGCGTTCGACGTGGGACCGGGCGCGCGTATCTGCGTCGGTGGCGTCTTGCACGGTCTGGAGCGGCGTGACCTCGACGGATTCGCAGGCGTCCTGGGTCAGCTCGCCGATGCGGCCGAAGGGGACGCGTCCGGCGAGGAAGGCGTGGACGGCGGCCTCGTTGGCGGCGTTGAAGATGGCGCCGGCGGTGCCGCCCGTGTCGATGACCCAGCGTGCGAGCCGCAGGGCGGGGAAGCGCTCTTTGTCCGGCTCTTCGAAGTCGAGGCGGGCGAGTTGGGCAAGGTCGAGCGGCGGCGTGCTGCCCGGTGCGCGGTCGGGGTGGGTCAGGGCGAGCTGGATGGGCAGGCGCATGTCGCTGACGCCGAGCTGGGCGAGCACCGAGCCGTCGATGGTCTCGATGAGCGAGTGCACGATGGACTGGGGGTGCACGAGTACGCCGAGGCGGGATGATTCGAAGCCGAAGAGCCAGTGGGCCTCGATGACCTCGAGCGCCTTGTTCGTGAGCGAGGCGCAGTCGATGGTGACCTTGGGGCCCATGTCCCACGTGGGGTGGGCGAGGGCTTGCTCTGGCGTGGCGTTGTAGACCTCGCTGGCCGAGGCGGTGCGGAAGGGGCCGCCCGAGGCGGTGAGCACGAGGCGCGCGACGTGCGCGGGCGGCGTCATGGGCGGCGCGGCATCGGGGCCGGCGATGGCGTGGAGGCACTGCCAGAGTGCGGAGTGTTCGCTGTCGACCGGCAGCAGCTTCGAGCCCGAATGCCGGGCCGCGGGCACGACGAGGGCGCCGGCGGCGACGAGCGTTTCCTTGTTGGCCAGCGCGACGTCGCGGCCGAGCTCGACGGCGGCGAGCGTGGCGGGCAGGCCGGCGGCGCCGACGACGGCGGCCATCACGACGTCGGCATCGACCTCGCGCACCAGGCGTTCGGCCGCGTCGCTGCCGATGAAGTTCGCCGCGTCGTCGTCGCCCTCGCAGAGCGCGGTGTGGGGAACCCCGTGCGCGGCGGCTTGCTCGTGCAGCTCGCGCGCACGCCGGCCGGCGGCCAGGCCCACCACCTCGATGGGCGGGTCCTGGCCGTTGGCCCTTGCGAGCGACGCGAGATGGGCGACGACGTCGAGGGTCTGCCGGCCGATGGAGCCGGTGCTTCCCAGGACGATCAGCCGCCGCGTACGGGGGGCCATGCGTCAGGCCCCGTCGGATCCGCCGCCCTTGGTGCGGCGGTGGGCGGCATAGAGGAAGCGCGGGCGGGGCTTCTTGTCGGCCTTCGCTTCTTCTGCCGAGCCGTCGCCGCCGCGAGAGCGTCGGCCACGCTTGGGGCGAGGCTCGATGAGGCCCGCGGGCTCGGGCTCTTCCTCGGCGGAGACGACCTCGACCGTGGGCGCCTCGTCCTCTTCGTCTTCGACGAGGTCCTCGATTTCTTCTTCAACCTCGTCCTCGACGGCTTCGGGTTCGTCGAGGACGGGTTCGTCGAGCTCGTCGGCGGCGACCTCGGCGTCTTCGGTGCGCTCGCCCCGGTTTCGGCCACGTCCGCCGCGGCGCCGTCGGCGACGCCTGCGCGGGCGATCGGGCTCATCGCCGTCGTCTTGCTCGTCATCGCCGCCGTCCGATGCTTCGGTGGGCTCGGCGTCGGACTCTTCGGCTTCTACCTCGACGGCAGAATCGCGAGACTCGCCACGCCGACGCCGGCGGCGACGTCTGCGGCGCGGGCGGTCGTCGTCGTGCTCGTCTTCGGCAGATCCGTCCTGGCGGTCTTCGAGGACCTCGTCGTCGTCGCTTTCGTCTTCTGCTTCCGGAACGGGCGTCGCCAGGGCGCTGGCGAGCCGTCGGGCGAGCGAGTCGGGCGGGCCGTCGTCGTCGCGGTCTTCGCCGTCACGGTCGTCACGGTCGTCACGGTCGTCACGCGATTGAGCGTTGGCGCCCGAGCGGCCCCGTCCGCCGCGTCGGCGACGGCGGCGGCGGCGACGCGGGCGGTCTTCGTCGTCCGACTCGGCGTCGTGGACCTCGCGGTCGTCGGTATCGGCCGGTGCCTCTTCGTGCTCGTCGTCGTCATCGCTGGCAACCGCCTCGTCGCGCTGGGCGGCCTCTCCGCTGCCGCCGCGGCGACGACGCCGGCGCCGGCGGCGACGCCGGCCCGTGCGCTCGTCACCCTCTTCGCTCTCGTCGTAGTCGGCGTCGAGTTCGATCGGGTGGGCCTCGACGGCGTGCACCTCATCGATTTCGTCGTCGTGGTGGTGGGATCCGTCCTCGCGTGCTTCGGGCGTGTCGACGATCGTGGTATCGGCGTCGGCGAGGCCCTCGGCCTCGACGAGGAACTGCTCGGGATCCGGCAGCTTGGGCAGCTTCTCGACGTTGATGTCGTTGTTGCTGGCGTCGTAGGCGTGCAGCACGAAACGCTCGGCGGCCATGTTCTCGCTGACGCGGACCTCGGTGATCACGCCGCTCGTGCGCTCGATGCGGCTGAGCTGCTTGCGGCGGCCGCTGAGCAGGTGGCTGGCGACCTGGGCCGACACGACCATCTCGACGCGGGCGACCTTGTCGTGGCTGGCGATGAGCGAAAGGTCGCGCAGCGCTTCGGCGGCCACGCTATCGGGCCGGCGGATGACGCCGCGGCCCTTGCACAGGTGGCACTCGGCAAAGTGCGTGCGCTCGTGGCTGGAGCGCATGCGCTGGCGGGTCATCTGGAGCAGGCCGAACTCGCTGATGGGCAGGATGGTGCTCTTGGCGCGATCGCGGCCCAGTCGCTCGGCGAAGCGCTGCTCGATGGCCTTGCGGTTGCTCGAGTGGCGCATGTCGATGAGGTCGTTGATGACCAGGCCGCCCATGTCGCGAAGGCGGAGCTGGCGGCAGATCTCGTCGGCCGCCTCCATGTTGGTGTTGAAGGCGTTGGTCTCGGCGTCTCGGGCGCTGCGGCTGCGGCCGCTGTTCACGTCGATGGCCACGAGCGCCTCGGTCTCGTCGAAGATCAGGCGGCCGCCGCTGGGCAGCGGCACCTCGCGCGAGTGGATGTTGTGGATCTGCTGCTCGATGCCGAAGGCTGCGAAGACGGGCGCCGAGCCGGTGTACTGGCGGAGCTGCGGGCGGCTGCGGGGCGAGGCGATCTTGATGAATCGCTCGGCCCGGGCGAGGGCGCCGGGATCGTCGATGATGATGTCGGTGACCTCGCTGCCGGCGAGGTCTCGAAGGGCGCGTAGCAGGAGGTCGCTCTCGGCGTAGAGCGCCTGGGGCGCCTTCTTGCTCTTCTGGCGCTTGTCCATGTCGCTCCAGAGGCGCTTGAGGTAGGCCAGGTCGCGCTTGAGCTCGGTCTTGGTGCGTTCCATGCCGGCGGTGCGCAGGATGAATCCGAAGCCCTCGGGCAGGTCGAGCTGGTCGAGCACCTTGCGCATGGCGCGGCGGGTGTCCTCGTCCTCGACCTTGCGGGAGACGCCCACGTTGTCCATGCCAGGCATCATGACCAGGTAGCGGCCCGGGATGGAGATGTAGCTGGTGAGCGTCGGGCCCTTGGTGCCCACGCCCTCCTTCAAGACCTGGGCCATGATGCGGTCGCCGGGCTTGAAGCACTTCTGGATGGGCGGCCGGTCGCGGCGGGGGGTCTTGATGCCCACGCGCTCGGCGGCGTTGTCGTTCTTGGGGAAGTAGCGGGGGTGGACGTCGGTGGTGTGCAGGAAGCCGTGCTCGTCGAGCCCGAAGTCGACGAAGGCGGCCTGGACGGCGGTGTTGACGTTGCGAACGACGCCCAGGTAGATGTTGTTGACGCGGCTCGTCGAAGCGGTGGGCTCGGCGTGGTATTCCTCGAGCTTGCCGTCCTCGACGAAGGCGATGCGGCACTCGTCGCCCGGGATGTAGTTGACGACCATGCGCGACGCGCCGGGAGCGCCGCCGCTGGACTCGATGGCGTCGCTCTGGAATCGGCCGCGGCCGCGGCCCGATGACGAGCGAGACGTCTTCTTCCTGGTTGTCTTCTTGGAGGTCTTTTTGGTGTCGGTCGATTCAGCCTTGGTGGTCGAGCCGTTGTCGGAGGTGCTGGACTTTCGTGCCATGATGTGGACGCTCTCGTGCAGGGAGTGCCGGTCCGCCCGCCACCGCCGCGCGGCCGGCGACGCCACACCCGTGGGCGGCGGTCGGGCCTGCGAGGGCGATTCGGGGGGTCACTTCGGCGTGCTCCGCAAGGTGTGAACGGCAGTGATCGGAATCGATCGTGCCTGGTGGACGCCGGCCGGGCCTGGCCAATCCGCGGCCTCTGGCGGGCGTCGAAGTTGTCGTCTCAAGTCGCCGCCGCGGGCCGATGGCTCGGGGCGGGTGCAAGGGCCGTGGTTGCGCGAGTCTTCGAGCACCCCAGCGGGTCCCACGAACATCTACGGCCCTCGTGGGGGTGGGGTTTGGCCGGATGCCGAAAGTGCGGCCCGGTCTGAGTCTTATCGGCCGATATCGCCGATGGATCGAGACTAATCCTCGCCGGAATCGAAGACGCCGGGCATGGCCTTGCGGACACGCTCTCGGACGTACGCGGTGACGTCCGACGGCGATTCGAGCGAGAGGGCTCGCCGGGCGATGCGGGCGCACTCCTCGGCGGAGACGCTTCGCACCAGCCGCTTGACCTGCGGAATCGAGTACGAACCCACCGAGAGGGTACGCACGCCCAGCCCGATCAGCAAGACGGCAAAGTCGAGCTCGGCGGCCGATTCGCCGCAGCAGGACACGGGTATCTGGCGGCTCTTGGACCCCCGCATGACGTCTCGGACGAGCCGGAGGACGGCCGGGTGCATCGCGGTGAAGAGGTCGGCCACCCGCTCGTTGGTACGGTCGACGGCCAGGGTGTATTGGACGAGGTCGTTCGTGCCCACGCTGAAGAAGTCCGCGTCTCGGGCGAAGCTCGACGCGATGACGGCGGCGGCGGGAACCTCGACCATCATGCCCATGGCCACGTCGGCGTCGAAGGGCACGCCCTCCTCGGCCAGGTCCTCCATGACGTCGCGGACGATGGACTTGGCCTGGCGCAGCTCGTGGACGGTGGTCACGAGCGGGAACATGATCTTGAGCGGCCCCTCGGCGCTGGCGCGGAGGAGCGCGCGGAGCTGCCGCTTGAACATCGGCAGGTTGCTTAGGCAATAGCGGATCGAGCGATTGCCCAGGAAGGGGTTTCGCTCGGGCAGTTCGAAGGTGTGCTGGGTGTACTTGTCGGCGCCCAGGTCGACGGTGCGGATGACCAGCTCGCGCCCTTCGAGCTGGCGGATGCAGCGGACGTAGGCCTGGTAGTGCTCTTCCTCGGAAGGCTCGGTGTCGCTGGTGAGGTAGAGGAACTCGGTGCGGTAGAGGCCGATGCCCTCGCCGCCGACCTCGAGCACGTGGGAGATCTCGTCGGGGAACTCGATGTTGCCCAGCAGGCGCACGTGCTGGCCGTCAGTGGTGACGCTGGGCTCGCAGGCCTGCTCCTTCCACACCGTTTCGCGGCGAACGAGGCGTGCCTGGCGTTCCTTGTAGCGGTCGAGCTGCTCGTTGGTGGGGTCGAGGATGACCACGCCCTCGAGCCCGTCGACGATGATGGTGGTGTCTTCCTCGGCGATGCTCGCGATGTCGCGCAGGCCGACGACGGCCGGAATGTTCAGGGCGCGCGCGACGATGGCGGTATGGCTCGTGCGGCCGCCGCGATCGGTGACGAAGGCCTGCACGTACTCGCGATTGAAGCCCGCCGCCTGGGAGGGCGTCAGGTCATCGGCGACGACGATGGCGGGGTGGGCCAACTCGTCGAGCGTGCGGTTGTGCTCGCCCATGAGGTGGCCCAGCACCCGGTTACGCAGGTCCTCGAGGTCGTCGACCTTGGAGGTGAAGGCCGAGTCGCCCATCTTCGAGAAGCGGGTGGCCCACTCGCCGAAGGTGACCTCGACGGCGTGCTCGGCGGCCATCTGCTCGTTCTCGATGCGCTCGAAGATGGGGTTTCGGAGCGAGGCATCCTGGAGCACGCCGATGTGGAAGAGGAAGATCTTCGCGGCTTCCTCGCCCATCTCCTTCTCGGCCCGGTGCTTGACGGTCTGGAGGTCGGCCACGGAGGCTTCGAGCGCGCTCCTGGCGCGGGCGGCCTCTTCGTCGGAGCCAGCCGAGGGCGTGAAGCGGCGGACGACGCGGCGATCTTCGTCTTCCAACAGGAAGATGCGGCCGATGACGAGGCCGGGCGAAACCGCGATGCCGCGAAGGACCTCCATGACGGGGACGTGCTCCGTGAGAGTGAGAGATGGACGCCGAGCGGGTGTCGCTGGTGGGCTACCGATAACCCCGCACCCTGCAAACGCCGAGCATAGTCGAATCCGGCGGGGCTGGCCATGCGTTAAGAAGGGCGAGGCGTGCGTCGGGCTGGGAATGCCCGATTGCTCCGACGGGTTTGTTTGACATCGGGGCGACAGACGCCTCTGATACGTCAGTCACGCAGGGCGGCCCAAAGCGTTGCCCCCTCGCGGACCGATACCACGGGAAAGCCGATCTTCGCGAGTGGGGCCTCGTCTGGCTCTCTGACGCGAGGATCTCGCGGACGATGGACAACATGACGACCTTTTCCGGCCTGGTGGACCAACCACGGCGCGGGGATGTCCGGCTTCGGCCCCTGGTGGGCGATACCGTGCAATTCCGCGATGACGACCCGATCTTGCCGCGCTCGCTCGTCGATCGCTTCGGGCTGAAGCCCGGCATGCGCCTCGAGGTGCGCCTGGGCGAGAAGCAAGCCACCGTCGGCCAGAACGGCCAGGGAGGCGGCCGCAACCGCAATCGGCGGAATCGACGCCCGCAGCGGGGCGGGGGCACCAAGGCGCCCGTGGCCGACCGCGTGCTGAAGATCGAGGGCGGCCACCCCGACGATGCGCCGCAGCCGACGCCCTTCGAGGAATTGACGACCGTCGATCCGTGTCCGCGGATGACGCTTGAGTACCGCGGCTGCCCTGCCTCGTGCCGGCTCGTGGACATGTTCTGCCCCATCGGCTTCGGGCAGCGGGCCATGGTGGTCAGCCCGCCCAAGGCCGGCAAGACGACCCTGCTGAAGGACATCGCCACGGCGATCCTTCACAACCACGAGAACACGGAGCTGTTCGTGCTGCTCGTCGACGAGCGGCCCGAAGAGGTGACCGACTTCCGCCGATCGCTGACCGGGCACGGGCCGGACGATCCGGACCGGCCGTGGGATAGCTCTCGGGTGACGGTGGTGGCGTCGAGCGCCGACCACGACGCCGAGCGGCACATCCAGGTCGCGACCGTGACCATGGAGCGGTGCAAGCGGCTGGTCGAGCTCGGCAAGGACGTCGTGATCATCCTCGACTCGCTGACGAGGCTTGGCCGCGCATTCAACCGGTCGCGCGAGTACTCGAGCAGCGGCCGCACGCTGAGCGGTGGCATCGACAGCAAGGCGCTGGAGGTGCCCCGCCAGATCTTCGGCGCCGCCCGGCAGACCGAGGAGGCCGGCTCGCTCACGATCATCGCCACGGCACTGGTCGACACCGGTGGCCAGGGCGATCAGGTCATCTTCGAAGAATTCAAGGGCAGCGGCAACATGGAGCTCATCCTCGACCGCAAGGTGGCCGAGCGCCGGCTCTTCCCCGCCATGAACCTGGCGGCGAGCGGCACGCGCAAGGAAGACCTCCTGATGCCCAAGCAGGAGCTCGAGACGGTGAATGCCTTGCGCCGCAGGTTGCTCTCGATGCCGCCGCCGCAGCAGATCGAGCAGTTGCTGAGCGCGCTCAAGCGATTCGAGAGCAACGAAGCGCTCATCGGCACGAACCGATCGGCGAGCCCGGCCTGAATCGAGCACGATGGCGACCCTTGGCCCAGCCGAACTCGTGCCGCCGGTCGACGGGCTCGACCTGCTGGTCGATGGCAACGAATTCATCCTGGTACGAGCGCAGGACCGCTACGGCGAACGCATCCGCATCGGCATCCGCGATTCGGCGGTGCGTTTGTTGCTGGCGGTGCGGCCGCGCGTGAATCGCGTGCGGTTCTTCGTGGTCTTGGCCGGCGTGCTGGCCACGGTGCTGCTCGCGGCGCTCATCCCCATCGGCATCGGTTTACCGCCGCTGCTTGGGTTCGCCATGGCGGTTGCCGTCGGCCTCGTGGGACTGATCGTCGTGCTCTTGGCCCAGCCGACGCGGGAGTATCGCTTCCACGACGACCTTCCGGGCGGGCTCGAGCGGGCGCCGCTCATGACCTTGGCCGAGCGGAGCGGCGAGCAATCGTGGTACTCGCTGCGGGATGAGCGCGGATGGCTTTTCGGCGACGTCTCTCGGCGGATGGGCAAGTGGCGGGTGCGCGGGTTCGACCCCGTCGAGCCGCCGCCGGCCGAGGAAGAGGACCCCGAGGCGCTCGAGGAAAGACTGGGACTGGCGGCGCGGCTTCATGCCTGGGGCATATCGGTGGGCAGCGAGGAGCGCGCGCCCGAGGGCGACCTTCCCGAGATGTCGGTCACGATCGTGCGCGACTACTTGAACGCGGCTTCGATCGCTGCCGGCCTCGTCTCTGGGCCGGTGGGGTTGGCCTTGGCGCTCAATGGCCCCTGGAAGCGGATGGAGTTCAAGCTCGGCGGGCGACAGGTAGCCGTCGGGCATCGGCTCGACGACGGCAGCGCGATGCGGCTGGAGATTGCCGACGCGTTTGATCGCGGCATGGAGAGCGAATCGGCGGTCGACCGCCGGCACGTGCTGGCGCTCGCGATGCTCAGCCTGAGCTTCGAGGCCGACCGCTAGCACGCGCGGCATAGGCTTGGCCATGGTGCAGCTGAGCGTCAACGTCGATCACGTGGCCACCGTCCGCCAGGCGCGGCGGGGCGTGGAACCCGACCCGGTGCGCGCGGCCCACGAGGCCGAGCTGGGCGGGGCCGACGGCATCACGGCCCACCTGCGCGAGGACCGCCGCCACGTGCAGGACCACGACCTGCGGCGCCTGCGCGACACCGTCAACGTGCGCCTGAACCTGGAGATGGCCGCGACGGACGCGATGGTCGACTTCGCCTGCGATCTCACGCCGCACACGGCGATGCTGGTGCCCGAGGGCCGCCAGGAGGTCACGACCGAGGGCGGGCTCGACGTCGCGGGCCAACTCGACGCGCTGACCGGCGTGGTCCGGAGGCTCAAGGACGCGGGGCTGATCGTCAGCGCGTTCATCGATCCGGTGCTGACGCAGGTGGAGGCGGCCCACGCCGCGGGCTTTGACGTGTGCGAGGTGCACACCGGGCCATATGCGCACGCCTGGGCTCGGTGCGGGGGCGACTTCCGGCGGACGGAGCTGTCGGCGTCGCTCGAGGCCGTGGCGCACGCCGGGGCGCAGATTGCTGCCAAAGGCATGCGGTTCAACGCCGGGCATGCTTTGAACTACCACAACGTCGGCCCGATCGCGGCGCTACCGGGCGTCGAAGAGCTGCACATCGGCCACGCAATCGTGAGCAGGGCGATCTACAGCGGCTTCCGGGTTGCGGTCGCCGACATGAAGAAGGTCATGTCGCGCAGCGTGCGGGGCTGAGGGTTTCGGCCAAGTCTGGAATGGCCTGGCGGAGCACCTCGATGGCGCGGAGGTACTCGCCCAGGTCGAGCCGCTCGTGCGGCGTGTGGTCGAGCGTGCTGTCGCCGGGCCCGTAGGCGACGATCGGGCATCCGAACGCGTCGGCGACGGTGTTCATGTCGCTGGTGCCGGTCTTGACGGTGGCGGTCGGGCGACCGCCGAGCGAGCCGATGGCGCCCGAGAGCGCGCTCGCGATCGGGCTCGTGCGTGGCCCGCGGTACGCGGCGGCGTGTCCCTCGAATCGCAGGTCGGCGTCGGGCGAGATGCCGCGGATGCACTGCTCGAGCTCCGCCGCTTCGATCCAGGTCGGCAGGCGAAAGCCAAGCGTCAGGAGCGCGGTATCGCGAAGGCCGTCGCTGCTCGTGTTGAAGCGTTGCAGGTTGGCTTGGATGGTGTCGAAGTTGCCCTCGTGGCCGAGGTTCCATTCGTTGACGTGCGCGGCGATGCGGCGGTGCCACGAGATGCCCGCTTCGGCGACCGAGCCGATCGGCCCGGCGCTGTGGCCCGAGTCTTGCACGAACGACGCGTGCGCGAGCAGCCGGCCCTTGTAGCCGATGGCGAAGCGGTTCCAGCCGCTGGGCTCGCCGATAAGGCAGGCGGCGGGGCGGTAGCGATCGCGCACGAACGATGCGCCGGGCGACGAGGGTGTTTCTTCGCCGAGGGCGCCGATGACGACGACGCGTGTGTCGTCGGGCAGGTCGGCCGTCGCCGCGGCGGCGGCGAAGGCGCACAGCGGGCCCTTGGCGTCGACCGAACCGCGGCCCCAGAGCACGCCGTCCTCGATGCGGACGGGGACGTGGCCCGGCACGGTGTCGATGTGCCCCAGCAGCAGGATCTCGGTCGCGTCGGGCGCGTCGCTGCCGATGACGCCCACGGCGTTGCCGGCCTCGTCGATGCGGGCGCGCAGGCCCAGGGCGTTCATGCGCTGCGCGAGCAGCAGCACGGCCTCGTGCTCGTTGCCCGAGACGCTGGGCGTGCCGACGAGGTCGCGGAGCAGGGCGATGGCGTCGTGGTCGGAGGCGTTCATGCCAGCACGGTTCCTTGTCCTTCGAGGGCGCGGCGAATGGGGTGCTCGCGGCGGGCATCGGCCAGCACGACGCGTGCGACGCCCGCGTCGATTGCTTCGCCGGCGGCCAGCACCTTGCGCTTCATGCGGCCCTGGGCCAGTTCGATAGCGGCGTCGAGCTCGCTGCGGGCGAGGCTGGGCACGAGCGTCGACTCGTCCGGGAAGGCGCGCAGCAGGCCCGGCACGTTGGAGAGAATGACGAGCGTGTCGGCCGCGAAGGCGCCCGCGGTCTTGGCGGCGGCGCGGTCGGCGTCGACGTTGATGGGCTCGTGGTTGTGGCTGATGGCCGGCGGACAGAGCACGGGCACCTTGCCGATTTGAAGCAGCGAGCGCAGCATGGCAGCGTCGACGCGGTCGATGCGGCCGCTGTGGTCGTCGCGGATGATGGTCGTCACGCCATTCTCGACCGCTCGGATGGCGGCCTTGCGCGTGCCGGTCCACAGCCCGCCGTCGATGCCGCTCAGGCCCACGGCGTCGACGCCGCGCTCACGCAGCAGCCGCACGATGCGCGCGTTCAGCCGCCGGCACGCCATCTGGAAGACGTCGATGGCGGCGGCATCGGTGTAGCGGCTCGAGTGTCCGCTGGGGCTGGTGATGAACCGCGGCTCGATGCCCAATCGCTGGCTGAGCGTGTTGGTCTCGTTGGAGCCGCCGTGGACGACGACGACCTGCTCGCCGCCTGCGACCAGCTCGGTGATGTCGTCGCACGCGTGCCCGGGCCCGATGCCCTCGGCTCCGCCGATCTTGATCACGATCATGCTGTGCTCCTACGCCGGGTGCAAGCCGGGGAATGCGAGCCCGGCGGCCTCGTCGAAGCCGCAGGCGATGTTCATTGACTGGACGGCGCTGCCGGCGGCGCCCTTGCCGAGGTTGTCGATGGCGCCCAGTGCGACGATTCGGTTGGCGCCCGGCTCGATCACGAAGCCCACGTCGGCGTAGTTCGTGCCTGCCAGGATCTTGGGCTCGGGCAAGCGGTACAGGCCGCGACGCTCGCGCACGATGCGGACGAACGGCTCGTCGGCGTACGCGTCTCGATAGATTTGCCAGGCTTCCCGGTCCGAGAGCTCGCGGTTGGTCAGCACGTGGCACGTCGCCAGCACGCCGCGCACGAGGTCGGTGGTAGTCGCGGTCACGTGCAGCGGGAAGCTGCCGCAGGCCTGCTCGACCTCGGCCCCGTGGCGGTGGGAGACCGGGGCGAACGTGCGCAGGGCATTGCTGCGTTCGGCGTGGTTGCTCGCGGCGCTGGGCTCGGCGCCCGACTCGCTCGAGCCCACCTTGACGTCGGCGATGACGCGGTCGATGACGCCCGAGCGGGCGAGCGGCAGCAGCGCGAGGTTCATGGCCGTGGCGTTGCAGCCCACGCCGCTGATGAACCGTGCGTCGGCGAGCTGCTCGCGGTGGACCTCGGGCAGCCCGTATACGAAGCGGTCGAGCCACTCTGGAGCCGCGTGCGGTTGACCGTAGGTGCGCTGGTAGAGGTCGGGGTCGCGGAGTCGGAAGTCGCTGCTGAGGTCGATCACGCGGTGGGCGAGCGCCGCGTATCGCTCAATGCTGCTTGCCGTCTCGCCGTGCGGTAGGCAGAGGAAGACCACGTCGACGCGATCGATCTCTTCGGGATCGATGAACGACAGGTCGAGCACGCCGCGGAGGTTGGGGTGTACGGCCGAGACGGGCCAGCCCGCCCGCCCGCGCGAGGTGGCCCAGGCGATGGTGGCGTGCGGGTGCGCGATCAGCAGGCGCAGGAGCTCTCCTCCCGTGAATCCCGCGCCGCCGACGATGCCCACCCGGATGCTCATGCCACCACCGCCCGGGCGTTCTCGGCCTCGGCAACGCCTACGACGTGGTCGACGATGCGAGCCGGGATGTCGACGCCCGTCGTCTCGATCGAGTTTCGGAACTCCATCGTCGAATTGACCTCGCACACGAGCAGGCCGCGGTCGGGACACTCCATCAGGTCGATCGCGAGCAGGCTCGCGTCGGTGCCGCCCACGGCGACCGCGGCGCGCCGGCACAAGTCGTCCAACGCCGGCGAGACGGGCAGTCCCTCCGCCCGCCCGCCCCGCGCGGTGTTGGTGATCCAGTGGTCGCCGTGGCGCATGATGGCGGCGATGGCCTGCCCGCCCACGACGAAGGCGCGGATGTCGCGGTCGGGCTTGCGGACGAGCTCCTGCAGGTACACCACGCCGTGTTGCGGCCCGCCGAGCGTGAGCTTGTGCTCGAGCACGGCCTCGAGCGCGTCGCGGTCGTTCAGGCGGCCCACCATGCGTCCCCACGAGCCGACGCAGGGCTTGATGACCACCGGGTAGCCGAGCTGCTCCGCAGCCTGGACGGCGCCATTGGCGCCGAATGCCGCGATGGTGCGCGGCGACGGCACGCCCGCGTCGGTGAGCGCCAGGGTCGTCAGCAGCTTGTCGCCGCAGGCGTGCGTGACGGCCGAGGGGTTCATGCAGATCGCCCCGCGGCTCTCGTACGCACGCACGATGGCCAGGGCCTTGCTGTGGCTCAGGCACCGGTCGAGCAACACGTGGGGCTCGTTCGCCGGCTCGTGCCGATGTGTGAGGTCGATGACGGCCTCATCGGCGTGCACGAGCTCGGCGTTTATGCCGCGACGCTCGAGCTCGTCGAGCAGCAGACGCTCCTCGACGCGGATGCGGGTGTGCAGGAGTGTCAGTCTCATGGCGTGGCTCCGGAACGTGACCGTGGTGTCGGGTTTCGCTCATTCGCCCCAGTCTTCCTCGACCTCGGGGGCCAGTGCGAGCGTGATGGGCGACACGCCGGTGACCTCGAGCTCGGCCCCGCAGTCGGGGCATCGCACGAGCTCGTGGCGGCGAGGTGCGCGGGCGAAGGTGATGGTCGAGCCGCACTCGGGGCAGGTGGCGGTCAGGACCTCGGTGGCGGGGTCGGTGGTGGGGGTGGCGCTGGGGATGGCGGCTTGGGGGGCGACTTGGGACATGCTGATGCTCCTTCGAAAAACCAGGAAGACACGACGAAAAAGGCCCGCCGGAAGGGTTCCGGCGGGCCTTGCAAATTGCTCACAAGGTGGATCTAGCGGACGCGCACGCGACCATCGCCGGAGGGTTTGGTTCCCTGGGCTTTGGCTTTGCAGCAGATGGCGTGGCGATCGCTCATGTGCACAATGATCCCCATCGGCCGAATCGAGTCAAGCGGTTGAGCGGACTTCCACCACCTGGCTCTCTGCGTCGAGGAGGCCGTGGAGCGTCCGGCACGCGGCGGCATCGAGGACACTGCGCCTGAAGCGACCGGGCACGTCAGTCATCGGCCTGGAGCGCGCTGGACCTCGTCGATTCGCGGCGGACCCGAAGGTGTATCGTTGAGCCGATGAGACATCTTCGACTGTTCTGGGACGTGTTGCGGACGAGCCTTTGGTTCGTGCCCTCATTGTTCGTGCTCGGGTCGATCCTGCTGGCCCAGGGCATGATCGAGCTCGATCACCTGCTGTCGATCGACGAGCTCGAAGAGTCGTGGCCCCGGATCTTCGCCGTCGGGCCGGCGGGGGCACGGAGCGTGCTGGCGACCACCGCGGGCTCGATGATTTCGATCGCGGGCGTGGCCTTCAGCATCACGATCGTCGCGCTCACGCTGGCGTCGAGCCAGTACACCAGCCGCATCCTGCGGAACTTCATGCGCGATCGAGCAAACCAATCGGTGCTCGGGGCCTTCGTTGGCATCTTCGTGTATTGCCTGTGGATCCTGCGGACGATCAGCGAAGGCGAAGCATACAGCTTCGTGCCCGTCGGCGCCGTGCTGTTTGCGGTCGTGCTCGCGCTCGTGGGTATCGCGTGCCTGATCTTCTTCATCCACCACATCGCCAAGTCGATCCAAGCAGAGCAGATCATCCTTGCCGCGACGGCCGAGACGCTCGCCTCGGTCGATCGCCTCTTTCCAGAACACGTGGGGGAACCCGCCGAGGATGATCCGCCGCCCCTTCCGAGAGAGGACACCACGTGGCATGCGATCCCGGCGAATCGCACCGGCTACCTGCAGTCGGTCGATGGCAACGGGCTCGTGGACTATGCGTCCGAGCACGGGTGCGTCATTCGCATGGAGTGCCCGGTTGGTCGGTTCAACATCGAAGGCTCGCCTCTCGTTTCGCTGGGTGATACCGGCGAGCCCGACGAGGACGTCCGCAAGCAGATCCTCGGCTACTTCAAGATCGGTGGAGAGCGGACGCTGGTACAGGACGCCAGCTATGGCATCCGGCAGATCGTCGACGTGGCGTTGAAGGCACTCAGCCCCGGCATCAACGACACGACGACCGCCGTGAGTTGCGTCCAGAACTTGACGGCCGTGATAGCCAGGATCGCCGAGCGACGCATGCCCGAGGACTACCGCGTCGAGGACGGCCAAGTGCGATTCATCGCCGCACGTTTGGGCTTCGGGGATCTACTCGGCGATGCGTTCGACCAGATCCGTCAGAATGCCGGCGGCAACGTTGCGACGCTCGAAGCCCTCGTTGCGGGCCTGACGACCATCGCGGAGCGTACGAGCGACCCCGAACGGCATGGCGTGATCGCCGAGCAACTCGATCTTGTTAAGGCCAAGGCCGACGCGACGATCGAGCAGGCCGAGGATTGCGCGGCGATCGACGAAGCCGTCTCGGCGCTCCGCCAACGCCTGGCCGGCCGCTCTGATTGATAATTGAACGAAGCCCGGGTGCGAACCCGGGCTCCGTGTGCATTCGAGTTGTCGTCGTTCGTCGCGGCGGGATTAGCAGCCGGCGGCAAACTCGTTCTGGAACGCGAGGAAGTCGAAGATGTTGAGCTCGCCGTCACCGTCGAAGTCGGCGGCGGGGTCGCCCATCGCGAAGAGGTTCTGGAATTCGAGGAAGTCGAAGATGGTCAGCTCGCCGTCGCCGTCGAGGTCGGCCCGGCAGGTCGGATCGTCGCTGATGATCCGCACGCGGACGTCGTCGATGTACCACTGGTCCGAGGCATCGCTGCCCGGCGTGGCAAAGCGGACGCGGAAGCCGTCGCCGTAGGCGTCGAGCGGAATCTCGGTCGCGCTGGCGACGAAGGTGGACTGGTCGACGCCATTCGAGACGATCTCGGTCAGGTCGCGCCACTCGCCCAGGAAGCTGCTGAAGTAGTCCACGTCAAGCA
This sequence comes from Phycisphaerales bacterium, assembly GCA_040217175.1. Lineage (NCBI taxonomy): Bacteria > Pseudomonadati > Planctomycetota > Phycisphaerae > Phycisphaerales > Phycisphaerales bacterium. The sequence continues at coordinate 524,494 of JAVJNT010000002.1, read as the reverse complement.
CCTTGCCGCTCTCGACGCCGCGGTGCTGGCTGTGGAAGGCAACCTCGACGGGCATGTCGGGCAGCAGCGTCGCGGGTGCGTTGATGCGGGCCGATGCGAGCGTCGAATCGTTGAAGAGCAACACGCTGTAGGGCTCGCTGGGCGGATTGACGCCCAGGGTCGTGGGCGCCACGCTGCCCGAGACCTCGATCCACTTCTCGGTATCGAGCGTGAGGCTCGGGAAGTCGTCCTCGAACGGAAGCTCAAACGCGGCGGCCAGGCCGTCGGTCCCCATGACGACCAGCGCGAAGTCGGCGTCGCGACCGGTGGTCTCGCGGTGGCCGTCGGTGTTCAGGTCGGCGGCGATGACCTCGACGGTCCACGTGCCGGCCTCGGGGTTCTGCACGAACACGTTCTCGACGGTATCGACGTTGTTGGCCGAGCCGCCTGGCGTGCTCCAGATGCCGCCGTTGAGGCCGTTGTTGCCCCAGTAGACCTGGCCCGTAGGCGAGGTGACCTTGAGGTCGAGGTTGTTGATGCGGTGCACCGTACTCGAGGTCGTGCCCTGGCGGTCGGCCCACGTCAGCGTCGCGCGCAGGTCGGGCGTGCCGGCGGGCACCTTGAGCGGATAGACCGCGATGTCGAGTTCCTCGATGACGTCGGTCTCGTCGACGACGAAGATCTGGTCGCGGCCGTCGTAGAGCGAACGCAGGTCGGGCATGCCCCAGCCCTGCTTGGCGCGAGCCTTGTCGTTGCCGATGCTGGTGCCGGTGAAGTTGTACGGCTCGGCCGAGGCGATCATCAGGGCCTTGGCGGTCGTGAAGCGCGGCTTCTCTTCGAACACGTCGCCGCCCGCGGTCGGGTTGCCGAAGACGCCCTCGCTCCACATCTGGAAGAGCACGCCGAAGTGACCGGCCACGATGGGCGTGGCGCCGCTGGTGCCGCTGAACTCGGTGTACGCCGTGCGGCTCGAGCTCGTCGCAGCGCGCGTGAAGTCGTAGAAGTGGGTGAGGTCGGGCTTGATGCGGCCATCGGAGGCCGGGCCCCGGCTCGCGCCGCCGCACCAGCAGTCGTCGGCCTTCGACAGCGTGTTGCGGTGGAAGACGCCGCCGACCGACACGATGTTCTTGGCCCAGGCCTGCGGGCGAGACTGCTGGCTGCCCTGGTTCGACTGGCTCTGGGTGATCAGGATGTCCTGATCGAAGATGATGCGGTCCATCTCGCTGCTGCTGGTGGTGTAGGTCGTGGTCAGGCCGCTGCCCCAGCTGTTGGACTGGTACACGGCGCGGTACGGCAGCGAGGGGTTGATGAGCTGGGCCGTGTGCGAGTAGCGGTTGCCCGTGAAGTTGTAGCTGGCGAAGATGCCCTGCGCGTCGGGCACCATGCCGCGGGCCGAGCCCGAAGCGCCCTGCGCGAAGTTGATGCTGTACGTGCTGGTGCCGTGGCTGTCGATGCTCGAGCTCGTGTGCATCAGCGGCGGCCTGGCGGCGAACTCCTGGTGATCTTGGCGGATGCCGCTGTCCATGACCTCGGCCCGCACGCCTTCGCCCGAATAGCCCGTAATGCCCTCGATGTAGTTGGCCCCGCCGATCGAGCGTGCGATGCTCATGTCGGTCTCGGGGGCCTGCCAACGATCCATGAACAGCACGTCGCTGTCTGCGACGACCATGCGGATCTGGGCGGGCGTCAGCGTCGCCTCGAGTCGGCCGACCTGCGGCACCGTCAGTTCCACCGTCGCGCCCATCTCCGCGATGCGCTGGACCATGCGGTCCATGGCTGCCTCGCCGTCGGTCAGGAGCTCGATCGAGTAGCGCGCGCCGAAGTCGGCGAACGAGCCGCCGAGCATCAGCGGCTGGAGGATCTCTTCTTCGAGCTTGTAGGCCGGGTGGTACGCACCGACCCAGCGGACGATGCCCATCGCTTCGACGGCGGCCTTCGCGTCGGCGTCCATGCGCACGATGCGGGCGTGGTCGTGCAGCGGCCGAAGGATCGTGGCACCGGCGGCCTCGAGGGCCTGATCGGCTGCCCACACGGGCTGGCCGATGAACTGGACGACGTACGCGTCGTTGCCCGCGGTCGCGGACAGGTCGCCCGGCACGGCGGGCGTGAACACGTCGGGGTCGAACTCGGCGTAACGCAGGCGGATGGTGTTGTCCGTCTGCGACACGCGATCGATGCGATCGCCGCGAAGCGAGATGGCGCTGTAGCCGACCTCGCCCTGGGGCGTGAGTTCCTTCCAGGCGATCAGCACGGCATCGCTACCGGGAACCCTTGCCTGCTCGAGGCCAACGACGGCGCCCGCCGCGTCGTGGAATGGCCGGCCGTCGAAGGCGAGCGTGGGGTGGTCGCCGCTCTGTGCCTGCAGCGTCACCGCCGGGCCTTCGAGCGCCTGATCGGCGAGCGTCAGCGTCGCCGTCAGCCCGACCGCCAGGCCGCATGCCAGCAAGAGTCCCATCTTCGAATGCATATCGAAACCTCCCTGGATGGCCCTCGTCCATGCAAGCACCCTGGGCAGAGGGATCTGCGTTCGGGTTTTGCTCAGAGGAGCCTGTCGCGGGCGTGCCCGCTTGATCAAAGTACCACGAGCCCACGCATTGGCCATCGCCGCGGCGCGTCGGGCTCGCGCGTCATGAGGGTTACGCTCGCTGTTCGGCCAGCGCTTCACCGCCGGTTCCATCCGATGCATCGAGTACGTCCAGCACGTGCTTCGCAATGCCAGCAAGCGGGGATCCACCGTGGTGCGAAGTACCTATAACATCGTCCCCGAGTGCCTCGGCAAGCAGTTCAGCCCTCGACATGATGGAAGCATCGGGAAGCAAGCCTTGTTCCGAAAAGTGGGCCCGGAGTTGGTCAGCCTTGTTGCTGCGGAAACCCTTGACCTGGCCGCAGTCGATGGCGTTCAGAAGGGCGTCGGCGGAGTGTCCGACTTCACGGGCCACTTCGAGCACGCGATCCAGGTACGCCGCGGAGACCGCGCCAGAATCGAGGATGTCGCCAGCAGTCACTGGCCGAGCCCGCCCGCGCCGCCAACCGCGAACGAGCCGGTCGACGCAGCGGCACGCCTCGACGAGTTCTGGGCGATCGATGAGCTCGGGGCGTGCGAGGACCTGGCCGATGGTCGAGATCTCGCGCTCGCGCAACGCGTGCAGCGTGGCGAGGTCGTCGCGCAGCACGTGGTAGAGATCGATGCCATCCGGCCCATGCCAGGGATCGATCGGGCGCACGCCGATGGCCTCCAGGTACGCCTCGCGGGGCATCTCGTCGGGCGAGGGACCGGGCTTGGGCTCGAGCAGCGCCGCAGCGGGCACGCGGGCTGCGGCCTGCCGACCGCGCTCCTCGTCGAGGTTGAGACGCGTGCACGAGAGCTGGTGTGTGCTCGAGAGCCGCTCGAGCCTCGCCGCGTGCCCGGGGTCGCACGTGAGGTAGACCAACTGCCGACCCTCGCGAGCGAGCTCGAAGATCGATCGGCACACGGCCTCGAATCGCGCGTCATCGGTCGTCGCCAGCGGCTCATCGAGCACGAGCGGCAGCGGCGATGCGCCGATCCGGCGCTCGGCGTCCATCGCGCCCGCCATGCGCATCGCCAGCAGTGCCTGGGCCCGCGTACCGGTGGAGAGGGCGTCGTAGCTCTTCTCCATGCCACTCCGCAGGTCGTACACCACCGCCTCGCCGCGCTCGATGCGTAGGCCGTAGGCGTTGGCCGTGAACTGGGCGAGCCACCGATCGGCGAGCTGGACGATGGCGGGCACGTCGTCGCCCTGCACGCTCGCGACGGCGTGGTCGAGGATCAGCCTGCGGGCCGCCTTGGCGCAGGCCTCGTCGCGCGCCTCGGCTACGCGCCGTGCGGCGTGTTCGAGCTCGGCAAGTGCATTCGCGATGTCCGCCTTGCCGCGCGCGGCTCGGACCTGTCCCTCGATCTCGCCGACCTTGTGCTGCAGCGAGTCTGCCTCGGAGGCTGCCGCCTCGCAGGCGCGGCGACGCTCGTCGAGCGCCGCGCCTGCGAGCTCGCGAAGATCTCCGGCGTCCGCAAGAGATGCGTCCAGGCGGTCCAGCACGGCTTCGCGCCGCCGGATCTCATCGGCCAGCGTGTTGGCCTCGTCGCGCAATCGGAGCCACTCGGCCAGTTCTTCCAGGCGGTCTTGGGGAAGCCCGATCCGCGCGAGCAACTCGTCTCGTTGTCGCTGCGCCAGGGCACGACGATGCTCGCCCTGGGCTTGCAACCGATCGGCCTCCGACACGACTCCTGTCAGGCGTTCGTACTCGCGTTGCTGCGCCTCCAGATGCGCACGAACGCGGTTCAATTCATCAAGGCTCGTACACGCCGGAACGGCGTACTCCGCCAGCACACGAGAAGCTCGATCCAACAGCGCTTCGCATTGCGACCCGAGAGACTCCACGCCCGCCCGCGCGCCGAGGAGATCGGCGCGCAGGGCATCGAGTCGCTTTGCACGATCGGCCGCCGTCGCGACCGCCAGTGTTGAGACGATCGCCTCGTCGTCCCCAGCGATCGCGCGCACTCGACTGAGTGCGGTCTGGTACGCCGCCTCGCTGCGCTCGGCCCGGGCCATCGGTGCTTCCGAGCCATCCGGCGTCGTGGATAAACCGCGGACGAGCACTGCGAGGCCGCCGACCAGCGCCGCGGCCGCGAGGGCCGCCGAGATCCAGGCTTGCTCGAAGCCCGCCGCGACGCCGGCGAGCGCGACGAACGCGATCGTCACGACCGCGAAGGCGCGTGAGACGCGTTGCGGCTGCTGCGGCTCGGTTGCTTCGGCGGCCGCGAGGTCGCGGGTCCGTCGCTCGCGCGCCTCGTGGGCGGCGTTGAGCGCGGCCTCGAGCTGGGCGAGTGCCGCGTCGTCGAGCGCCTGCATCGTGGAGGGCACGGCATCCATCTTGGCTTGGATCTCGGCTGCCCGGCGTTGGGCATCGCCTCGCTGCCGCTCGAGGCCCAGCAGTTCACTCTCGAGTCCGGCCAAGATCTGGAGAGCGCCCGCGTCGATGCCGGTCTCAGGCAAGCCAAGCCGGTCGATCTGCTGCCGGGCTTCGAGGGCTCTGTCGCGTTCGTGACCGATCGCTTCTCCCTCGTCGTCGAGGCGTCGGTCGATCTCGGCAAGCCGCTGGCCCTCGTCGCCTGCGACGCGCCGGGCGCCCGGCGGCAGTCGTTCGAGCCGGGCGTGCAACTCGGAGAGTTCCTCAAGCACGTCGAGCCGCTCGAGCGCGCTTCGTACCAGCGGGCCCTGGGCCGCCCGCTCGCGGCAGGAGCCGGCACGGGCTTGCAGCCCTGGAATCTGCGCTTCCTGGGCCATGAGCGATGCGGCTTCCGAGCGGGCGGCGTTGAGCGCTCGCTCGGCTGCTTCCGCGTCTCGCCGCGGGGCCGTGGGCGTCTTGGGCTCGGCGGCCTCGTGCAGTACGTGCAGGTCGAACCCGCCGTGGAGCTCGCGCGTCATCGCCTGTTGGATGGCTCGGTCGTGCGCGTCGTCGGTCCACAGATCGCCGATGCCGACGATGATGCCGCGCCCCGCGCTGGCGTCGGGCAGGGTTGGAGCGTCTCCCTGCCAGCCCCCACCGTGCGTTTCGACGTACGAGTGAAACGCCTTGCCATCGAGCTCGAAGGCGCCGCGCGCCCGCAGGCTCGGATGCCGATCGGGCCAGAGGAGGGCACGGATGGCGCCCGCGAGCGTGCTCTTGCCAGACTCGTTTCGGCCTTCGATGATCGTCAGGTGCGCATCGAAGCCGTCGACGTCGAACCCGGGGTTGATGCCCTTGCTGGCGAGGATGTCGATGCGTTGCACGCGCATCAGCCGTCCTCCTCGCCGCGTTGGGCGAGCAACTCGCCCAGCATCGCACGCGCTTCGCGTACGAGCGTCTCCCGTGCATCGGGCAGCACGAAGCTCCGCTCGCCGAGGTCCGGCGGGCGGAGGTATCGGTTGCTCGCGATCGTGGCGAACTCGTCGGTCGCGGTGCCAACCAGCGCGTCGGCTTCGCCGCGCTGCAGGTCGAGGATGAGCCCCGCGATGCGGCCGGCGGCGGTGCGCTCCGCGGCGAGTTGCTCGAGCGGCAGCGGCGGCGTGACACGCGTGACTACTTCATCGATGAACACCCAGCTACCGGCGTAGTGCCAGGGCCTTGAGACGTCGACCGAACGGGCCTTCGCGTGGAGATCTCGCCAGGCCTCGTTCTCGCCGATGAGCGTCATGCGCACGCCGATGGCCGATGCGCCGGGGAACTCCGATGCTGCGTTCTCGGCCTCGCGCTGGAGAGCCACGTCGAGCGACGCGGAATCGAGCGCGCCGCATTCGACCATGACGTTGGCCCATGCGATCGGTGCGAGCGGGCGGTGCTCAAGCGACGTACGCGACCCGTCGAGTCGTACCAGCCAGGCGCCACGGGCGCCGGGCTCTCCCGGGTCGAGCCCGCAGGCGCTGCCGAGGTAGCCGCTGGGGGCACTGCTTCCGAGGCGTTCGTGCGACGGCACGTGTACGTGGCCGAGCAACCAGGCGTCGGCAGCGTGCTCACGCAGGTCGGCCGGGCGGAATGGTGCATACACGCTCTTGGGAACATCGACGTCGCCGTGCAGTAAGCCGACGCGCGGGCCATATCTCGGCGGCGGAGGCGTCTCGAAGGGCGAGTTGTTGCAGTGGGGGGCCGGGAAGCTCCAGCCCAAAACCTCGACGCCCCCGATCGCCGTATCGATGGTGCGGCCCTGCCACGTGCCGCCCGGGCCGAGCAGCGTGAGCCCGTCGATGGCGTCGGCCAGCCGGGGCAGCACGCGGGCGTCGTGGTTGCCGGCAACGGCGATCATCGGGATGCCGCGGAGCTTCGCCACGGCGTCTTGCAGCGCGGCGAACACCTCGAAGTACGCGCCGTCGTCGTCCACCACGTCGCCGGCCAGCAGCACGGCGTCGACGCGCTCGCGGCGTGCGAGGTCAACCATGCGCTCGAGGGCGCCGAACGGGCCGAGTTCTCGGGCTCGGTCGCGCAGCGCGTCCGGCAGGCTGGCGATGGTCCGGCCCAGGTGCAGGTCCGCCGCGGCCAGGAATCGCGCCTCAGCCATCGCTCGGCTCCGCGGCGCGGCGACGCATCGCGAACGTCACGAACGCGGCGCCGAGCACCAGGCCGAACGCCAGCGGCAGCCACTGTTCCTGCCGGGCAATGAACCCGAGCGAATACATCGGCAGCACCGCGGCGATGGCGATCGCGATGATCGCACGTCCCGCGCGCGGCAGCGGTCCCATCTTCAGGGCATCCGGAACGACGGCGTACAGCACGTACACCGGGAAGAAGAGGCCGTACGCAGACATGAACAGTCGGTACACGACCTCCCACGCGAGCATGCCGTCGGCCCAGGCGATGGGGCCGGCCGGCAACATCCATACGGCCGCGAGCGCCGCGATCGTGAGGCCCAGCGTCAGGCCGCGCTCGGTCATCCTGAGCTTCGACTCTCGCAGGTGAACGGCCAGCGTGAAGCCGCCCTGCAGGGCAAGGTGCGCGAGCACGAGCGTCCATCCCACGCCGTCGCCCGAGACGATCGCTCGGGCGTAGAGCACGGTGAAGGCAATCATGACCACGAACGGCCCGAGGAATCCGAACGCGAAGGCCGCGCGCCCGGCTGCCGGGCTGGTCGCGGCCCTGGCACGCAAGAACGTCGCGTCGAGGTACGGGCACAACGCGAAGCCGAAGACGACGACGGGAGCGAGCATCAGCAGGTCGAGCGACCCTGGTTGCGCGAATGCTCGGACATCGAGCGTTGTCGATTCTCCAAGTGCGAGGTATGCGACTGCAAGCCCGACGCTCGCCAGCCACACGAGCGTGGCGGCCACGAGCCACCGCCGCACGGCCAGAAGCGCGAGCGCGAACACCGCCGCGATGACGAGCACGCCCGGTTGTCCGGCGATCGTCGGGAAGCCGTCCATCGCGAGGGCGATGGCGCCGAGCACGTACAGGTGGAACGCGATGGTCACCATCGAGAACCGGCGTACCGCCGCGTCGTGCTTCAGTCGGAGCCGTTGCGCTGCTTCGGCGTTCCGCAGCATCGTGCCCATGAGCGCCGCGCCGATGGCGTTCGGCGCGAGGAATACGAGCAGACCCCACCAGCCGAAGTCACGAAGCATGAGCGCTGGCAGGATCATGCCGATGACCCACGTCCATGACACGGCCAGGTAGAAGCCCCAGCCCAGGGCGGCCAGCGGCGACGTTCGAGTTGGGGCGGATGGAGCGCGGGGCCCGGCCATGGGCGTCTACTTGAGCCGGCCGCGGCTGCGCTGGTGGGCCTTGGGCGTCACGTGGAAGGTCGCCGTTGCCAGCCCGACGCGCTTCTCGCGGTCGCTTGGCCGGCGGATCTGCTGCACCACGTTCATGGTGATCGTCAGGTTGAATTCCTTGCCGCTGGCGACAAGGGCCTCGATGTCTTCTTCGGGCTCGATGCGGTAGACCGCCGGGCCCAGGCACGGCCGAAGGAACTTGTACTCGAGCTTCTTGCACACCACCGTGTAGTCGGCCCCGCAGACCTTGAAGATGTACGACCCGCCGGCGATCTCGGCGTTGCCGAGCAGCGCAGCACCCGCCATGGCGTTGTACCAGTTGCGATTGAACCGCCGGAAGGGCAGCACCGCCTGGAAGGTCGTCGCGTCGACCATCTTCATCTTGATGCCGCTGTGGAAGGCATACGGCAGCCATATGAGCGAGCACACCCGGTGCCAGAAGTGGTTCCGCGTGCTCAGCCGGCTGACGAACGCCTCGGCCCGCTCCCAGAGCGTCCGCTTCCGCTTGCGCTTGGCGTGGGCGTGCGAACGCGGAGCGTCGGCGGGCTGGCCTTCTCGCTTTGGGTCGGCCTTGGGGTCGGCGGGCCGCTCGCTCGGAGCGCGGCCGTCCTCGGAGGCCTCGATCTCGGCCTGCGGTAGGGGTTTGGAAGCCGTGGTGTCGTTCACCGCGGGGGTCATCGCCCGATGGTAGACCCTCGCACCCTGAGCGGGCCGATCACCGTCCTTCGGCCGGTTTCAGGGCGAACCAGCCCTTGCCGTTGGGCTCGACGCGACGCCACGGATCGCCCGGCTCGTGGTCGAGCATCAGGGTCCACCCGCGCTCGCTCGCCTCTCGCAGCAGCCAGCCCTTGCTGACCATGCTCGTATAGGGCTCGACGTCGTACGCCAGGCTGTAGGCCTTGCCCGCGTGCCAGGCCGTGGGCATGACGTCGGGCACAAACACGACCGCCCGGTCCTGCTCGTCGGTAAACCACGTCGCCTGCTGCCCCCACGTGTGCCCGGGCGTGAGGAACACCTTGATGCCCGGCAGGATGGTCGTGGTCCGCCGCTCCCAGGGCAAGGCGGGGTGCTCGTCCTTGTGCGGCACGCGGCCGGGCTCGAAGGGACGCGGCGAGTCGTGCAGACTGAGCCTGTCCTCGATCGGGGCGAGGTGGTCGGCGTAGTAGGTCCTGGTCATCACCGAGTCGCCGGCGAGCGCGGTGTGCCACTCCTTTTCCTGGACGTGGACGGTGGCGTTGGGGAACGTCAGCTTCACCTCGCTCGCGTCGCCGCTGGCCTGCTTCGGGCCGGCGGTCCAGTCGGCCGTCTCGCCGGGTCGCAGCCGGCGCGTGAGCCCGCCGGCGTGGTCGAAGTGCAGGTGGCTGATGACGACGTCGTCGATCTTCGCCGGGTCGCCGCCGGCCTCGGTGAGCGCCGTCTCGACCGTGCGCCCGTCGAGCCCGAAGATGCCGGCCATCTTGGGATCGAGCTTGTCGCCCGTGCCCGCTTCGATGATGACCTGTCGGGGCCGCCCGAGTTCCGGATCGTCCTTCGTGCCCACCAGCCACAGGCAGTTGTGGTGCAGCTCGACGCGGTGCCGTTCGTCGGGGTCGACCATCGTCTCCCACACCACGCGAGGGATGAGGCCGAACATGCCGCCGGCGTCGAGCAACAGCCGTCCGGCGCGCAGCAGGGTGCATCGATAGGTCATGGGCGTCGCGAGATGCTTTGCGTTGGGCATCGTCAAGGCTAGGAGTTTCTACGTACGAGCCCAGGCGTTTTGCAAAGATTTGTTGAACGTCCTCGTGAGTATCCCGCACGCCAATCGCTTGCAAGGTGGTTGAACATCGAGCCGGAACGTCAGCGGTGCACTCAGCCCGCGGCCGGCCGATTCGGACCAGACTCTCAGTCAAGTTTTGTGGAGGTGTCTCATGCGGACTCGTGCTATCGCTTTGCAGTCGTTCGTCGGTCTCTCGCTCCTTGCTGGCTCGGTCGCCAGCGCTCAAGATCAGGAACTCCGCGTGCGAGAGCACGCCAACGTTCAGATGATGATCGAGAGCATGCTCCACGGCCTGCACATGCAGACTACCGATCCGGACTCGGCATGGGAAACCTGCGCTGGTGGATCGCTCAACATCACGGGCCAGTTCAACCCCCAGACGTGGAGCGCGGTCGGCCAGGCCGCCGTCTGCGGTGGCGTCATGAACATCGATTACTTCGGTGACCTCACGCGGACAACCAGCGGCTATGACTCCAACGTCCAGGGCTTCGGCACGATCCTCGATGAGCAGTGGAACAGCAGCATCCGCGGCGTGTGGGAGACCAACGCCGACGGCGAGCTGATCTCGCTGGACTACCGCGAGGTCGCCGACGATGGCGGCAGCCTGAAGCCCAAGTGGTGGGTCTACGCCCTGGAGATCATCGCGGGCGGCGCCATCGGCAGCGTGGGTGGCGTCGGTGCCGGCACGGTCGCTGGTGCGGCCGGCGCGGTCAACATCTCCAACGCCATCGACTCGCAAGTCTCCGATCCCGGCGCGCCTCCGGCGCCTCCCGGGGCGGACGTGGTCATCGAGCTCAGCCCGCCCATCCGCGACGACCAGGTCGTGATCACGGTGCTGGGCACCGGTGAGATCCGCGGCAACCGCTCGAACCACATCACGTTCGAGGGCCGCTGGGCGGTTGATCCGACTACCGGCATCGGTTCAGTGACCGGCGCCTTTACCTTCGAAGACACCACGTCGTGCTACGCCGACTTCGACGGCGACGGCGTCCTGAACATCTTCGACTTCCTCGCCTTCCAGAACGCCTTTGCCACCGGCGACGCCACCGCCGACTGCGACGGCGACGGCGCCCTGACCCTCTTCGACTTCCTGTGCTTCCAGAACGCCTTCGCCGGCGGCTGCTGAGCACGCATCTCTCAAGCCCCCCCAGCATGCCGGACGCGAACGCTCTCTCCTTGGCGTTCGCGTCCGGCGTTTTCTCGCATCGCCGCGCCGTAGCCTTGCTCCATGGGGAGCCAGCCTGAATCCAAGATGGTGATGCTGCTCAATGAGCGACGGCAGCAGGCGGTCATCGCCGAACTCTCTGACGAGCACGAGAAGATCCCACAAGCCGAAGGCGGCGGCGTCGTTGCGTTCAAGCAGGGCGTCGACTGGCTCTGCCAGGCGATCGGCTGCGGCCTCGATTCACCGATCACCGATGCAGGCGTCCGACGCATCTCGGCGTTCCTGCGGTCGCGTGGCGTTCGGCCGAGCATCGATCTGACCGATCTCTCGGGCGAGGATGCCTTCGCCGCGATGGCCCGCGACGGGCTCGCGCTGGAGCAAGCCGAGCGCGTGTATGCACGCGATCTCGAGCGTCCGGTGCAGCAGCCCGCCCTGCCGGACGTTCGCATTGAGCCGCTCGACGAAGCCGACGAGGCGAGCCTGGAGGCGCTCGTCCGCCATCGGGTGCTGGGTTTCTCGGAGCCCGGAGCCGAGCCGCAGCCCGGCGAGTTCGAGGCCGCCGAGCGGAGCCAGACGCACCCTCGCTCACGCGGCTTCTGCGCCTACGTCGATGGCAAGCTCGCGGGTACCTGCGGCATGGAGGTCATCGAGCTCGCGCCCGCCAACGGCCAAGAGCCGGTTCGGCTGGCCTCGCTGTGGGGCGCGGTGGTGGGCGAGCCCTATCGGCGCAAGGGCATCCAGGGTGCGTTGATCGCGCGTCGCCTGCAGCAGGGCGTGGAGGAGGGCTGTCGGCTTGCCGTCATCGAGTGCGATCCCGGCATCCCGACCGAGCGGAACGCCATCCGGCTCGGCTTTTCCCTGGCGTACACGCGGCTGGGCTTCAGAGGCGATCGGCCCCCGGGAACTCCAGCGGCGAGCGGGCAATGATTCACGCACGATCGGCCACGGTGCTCGTGCCGAGAGTCTCGAACCCCAGGAGAAGCCCATGAGCCCCGACGTGTTGACAGCCGAGCAGACGCACTCGAGCAGCGACGTGTTCCTCGACGAGGCGCTGCCTCGCCTCGAGATCGCCGCCGAGCACAGCAAGGCCAAGCCCGAAACCGTCGAGCGGCTCAAGCACGCCGAGCGATTCACCGAGGTCGGCATCCCCGTCAAGATGGACGACGGATCGACCAAGGTGTTTACCGGCTTCCGCTGCCGGTACAACACGGTCCGTGGGCCCGCCAAGGGCGGCATCCGCTACCACCCCGACGTGTCGGCTGCCGAGGTACGGGCGCTGGCGTTCTGGATGACCTTCAAGTGCGCCACGGTCGGCATCCCGCTCGGCGGCGGCAAGGGCGGCGTGATCGTGGACCCGCGCGAGATGAGCCAGCGTGAGCTCGAGGGACTCAGCCGCGGCTACATGCGCGGCATGGCCGACGTGCTGGGCCCGGACATTGACGTACCCGCCCCCGACGTGTACACCAACGCGACCATCATGGGCTGGATGAGCGACGAGTTCGACACGATCAAGCGCGGCCGCTATCCGGGCGTCATTACCGGCAAGCCCGTGGCCCGCGGCGGCTCGCTCGGCCGCAACGATGCGACCGGGCGTGGCGGCTTCATCTGCCTGAAGGAGCTCGAGAAGCGGCGCGAGTGGAACCCCAAGGACGTCACGATCGCGATCCAGGGCTTTGGCAACGCCGGCCAGCACTTCGCCAAGCTCGCCGACGAGGCGGGCTACAAGATCGTCGCCGTCAGCGATTCGCGCGGCGGCATCCACGATGACTCGGGCCTTGACGTGCCCGGCACGATCTCGACCAAGACCGACTCGGGACGCCTTCCTGACGCTGGCAAGAAGATCAGCAACGAGGAATTGCTGGAGCTCGACGTCGACGTGCTGGTGCCCGCCGCCCTCGAGAACGCCGTGCACGAGGAAAACGCCCGCAACGTCAAGGCCAAGGTCCTCATCGAGCTGGCCAACGGCCCGCTGACCAAGGAAGCCGACGAGATCTTGGCCGAGAGCGAAGCGCTGGTTATCCCGGATATCCTGGCCAACGCCGGCGGCGTCACCGTCAGCTATTTCGAGTGGTGCCAGAACATCAGCGGCTACTACTGGGACCTGGACACCGTCCACCAGCGGCTGGGCGAGATCATGTCCAAGGCCTTCGGCGACGTGTACGACCTCATGGAGTCCGAGAACATCCCGATGCGGACCGCCTGCTACGCCCACGCCCTGAACAAGCTGGCCGAGGCGATGGAGTAGGGGCCGGTTCCGAAGCCAGCTCAGGGGACCGGATCGAAATACCGGGCGTCCGTGACGGCTTGGGTCGATCAGCGCTTCATGGTGGGCGAAGGCCGCCCTCCGTGGTATGCTGACTTGGGGCCGCGGCGGCCGAACAATACTGCATCACGCGGCCCGCGATGGCGGGCGACGCCGGCGGGTGGTACGCCTGCCTCGGCGACGAGAGAGGGGAACGACCATGGACATCACTGCACGAGCGACCATCCTCGGAGCCTTGGGCGTGGGCGTCTGCCTGACGCTTTCGCCGACCAGCCTGCTGGCACAGCAGGCCGGCACCGCCACGCAGGAGGCCGAGCAAGCCGCGCAACAGGACCAGGAAGCCCTGCCGACGTTCGAGCTCGAGACGCCGATCGTCGACATGGGCACGATCCTGGACACCGAGCCCGTGTCGGGCACGATCCGCTTCCGCAACTCGGGCAACATGAGCCTGACCGTGCCGAGCGTGAGCAGCACGTGCGGCTGCACGGTGGCCGAGCTTCCCAAGAACGAGTTCGAGCCGGGCGAGTCGGTCGAGCTCGAGGTGACCTTCGACCCGCGTGGCAAGACCGCCGGCCGTCACGAGCAGACGGTGACCTTCCGGACCAACGACCGCGCCAACCCGATGGTGGCCGTCAAGGTCCGCGCGTTCATCAAGCCGCTCATCTCGATCGAGCCGCTGCAAGTGAACCTGGGCGCCGTGACCAAGCACACGCGCAAGGAAACGCTGATCAGCCTGACCGGTTCGCAGGAGAGCTTCGAAGCCTTCCACGTCACGCTCGTGGGTGATGGCGCGAAGTACTTTGACGTCGAGATCCTCGGCACCGACCCGCTCCAGGTCGAGGGCGAGACGGTCGCGCGGACGGACATCCTCGTCTCGCTCCGTGACGACGCGCCTCCCGGCCGGGCCCAGGCGCTTGCGGCCGTCCGGACGAACGAGGACCGCCGCAAGCTCGTCACCGTGCCCGTCGGCGCGCAGGTCGAGGGCGACGTCGTGATCAATCCCACGCGCATGTCGCTGGGCACGCTGAGCGTGGGCCGCCAGGTCGACGAGGTCATCGAGATCCGCCACGGCCGCAACGAGGCATTCCGGATCACCGGCGTCGAGCTGCGTCCGCTGCAGCCCACCGACATGGCGCCGATGGCGATCGACTACTCGGTCGAGCCCATGGACGCCGAAGCCGGCGCGAATGGCAAGGCCGTCGACGCCTACCGCGTGCGTCTGGTGATGCCCAGCATCGAACAGGCCGGCCGGATCCGCGGCAACTTCGTCGTGCTCACCGACGTGCCGCTCGAAGAAGAGGTGAAGCTGCCGTACGTCGGCCGCATCGTCGACACCCGCGCGGGCGAGTGATCCATGCGATTCGTCGGTCGGCTCGCCATCATCCTGCTCGTGGCCGTCGGGGCCGCCTTGGCCCATTCCATGCAGTGGCCGATCACGCGCGACGTCGCTGACGCGCTGCAGCGTCGCGGTGGTGATGGTGCGACCCAGCCGGCACGGCCGTCGCCAGAAGTCGTCGAGCCCGAGGCTTCGACGAGTGGCGATGCGCTTGAACCAGGCGATTCCGATCCTGCTCCGGCCCCCGATCCCGACCCGGGCGAACAGCCCGAAGAACTGCCCGACTACTACATCTCCGTCGAACGGGCGTACGAGTACTGGGAAGAGGGCATGGCCTTCATCGATGCGCGGACCGACGGGGAGCGCACGGATGGCACCATCGAGGGCTCGTTCCACCTCGAGACGCGCGACTTCATCAGCGGTACGAGCGCCCAGGTGCTGGGCCAGATCGACCTCGCGTTCCCTGTCATCATCTTCTGCGGTGGCGGCGAGTGCGATGCGTCGGAGAACGTCGCCCAGCGGCTCATCGGCCGCGGCTATGCCGAGGTCTACATCATGCACGAGGGCTACGGCGCCTGGCAGGCCGCTGGTCACCCGACCGAGCCGGTGGGGGGTGGCTGAGTGAGCACCGGCCAGCGCATCGACGTCGTGTTCACCCTGTTCGTCCGCCTGTTCCTCGCCGGCGTGTTCGGTTTCGCTGCGTTCATGAAGCTGCGCAACCCGGACGCGGCGCAGGCGTTCGCCGAATCGATCCAGGCGTTTCAGGTCTTGGACAAGTTCGACCACCACCACGTCGTGGTCGTGTCGGCGTTCGCGGTGCCGTGGCTCGAGGCCATCTGCGCCGTGCTCATCCTGCTGGGGCTGTGGACGAGGGCGGCGGCCTTCGCGATGCTCGGCGCCCTGGGCGTATTCATGTACGCCATCTACACCGTCATCGCCCGCGAGTTGAACGTCGAGTGCGGCTGCTTCGGAGACTTCAACTTCCCCTGCCACGACACCGTGGGCATGTGCCAGATGTACCGCAACGGCGTCCTGGCGGTTGGCTGCCTGTTCCTGGTTGTCCGCGGGGGCGGACGGGCGTCGCTCGACGGCCTCATTGGCCCTCGCAAGCCCAAGGACGACGCGGGCGAGCCAAGTCAGTCCGAGCCCCGCCGGCCGGTCTCGGCGTCGGCAAGGGACGAGGGCTCCATCCCGCTGGACCCCGAGCGGCCGACCCCGCTATCATCTCCGCCCTCGGAGCCCAAGCCGGCCGATACGCCGTCCAAGCCCCGCTGGGACTAGTCTGAACCATTCACCCGTCGCGTCCACGCGTGCTTCGCGGGACGCCCAGAGCCCACGACGGAGGCCAGCATGAGCCGTTTCTCCCGCTTCGGCGGCGGACCCAACAAGAAGAGCGTGATCAAGACTTCCGGCACCGGCGTCGTGTACGTCGACTGGAAGGACGCGGACAACCTGCGCCGCATGATGAGCCCCAACGGCAAGATCTACGGTCGCAAGCGCCTGAGCACCACCGCCAAGGAGCAGGCCATGATCGCCCAGGCGATCAAGCGGGCCCGTTTCATGGGCCTCCTGCCCTACACGTCCGCCACGCTCTAGTTCGAGCATGAGCGAAGCAGCGTCGCGAGTTCGCGACTACGCGAGCCTGCTTTCCGCCTCTCGAAGCCTCTCCGGCGATCGTGCGGCGCGGATGGCGGGCTTCGTTGATTTCGCATGGGACGCGCTGGCGAGCGAGGACGTCTCGTGGCTCGGCTTCTACCTCCCGGACCCCGAAGACGACGCCCACATGCTGCTGGGCCCCAGGCGTGACAAGCCAGCCTGCTCGCCCATCGGCATGCATGGCGCGTGCGGCCAGTCGTTCCAGCAGCACGTCACGCTCGTCGTCCGCGACGTGGCGGCCCTGGGTGAGGGCTACGTCGCGTGCGACCCGAGGGATCTGGCCGAGCTGGTGATCCCGCTGCTCGACTCCCGCGGCGCCTGCTGGGGCGTGTTCGATTTGGACAGCTTCAGCCGAGGGGCCTTTACGACACGCGACGCCGACGCGCTGCACGAGTGCCTGGTGGCGGCGGGCCTGACGAGTGGCAAGCCGCCGGCGGCGCGGGTGGTGTGACGCGCCTTCGGGCTCCCTCTCCCCGTCCGCGGGGAGAGGGTTGGGGTGAGGGGTCTTACTTCACCACGCTGGAGTCTTGCGCTTCGAGGCGCGACCGAGCGGTCTCCAGGATTCTCTGCAGAACGCCTGACACATTTCTCGCAATCTCCCCCGTCGAAACGCGGAGCACAAACCACTCTGCCCGAGAAAGCGCGGCATCACGAGCGGCGTCAGCCACCCTTCGCCCATCGTGATACCGGCTATCGACCTCCACGACCAACTTTGCCTCGGTGCAGGCGAAATCAACGATAAACCGACCGATCGCGTGCTGCCGACGAAACTTCAGCCCGCCGAGTTGGCGATTGCGTAGCGCACTCCAGAGGACCCCCTCGGGGGGAGTTTGCTCCGCCCGCAGCTTGCGAGCGCGTTGGCGGGCGTGGCTCATGGCGAAGGGTATCCGGAGACCCCTCACCCCGGCCCTCTCCCCACAGACGGGGAGAGGGAGGAAGAGTCAAGTCGCCCGCTACCGCGGGTGGGGCTTACGACTGTCCGATGGTGAGGTCCGCGCCCTTGAGCCGCTCGGCCGCCATCTTCTCCCAGCCGCTGCCGAGCTCGCCCAGCGGGTCGGGCGGCACGATGTCGACCTTCTTGTCGCCCAGCTTGGCCTCGCCGCTGCGAATCTTCTCCTGGAAGTCGAGGCATTCGGCCAGCAGGCGGTCGAGGATGTCGTCCTCGGGGATATTGGCGACCTTCTCGCCCTGCACGTAGATGATGCCGCGCTTGTTGCCGGCGAAGACCGCGACGTCGGCGCCCTCGGCTTCGCCCGGCCCGTTGACGACGCAGCCCATGACGGCGACCTTCATCGGCACCTGGATGTCGCTCGCCAGCTTCGTGCGGACCTCTTGCACGAGGCTGAACAGGTCGACCTGGATGCGTCCGCAGGTGGGGCAGGCGATGAGCTCGGCCCCGATGCGCTCGCGCAGGCCCAGCGAGTAGAGCAGCTCGAGCCCGTCCTCGACCTCGTAGATCGGGTCGTTCGCGTAGCTGATGCGGATCGTGTCGCCGATGCCATTGGCGAGCAAGGTGCCCAGTGCGACGACCGAGCGGATGCAGCCGGTCTCTTTTGGACCAGCGTGCGTCACGCCCAAGTGCAGGGGGTGGTCGAAGCGCTTGCTGATCTCGGTGTACGCGTCGATGACCATCGTCGCGTCCATGCTCTTGGCGCTGATGGCCACGTCGTGGAAGTCCTGCTCCTCGAAGATGTCGAGGTATTCCTCGAGCTTGGCGATCATGATGGCCAGCATGTAGCCGTGCTTGTGGTCGCTGAAGAAGGCGCCCAGCTCCTTGGCCCGCTTCTGCTTGTCACGCCGCTCGATGATCGAGCCCTCGTTCACGCCCACGCGGATGGGGAGCTTCGCGTCCTTGCACGCGTTGATCACGTCGATGACCTGGGCCCGGTCGTTGATGTTGCCCGGGTTGAGGCGGATCTTGTGCACGCCCGCCTCGACGGCCTCGAGCGCTCGCTTGAAGTGGAAGTGCACGTCGGCCACGATGGGCACGCTGGTCTGGTCGAGGATCTCCTTGAGGGCCTCGGTGTCCTTCTTCTCGGGCACGGCCACGCGCACCACGTCGGCGCCGGCCGATTGGAGCTTGTGGATCTCCGCGACGCACTTGTCGACGTCGTGGGTGTAGCCGGCGGTCATGGTCTGGACGCTCACCGGCGCGGGCTGGGTGGCCTTGCCGGTCGAGTCGGGCAGGCCGCCGCCCACCTGGACGGTGCCGGTCTTCTCGTTGCCGACGTAGATGGGGCGGGTGGGGCGTCGCTCTTGCATCGCCGCATCGTACGTTGCCCGCAAGCGACAGGGTCGGTGGCTTGCCCGGCGGTGGGGGCAGCGGCAACGATGGTCGGTGCTCCTCTACATCGGCATCGACGAGGCGGGCTACGGGCCCATGCTCGGCCCGCTGTGCGTGGGCGTGGCGGCGATGCGGGTCGAGGCGTGGGGTCCGGGCGACGGCGTGCCCGACGTATGGGAACGCCTCGAACCGGCGGTCTGCCGCTCGCCCAGGGACAAGCGCAAGCGGCTGGCCGTCGGCGACAGCAAGAAGCTCTGCAAGCCCATGGCCCAGGGCGCGGGCCGCCTGGCCGAGGCCGAGCGCAGCGTGCTGGGCTTCGTGCAGGCGATGACCCATGGCATGCCCGGGACCGATGCCGAACTCTTCGAGTCCCTGGGCGTGGCGGCGTGCGACCTGGATTGGTACGGCGGCTCTCCGCGTCCGTGTCCGTCTCACGCGGACGGGGCCGAGGCCCGCATCGCCGCGAACGCGCTCGCCGGGGCCATGACGCGGGCGGGCGTGTCGTGCGAGCTGCTCCGCGTGGCCCGCACCGACGAGGTCCGCTTCAACGCCCAGCTGACGGGCGGTCGCTCCAAGGCCAACACGACCCTGGCCGCCATCGCCGAGCATGCGCCGGCGATCCTTGAGTTGATCGAGCGGACCGGCCAGGAGCGCGGTGACGTCCACACGCGCATCGTCCTCGACCGCCAGGGCGGCCGCACGCGGTACCGCGACGCGCTGGCCCACGTCTTTGGCAAGCCCATTCGCACGCTCGCCGAAGCGCCCGAGGCCAGCACGTACGCGTTCGAGGACGTGCCCGACGCGCGCATCCGCGTGCAGCCCAAGGCCGAGGACGCCCACCTGCCGGTTGCGCTCGCGTCGATGCAGGCCAAGCTGGTGCGCGAGCTGACGATGGAGCGCTTCAACGCCTACTGGCGCGAGCGTCGCCCCGAGGTCAAGCCCACGGCGGGCTACACGACCGACGCGCGGCGCTGGCTGGCCGACATGGAGGGGGCGATCTCGGCGGACGAGCGGCGGGCGATGGTGCGGCTGGCGTAAGTCCGCCTCGACTCCGTCGCACGCCGATTCCCGCGAGCGTCCGACAGCCCTGCAGCGACGAGGCCGCGAGAAACGTGCGCGCCGATCGGTGGTTTCGGGTAGCGCAACGACGCCTGCACGAGTGGCGGGGCGGCTCCATCGAAGACAACGCTCATGGCAGCAGTACTCCATAGAGTCAAGGCTTACGGGCACCCGACCTCGAACGCGTCGAAGAACGCGAGAAAATCGAAGATCGTCAGCCGGCCGTCGTAGTCGAACCAGTCCGCCGCCGGGTCGCCGGCCATGAACAGCGACTGGAACTCCAGGAAATCGAACAGGTCGAGCGTTCCGTCCCCGTCGACGTCGACCGGACACGAGATGAGCCACTCGATCTGGTCGGTGGCCATCGCGATGCCGTCGCTAGACCATTCCGACCACTCCCAGCCGTTGACGATCACCTGCCCGCTGCGCACCATGACGCTGGCGATGGTCTCGTCGATCTCATACTTAAGCAGCGGACGAGCATCTGGGCCGGGCACGAGCACGTCGCCGATGTCGTCCAGGACCGGCGGCTCGCCGCTGGTGCGCATAACGCCTTGGGCGACCGCCGGGTGCGCCGGCACGGCCACCTGCCTGATCCGCTGCTGCGGTGGGCGAAGATCTATCGCCCCCTCCAGCCCCAGAAACCGCTGCATCGCCGGCATGTCGTCGAGTTGGGGCATGTTGACGAGCAGGCGGCCGCCCCCGTCCAGGTGCTGCCGCAGCGCGTCGATTACGCGTGCCTCATCGGTCGGACCCAGTGCCCGATAGCGCCAGATGATGATCACGGGCCACGCGCGGTCGTCCGCCTTGTCGAGGAACTGGTCCACGCTCCGCGAGATGTCGCCCGTGAGGCCGAGGTCCAAGAGGGCGCCAAAGATCACGTCGGTCGCGGCAGGCGTTTCCTTCCAATACAGGAAGTCCGCGCCCTGCGCTCTCGCGCCCAGGGCCACCACGCTCAGCGTGACCCACGCCATCAGTGTTGTGCGAATTCTTTGCATCTGAAACCCTCCTCCCGGCCACGGGCCAGCGTTGCTTTACGCAAATCGATACAGGAACCCCAGGTGCGTTGCCTCGTCCGGGCGTGCGGCCGTCGAGAATCGGGGGCCGCCCGCGAGCACCGGCAAGCGCCATTGGTCCCCGGGTGGACGCCAGCCTGTTGGGCCTACGGACCGTCCGCCCGGGCCGTTGCGATCATCGGCGCGTGGCGCGGGCCGCCGGGCTCGTGGTTGCACCACCTCGCGGCGCGCCCCGCCGAGTTCTCGGAACCCGGGCCGCGCCCCGGCCCGCCACCCCAACACCACCCATGCAGCCGCCGACGATTCTTCGAACGGGCTCAAAACCCACGTTCTCTCGGCTTTCCGCACGATGGCGCGGGCCGGGCGGACGTGCACGACGCTAAACCGGACGGTGCGCGCGGCCAAAAGAACGATTCTGGAGGCCTCCCAAAAGACCGTGCGGGCCTCCGGCGCGCCGGGTTGGGCCCGCACCATCGCCCCGGCGCCGCCCGGCACGACCGCGCCAGGCCGCACGACCGGCGCGCTCGCCGCTCGCTCGGCGTGCGCGGCCCGCGCCGCGAGTGCCGCCCGCACGGGCGCGCAGAGCGCCCCACGCGTACGCAAACACGCGGCCGGGCCACGGGGAGTCCCGGCTCTCGGGCGCCGTCCGTTGCTGGTTTCCGAAGCACGCGGCCGCCGCGCGCGACCGTCCCGTTAGCGTCCCGCGGTGCTGGTCGGGCCGATCGCGGCGTTGCGGCGGGACACGACCCGGGCGGGCCCGGCCAGCGAAGAACGTCCCACGAGTCCCGCTCAGAAGGAGGGCTTCCATGTCCGTCAGCAACCTCAAGGACCTCTACGTGCACGAGATCAAGGACCTCTACAGCGCCAACACGCAGTCGCTGGAGATGCACCAGACGCTGGCCGAGGCGTGCACCAGCGAAGAGGCGTGCGCCAAGATGGACCGCGTGCTCGATGGCATCCGCGACGGCATCAAGGCCGTCGAGACCATCTGCGACCGCCACGGCGTCGAGCCGACCGGCGAGCGCTGCAAGGGCATGGCCGGCCTGGTGACCGAGGCCAAGGCCCACGCCACCGAGGCCGACATCGAGGACGCCATCGTCCGCGACGCGTCGATCATCTCGCAGAGCAACCGCATGGAGCACTACGCGCTCTCGGGGTACAAGTCGTGCCTGGCCTACGCCCGGGCGCTCGACCTGGAGGACGACGCCAAGACGCTGCAGGACTGCGTCACCGGCACCCAGTCGAGCGGCGACGCCCTGCGTGAGGTCGTCGTCGAGTCGAGCCGACGCGCGCACGCCTGACCGACGGGCACCATCCGCCTGGACCTACGCTGTGGGCGTGACCGATCGTGCCACGCCAGCGCAGCAGGAGGATGCTCACGACGCGGCCCGAGCGGCCCGCGACGCACGCTTCCTCGACGCTGCCGCGCGGCTCGCCCTGCTCGGGCTGGGCCGCGTGGGCGATGGGGCGCTCGTCGGCTGCGTGATCGCGCGCGGCGACGAGGTTCTCGGCATGGGCGCCCATCGGCGCTTCGGCGGGCGGCACGCCGAGACGCGGGCGCTCGCGAGCGCGGCAGCGAACGGGCATGACGTGCGCGGTGCGACGGCCTACGTCACGCTCGAGCCCTGCGCCCACACGGGCAAGCAGCCGCCCTGCACGACGGCGTTGATCAACGCCGGCATCGGCGAGGTCGTCTATGCGGCGAGCGACCCCAACGAGGTTGCGCGTGGCGGGGCCGACGTTCTCGAGCAGGCGGGCGTGCGGGTCCGCGCCAGCGACGCGAGCGCGCTGGCCACCGCCGTGAGCACGCCGTTCCGCCAGCGCGTGATCGAGGGGCGGCCGTGGGTCGTCGCCAAGTGGGCGCAAACGCTCGACGGGCGCATCGCGACGCGCGTCGGCGAGAGCCAGTGGATCTCGGGCACGGCCTCGCGTCGCCGCGTGCATGCGCTCCGCGGCCGGGTCGATGCAATCCTGACTGGCATGGGCACGGTGGTGGCCGACGATCCGTCGCTGACCGTGCGGCACGGCAAGCCGCGGACCACGCCGATGCGCATCGTGCTCGACCCGGACCTGGAGATCCCCCTCGACCGCACGCTCGTGCGTACGGCCAGGGACGTGCCGACGGTCGTGTGCTGCGAAGAGAAGCTGGCGGCGAGCGGCATCAGCGAGATGAAGCGGGCCGAGCTGGCCAAGGCCGGCGTGCGCATCCTGCCGTGTCCTGCCGGGCACGGATCCAAGGGCGGCCTGGACCTGCGCGAGACGATGAAGAAGCTGTACTCGACCTTCGGCGTGACCACGATCCTGGTCGAGGGCGGGGCGGGCCTGCTGGGGGCGCTCTTCGAGGCGAGCGTCGTCGACACCGCGATCGCTTACGTCGCGCCCATGCTGCTGGCCGACGAAGAAGCCAAGCCCGTCGCCGTCGGACGCGTCTCGCCCGCGCTGTCGTCGGGCGTGCGCCTGCGGCTGGGCCGCGTGCGCCGCGTGGGCGAAGACGTCGAATTGACCTATTGCCGATCGGGCGTCGAGTCTGAGGCCGACGGCGACGCCTCGACGGGCGGCCACGACGCCAGCGTCGGCTGAACGACGAACGGGACGCGCTCGCCCTCGGCCTCGAGGAAGAGCGTCGTTCCCGGGTCGGCGTGGGCCGTACGCACCTGAGCGAGCGCGACGGGCGAGGCGCTGAGCATCGGCGCGATGGTCGAGCTCGTGACCGTGCCGATGGGCTTGTCGCTCTCGGCGTTGGCAAAGATCTTGGCCTTCTCGCCGGGCAGCCTCGGCTCGGCGCCCTCGGCGAGCCGCAGTGCGACCAGGAGCTGCTTGGGCTTGCCCAGCGCGTGCATGCGGGCGACGACCTCCTGGCCCAGGTAGCAGCCCTTGGTGAACGAGACGCGGTCGTGCAGCACGCCGGTCTCGGCCGGCAGGCTCTCTCCCGCGAAGTCGATCTGGAACAGCGGCCAGCCCGCCTCGATCCGCGCGATGTTGTACGCCAGCCAGCCGCAGGGGCGCACGCCCTCGGCTTGTTCTAGTGCGTCGAACACGGCGCGAGCGTGCTCGGTCGGCATCGTGAGCACGAGGCCGAGCTCGCCCGCGCTGTCCTCGCGCTCGACCAGGACCGACGTGCCCGCGACCATCACCGTCATGGCGCGGCCGGGCTCGAGCGCGACGTGCTCGTCGGTTTCGGCGACGGCCATCAGCGCCTGCGCCGCGCGCGGGCCATGGAGCGCCAGGCGGTGCAGTGACTCGGTCGCATCGCGGAGCTGCACGTCCTCGGCGAAGACGTATTCGGCGAGCGCCTCGGCCGTGGTTCCGGCGACGAGGGCGTCGGTGGCCATCAGCAAGCGCTCGCCGTCCTCGATGAGGCGCAGGTCGGCGTCGATGCGGCCCTTGCGGTTGAGCCAGAAGCTGCGGACGCTCCGCATGGGCTCGAGGCCCTTGAGTTCTTGCGTGACGAGGTTGTTGAGGAAGCTCACGCGGTCGGCGCCGGTCGCCTCGATGGTGCCCGACTGCGGAAGATCGACGAGCGCCGCGGCCTTGCGGATAGCGGCGTACTCGAGCTCGACGTGCTCGAAGGCCATGGGCACGAGCAGACCGCGCTGCGGGTCGCCGTAGGGATGCAGCGCGGCCTCGCGCTCTGCGTAGGTCTCGGTCATCGGGCTGCGGGTCGCCATGGATGATGCTACCCCCGCGGGGTCCGGGGCCCGTAGACTGGGGGCCTTCAAGCCGCGAAAACCCAGGGAGAAGGAGCGAAGCCCGTGAAAGACGACCTGAACATCGACCTGCTCAAGCGACTGTGCGAGACCCCCGGCATCCCGGGCCGCGAGGAGCGTGTTCGTGCGCTCATCGAGGACGAGGTCAAGGACCTCTTCGACGAGATGCGCGTCGACGCCATGGGCTCGCTCATCTGCACGCGGCACCCGCGGCCCAAGGGCGGCTCGAAGAAGAAGAGCGGCAAGAAGACATCGAAGAAGTCGACCGCCGGCGGCGACGACGCGACGCGCGTGATGATCCTCAGCCACATGGACGAGATCGGCTTCTACGTCAGCCACATCGACGACAAGGGCTTCATCCGGCTTAACGCCGCCGGCGGCTTCGACACGCGCAACCTCTTCAGCCGCCGCGTGCTCGTGTGCACCAGCGGCGGCGACCTCAAGGCCGTCATGAATCCCGGCGGCCGGCCCGTGCACATCTCCGGACCCGAAGAGCGCAACAAGGTGCCCGAGGTCAAGGAGTTCTTCGTCGACACGGGCATGCCCGCCGACGAGGTGAAGGAAAAGGTCCGCATCGGTGACTACGTCGTCATGGACGAGCCGCTGATCGAGATCGGCACCAAGGTCGTCAGCAAGGCGCTCGATAACCGCTTTGCCTGCTGGCTGGGCATCGAGAGCGTCCGCAAGCTGCACAAGAGCGGCAACGGCCACTCGTGCGAGGTCGTCGTCGCCTTCACAACGCAGGAAGAGGTCGGCCTGCGCGGCGCCAAGACCGCCAGCTACGCCGTCAAGCCCGACATCGGCCTTGGCATCGACGTCTCGCTGGCCTGCGATACTCCCGGCGTACCCGAGCCCGAGGCGGTCAACCACCACGGCAAGGGATTCGGCCTGCACATCCAGGACGCCAGCTTCATCGCCAACTACGAACTGGTCGACCAGATCGAGTCGATCGCCAAGAAGAAGCGCATCGCCTACCAGCGCACCATCCTGGCACGCGGCGGGCAGGATGGCGCTGCCGCCCAGCAGGCCGCCGCCGGGGCCAAGGCCGTCGGCATCGTCTGCGGTACGCGCTACATCCACACGGTCACCGAGATGATCGATCGGCGTGACCTCGCAGCAGCTCGCGACGTGGTCGCCGCAGCGCTCAGCACGTTCTGAGCTGACGCTCCGAGTTCTCCGCCCAAACGAAGCGAGCCCGCGCTCTTGGAGCGCGGGCTCGCTGCATTCTGGTCCGTAGCATGACCCGGGCTAGATCATCGTGGTCATGGCGTCGATGATCCGCAGCGCCTCGCGGGCCGGGAAGGGCTTCCGCAGGAAGGCGTCGAAGCCCTGGCTCTTGAGGCCCTGGGCCTGGCCGTCGGTCAATCGGTTGCTCAGTGCGATGATGCGGGTCATGGCCAGGTGGTCGTTGGAGCGGACCATCTGGACGACCTGCTGGGCCTCGTTCTCGCCCAGGTGCAGGTCGAGCAGCAGGACGTGGGGGCGGAGCTTCTCGCACAGCATGCCGGCCTGGAAGCTCGTCGTCGCCGTCGAGACCTCGTAGTCGGTCTGCTCGGCGATGATGCTGCCCAGGCCCTCGATGACCGCCGCGTCGCTGTCGACCAGCAGCACGCGGGTGCCGGTGGTCTTCAGGCCGTCCAGCGGCATGCGGTGCTTCTTCATGAACTTGACGAGTGCGGGGAGGGGGATGCGCCGGTCCTTGGAACCAGGAATCCGATAACCCTCGAGCTCGCCCGAATCGAACCACTTGCTCACCGTGCGCGGGGCGACCTTGCAGATCTCCGCCACTTCTCCAGTCGTCAGCACGTCCTTCTCGAACGGCATGGCTACACCTCACATCCCTTCCCAGCGCCCCGAGCGCTTTGGCCTGCTGCGGACGCCAATGAGATCGGCGGCGCGGGTCGGTCGCTTGACGCCGGACGCGATGAATACGCCGTAAGTTCTGCAGTTTCTGTGGGTTAGGCGGACATAGCGGGCTCTGCCGGCCGTTCTGGGACGAGCAGCGATCGGCTATCGGCTGTGTCGAGCGGGCCCGGTGACCCG
Organism: Phycisphaerales bacterium; assembly: GCA_040217175.1. Lineage (NCBI taxonomy): Bacteria > Pseudomonadati > Planctomycetota > Phycisphaerae > Phycisphaerales > Phycisphaerales bacterium. The sequence continues at coordinate 497,969 of JAVJNT010000002.1, read as the reverse complement.
CTGGCCGTGGGGATTGCCGCCGGTTGCGGCTGCATCCATCCGGCTCCGAGCCCGTACGGTCACCCACCAGGGCCACGTCCGTTTTGATCGAACCTGCCATCGGGCTGGCGCTGGTCTATCCTCACGACCCTGCAGGGGGCCCCCAGCGGCCCTGCGGGGATCGGCGTGGAGTCGTGACAGGCCTCACCGAACCGACTGATATAGAGGAGTGCAGCTCGTGCCCATGTTCTCGCGATCGACCCTGCCCACCTTCGCCGGCTGCCTGGCACTGGCTCTTTCGACCCACTTTGCCGCTCCCGCGGTCGCCCAGGAAGGCCCCGATCGCCTCACCGATCGCCAGCTCCTGGACGAGTTCATCCACTTCGTCTTCATCGATCGCGACGACGTGGCGGCCGATTACGCCGCCCAGCTCCTCGGGCGCAGCATCGACCCGCGCGAGTTCGTGGACCTCGTCGAGAACGCCGGCCTCGAGGACCGCTTCGATCGCGCCGTGAGCGAGGCCATCCGCTCGGGGCTTGCCGAGGCGCAGGCCGCCTCGCTGCGTCAGCTCTACAGCGAGGGTCGCCTGCAGCGGGCCCGCGACCCGCAGGAGATCGCCGAGAACATCGCCATGCTGACCGGCCCGTTGCGCGGCCGGCTCATCGCCAAGGACCGCCTCGTGGCTGCTGGCGAGTACGCCGCGCCGCAGTTGCTGCGCGTGATCGACGAGGGCGGCGACCCGGCGTTGGTCCGCGAAGTGCGCGCCGTGCTCGTGCAGCTGGGCCAGCAGGCAGTGATGCCGCTGAGCGTTGCGCTGCGTGAGACCGCGCCGCAGACCCAGCGCACCATCGCCGACCTGCTGGGCCAGATCGGCTACGACACGGCCGCGCCGTTCCTCGCCGAGATCGCCCAGAACTCGAGCAACGGGCAGGTGCGCGAGGCCGCCCAGCGGGCGCTCGATGCCATCGGTACCGATGCTGGTTCGCCGGCCCACGAGCTGTACGTCGACGTGGCCGAGAACTTCTCGGCCGAGGATGCGGGCGTCACGAGCTTCCCGGGCGAGGGCAACCAGCCCGTGTGGCGCTACGAGGCGACGGCGGGCGGCCTGCTCTTCGAGTCGGTGCCCACGCCGGTGTACCACGAACTCATGGCCATGCGCCTGAGCGAGGACTCGCTCCGCTTGGTCCGCCGCCCGAACGTCACCGCCGCGGCCCTGTGGGTGGCCTCGTACCTGCGCCTGGACATCGAGCGTCCGCAGGACGCAAACCTGGACCTGGGCCTGCGAGAGCCGATGTACTACGCCGTCGCGTCCGGCTCGACCATTTCTCAGAACGTGCTGTCGCGGGCGCTGGCCACGAGCAACACCCAGCTGGCGCGCAAGGCCATCGAGGCCATCGGCAAGACCGCCGGCGGCAGCGACCTGTGGGTGGGCTCGACCGGTAACGCCCAGCCGCTGGTCCAGTCGCTGACCTATCCGAATCGCCGCGTGCAGTACGAGGCGGCCTTGGCCTTCGCCCATGCCCAGCCGCGCGCGTCGTTCGAGCGGAGCGACCTCGTCGCCCCGATCCTTGCGTCGTCGATTCGCGGCGCGACCGATCGCTACGCGCTCGTCGTCGCGAGCGACCCGGAAGTGGGACGTGGCCTGCAACGCATGCTCGAGGGCATGGGCTACCGCGTCAGCCCCGCGGGCGAGTCGCTGACCGCGCTGCAGCAGGAGTACGAGACGGCCGCGAGCGTCGACCTGATCGTTGCCAGCCTGCCGCTCGACCAATCCGTTGGCCTGGTGGCGCAGAAGGATGCGACCAATCGTTTGATGGCGGCGCCGCTGCTGCTGCTCTCGGACGGCTCCGACGAGATCGAACTCGGCCGTCGCTATGGCTCGGATCGCTCGATCGCGGTTCGGACGGCTGGCATCCGCAGCGACCAGATGCGTGCCACCATCGAGGACCTCTCGCAGCGTGCGCTCGGCGGGCCGATTTCCGAGGAAGAGGCCACGATCTACGCCGCCGAGGCGATCGATGCGTTGCTCGAACTGGCGATCTCGCAGAACCAGGTGATCGTCGCCTCCGACGCGACGAGCCAGCTCGTTCGCGCCCTGGAGGAAGACGAGGGCCTGCTCGAGCTCCGCCTGGCCGAATTGCTCTCCTGGATCGACCAGGCCGAGGCACAGCAGGCCATCTTTGACCGGGCCATCCAGGCCCAGGGTGCCCAGCAGGTCGCGCTGCTCGGCCACACGTCGAATTCGGCCCGCCGCAACGGCAACCAGTTGCTCGAGCGACAGATTCAGCGGCTGCTGCAGATCGCTCGGTCCGGAAACGACGCCGAAGCCATCGCGGCCGCGGGCTTGCTTGGCTCTCTTGGCGTGCCCAGCGAGGACCTTGCCGGGCTGATCCTCGACGGCCGCGGTTCCTAGGTCGTCACAACACAACGCAATGCAACCCCGCCCGGGCGCGAGCCCGGGCTTTTTGATGCGCCTTTGGCGTGGAGCCAGGGTCGATAACCCGAAACCACGGGTTTCGGCGTGTTGCAGGCCGCACCATCGTCACGACCGGCGCCGATCCGCGCCCGACCGAGCACCGTCGCCGGACCGGGGCACGCACGAATCCGATGCTGCATGTGGCCGCGGTAGGCAAGGTGCCTGCCGGGGACCGTGACAGATGGTCGCCCGCGCGAGCGTGACGACGCGATGCCGAAGGGTTCGGCGAGAGCTCGGGCGGCGGGTACCTAGGAGGGCACGCAAGATGCGCGCACAGGTTCGTAAGGCGTTTACGCTTGTTGAAATTCTGATCGTTGTGGTGATCCTCGGCATCCTGGCCGCGATCGTCATTCCTCAGTTCACCAGCGCCAGCGAGGATGCTCAGGTGAGCAGCGCGGAGAGCCAGCTCCAGACGGTTCGCAACCAGATCGAGCTGTTCCGCGTTCGCAACAACGGCACTCCCCCGGCTCTGGACGACATCTTCGACGGTGACGCGGCCGACCCGCTCACCGAGCCGGCTGGCGGCTGGACCAGCATCGTCAACGCGGATTACCTCCGCGTCGCTCCCCAGAACCCCCGCACCGGCACCGCCACCGTCGTCGATGGTGACGCTGCTCCCGCGGACGCCGTCGCCGCTGGCGATGACGGTTGGGTCTACGACGAGGACACCGGTCGCATCTGGATGAACGGTTTCGACGAGGCCACCGGCGAGTGGATCGAGCCGTAAATCGTTCGGTTTGCATGATTCTTCGCCTGCCCCGGGGCAACACCCGGGTCGGGCCTTTCGGGTAGCAGGCATTGACGGAGGTTTCGAGCAATGGCCTACGGCGTCTCCGCGGTGCGTACCGCATTCACGCTCGTCGAAATCCTCATCGTGGTGGTGATCCTCGCGCTGCTGGCGGCGATCGTGGTGCCGCAGATGGTGGGGGCCCAGGAAGAGTCGCAGGTCAACTCGACGCTGTACGACCTGGGCAAGATCCGACGCCACATCGTCGTGTACCGCTCGCGCGAAGACGCCTTCCCGAGCATCGAAGAGGGCGACGGAACCTGGGGTGAGATCGTGGGAGATACCACGAGCTACCTCATGTCGCCGCCGGTCAACTCGTACGTGGGCGGGGAGAATCGCCGCGTCATTGCGTTCGGCGATGCACCCGATGCGGCCTACCAGACCGACCATGCGTGGATCTATGACGCGGCGACCGGCCGTGTCTGGGCGGGGGGATTCGACGACGAGGACATTCCGCTTCCTCGCCTGCCGTAACCATCGACCCGTGACGAAAGGATCCGCCATGCGCGCCCGCGCTTACACGCTGCTCGAGGTTCTCGTCGTGGTGGCCATCCTCGGGACGGCCGCCGCGATGGTGGTCCCGTCGATGGGTTCGGCCGGCAACCTCCGGGTCCAGGCCGCCGTTCGTGAGGTGGTGTCCGATATCACCTTCGCCCAGAGCGATGCCGTTGCCTACCAGTCTCGCCGCGCGATCGTGTTCTTCGAGGGCGAGGGTCGATACGTGTTGTGCGAGGTCCGCGGTTCGGTCATCGATCCGGACGTCGACGCGCTGTTCGACATCACGCGTGACGGAGCCCGCTACGAGGTCATCTTCGATGAAGATAACACCGCCGGCGCCGCCATCGTCGAGGTCGACTTCGACGGCGACGGCATCCTGATCTTCGACGAGCTCGGTGGACCCGTCGAAACGGCCACGGGCGATCGCCCGAGCTCGGGCGGATTCATCCTGATCCGCGACGCGATCGGCCAGACCTTCCGCATCACCGTCGAGGCCTATACGGGCCGCGTGCTCGTCGAGCGCGAGTAGGCCGCCGCCCGCGGTTCTCCTGGTCGCTGCACACTTTCACTCAACGCAAGCTGCCGGACCTCCGACATACGAGGTCGGAGGGGCATCCTGCCATGGCAACGACCCAGCAAGTGACGCGTCAACAAACCCGCACGGCGATGGCGGCGTTTCTCGGACGCTCGGGTTTTGGGCTCGCCCTTGCGGTGCTCCTCTTCACGGCCCTGATCTGGCTGCGACTGCGGCTGGTCACCGACGTGCCCCGCCAGGCCTACGCGGCGCCCGAGACCAAGCAGACGCAGCCCGGCAGCGCCAAGAGCGACACCGCTCGCGACGCACGCTGAGCCAATCGCCATACTCCGTACGACCGGCAGGCCTTGCCCATGTAGCACAGGTTGGCCGGTTGTTTCGATTTGGGGTGCTGCATCAAGAAGAGCGTTTGGCAGAGTGTCGAGGAATAGGGGGCACGTTGCCATGCACGAGCCGCAGGGGCCGTGAGCATCAGGCACTGCGTCGACACACCACGGATCGAGGGAACAGCACAATGACGGTTCACAGCAGCAACAAGCAGACCGCGTCCGGGACGAACGTGACGCTGACCACCGCCTCGGCCGCGGCGCTTGGCGCGTTGGCCGGCAGCCCCGCCTCGCTTGCCCAATCGGGCGACGCATTCTCGCTCGAGAAGGTACCCGAGCTCATCTCTCCGGACAAGGCCGAAAAGGGCGACGGCGCCCGGGTGCCGATCCAGGGCGAGGTCAAGGTCGACGAGCACCTCATCGTCGACCTGCACGTCGTCGACGAGGACCTGGCCGACGTGCTGCAGCTTCTTTCGATCCAGAGCCAGCGGAACATCGTGGCGAGCCGCAACGTGGCCGCCAACGTCACCGCCACCCTCTACGGCGTGACGTTCTACGAGGCACTCGATGCCATCCTCCACGTCAACGGTTTTGGCTACGTCGAAGAAGGCAACTTCATCTACGTCTATACGGCCGAAGAGATCAAGACGCTCATCGAGAGCAGCCGCGAGCGTACGACGGCGGTCATCCCGCTGGACTACATCAACTCGAGCGACGCCGCCGAGTTCGCACAGGCGCTCCTGAGCGAGAACGGCCAGATCAAGGCGCCCGGGAAGACCTCGCCGTTCCAGATTCCCGATAACGCGCCGGTGGGCGCCGACGACCTGGCGACCGAAGCGTTCATCGTCGTGGTCGACTTCGAGGAGAACGTCGACGCGATCCGCGACCTGCTGGTCCAGATCGACACCAAGCCAAGCCAGGTTCTCGTCGAAGCCACCATCCTGCAGGCTGCCCTGACCGAGAACAACGCCTTCGGCGTCGACTTCTCGATCATCGGCAACATGAACTTCGGCGACTTCCTGGGCGGCCCGCTCAACGCCGTGAACAACCTGATCAACGGCCAGGGCCAGGACATCACCGGTTCGCCCACGGCGCTGCCGAGCAGCAACAACGGCAGCGCCAACGGCGCCGTGTCGAGCGTCGGTCGAACCGACGGCCCGGCCACGCTGAAAGTCGGCTACGTCGACGGCGACTTCGCCGCCTTCCTTCGCGTGCTGGACGAGGTGACCGACACCACGATCATCGCGCGTCCGAAGGTGCTGACGCTCAACCGCCAGCCGGCCCGCGTGCTCGTGGGCGAGCGCGTCGGCTACCTGAGCAGCACTACGACGCAGACTGGTACGACCCAGACCGTCGAGTTCCTCGACACCGGTACCCAGCTCTACTTCCGTCCGTTCGTCTCGCGCGACGGACTGATCCGCCTGGAGCTCAAGCCGCAGGTGTCCGAGGCCGTCATCCGCGATGCCACCGACTCGGGCGGCGCCGCCGTGACCATCCCCGACGAGACGACCAACGAGCTGACGGCCAACGTCATGGTCCGCGACGGGCAGACCATCGTGCTGGGCGGCCTGTTCCGCGAGCGCACCCAGTACACGCGCCGCCAGGTTCCCTGGATCGCCGACCTGCCGTTCATCGGTGCGCCGTTCCGCGGCCGCGAGGACAGCACCGATCGCGCGGAGATCATCTTCATGATCACGCCGACGATCGTGAACGACCAGATCGTGTCCGAGCACGCCGAGCGTGCCAAGAGCCTGATCGACAGCGCCGTGGCTGGCACCCGCGAGGGCTTGCTGCCCTTCAGCCGAGACAAGCAGGCCTCGCGTCTGCTGGTCGAGGCCCAGCAGCACGCCTCGCAGGGCAACACCAAGAAGGCACTGTACTGCGTCCGCCGCTCGCTCTCGCTCAACCCCAACCAGCCGCAGGCCCGCCTGCTGCTCGAGCGACTCACCACCAAGGTGCACGACTGGCCGACCATGAGCGTGCTGCAGAGCACGTTCCACACCGAGATGGACCTCTATCTCGACGAGCACGGTGACATGTACGTGCCTACCGAGGTCGACATCATCGACGAGGGCGTGTCGCTCGAGAGCGAGATCGACACGCTGACCGGGGCCGCCGATGCGAACGCCACCGAGGCCGCCGCCAGCGACGAGCCCGAGACCGTCATCGCCGACGCCCAGACCGACGCCGAGCCCGAATCGGACGTTGAGTCCGGTGAGGACACGGACACGATGGTCGCAACCGCCAGCGAAGACTCCGGCGAGGTTACCGAGGAGATCGAGTCGATCGATCCGGCCGCCGCCGAAGCCGAGGCACTCGCCGCGGCCGACGCGAGCTTCGAGGAAGACGAGCTGGCCAGCGCCCGCGAAGTCGCGTCCGACGAAGACACCAGCATTGAGTCGATCGAAGAGGCCGAGAGCAGCGAGAGCGCGTTCGAGGGCTCCGATTGGATCAACAGCCTCGCCCAGGCCGAGATCGGCGCCGCCGCCGACGAGGTCGATGCCGAGGCCGTCGAAGATGCCGAGTCGATCAGCGACGACGTCGAGACGACGATCGCCGACGAGACCCCCGTCATCAGCTACGACGCCGAGGCTCGCACCTTCGACGTCGACGTGCAGGACGCGCCGCTGCCGGCCTTCCTGCGGGATCTCTCCAGCCAGGCTCGCCGCAGCATCATCGTCTCGCCGGAAGTTGCCGGCACGATCAGCGCTTCGCTCTACGGCCTGTCGCTCGAGGAGACCCTCGACGCGGTGCTCGGCCAGCAGAACCTCGGCTACGTCGAGGAGGGCAAGGTGATCCGCGTGCTCCCGCTGGACGTCATCGCCCAACAGGAGGCCGAGCGTGTTGCTGCCGAGGCAGCTGCGCTCGCCGCCGCCCAGCAGGCCGCCGCCGACGAGGCCGCGGCGATCGTTGAGGCCGAGCGTATCGCTCAGGAAGAGGCCTTTGAGGCTGCTCGCCTGGCCGAAGCCGAAGCGCTCGCCGAGGCCCAAGGCGCGAACGAGACCGAGACCGAGTCCGATGACGGCTTCGTTGGTGGTTCGACCAGTGACGTCGTGACCGAGACCGGCGGCAGCACGACCGCCAACGCGCCGCTGACCATCTCGTCGGCCGATGCTCCGACCGAGGTCGAGATGCCCGAGCCCGTCGAGTTCACGCCGAGCTTCGACGAGTCGAGCCCCATCGAGGCCCAGATCGAGGACCAGTTCGAGGAAGCGCTCCTCGCCTCGCTGAGCTTCAACAGCTTCGAGTGGTCGCCCAGCGTCTCGCGGGACGGATACACCGAGCCCACGAGCTGGACCGAGTCCGCGAGCGGGACCACGACCCTCGAGCTCGAGCCGGTCGAGGCCGACTTCGAGCTCGACGGCGAGGGCGAGACCGAGACCGAGACAACGCCCGAGGCCGAGCCCGGCTCGGAGGACGGCGAAGCTTCCGAGAACCAGTTGCAGGACTGATAACCCCATCACCCGGACGTGCGCATGCACGTCCGGTTCAGCGTGGCCTCGAAAGGGCCGAAGGTACGTAGCAGCCGGACGCGCGCAGTAGGCACGCGTCGAACAGCCCGAGCCCGTTCCGACGGGCGGCGAGAGGACGCAGGACGATGCACAACGAACGACGCATGAACTCGACGACGCAGGCCGCCAAGCTCGCACTCTTGGCCGGCGCGGTGGTGGGAGCGATGGCCCTGACCGGGTGCTCGGGCAACGGTCGCACCTCGGCCGAGGCGCGGAACGCCGCGGCCGAGCGCATGGCCGGCATGAAGAGCGGCACCGAGTGGGACATGGCCCGCCAGGCCTTCCTCTCGGGCGACCCGCAGAAGGCCCTGGACCACATCGACCGCTCGATCGCGCTCAACGACGGAGTCGTGCGCTCGCACGTGCTCCGCGGGCGCATCATGATGGAGCTTGGCAACTTCGAGGAGTCGATGGCCTCGCTGGGCAAGGCCGAGGTCCTCGATCCGGAGGACGTGGACACCCAGTACTTCCTGGGCGTCGCTTACGAACGCATTGGTGAGAAGGAGCAGGCCATGGAGCGTTATCAGGCCGCCGCAGAGCTTGACACCGCCCGCGCCATCTACGCCGTCGCCGCCGCCGAGATGCTGATCGACATCGGTCGCACCGACGACGCCGAGAGCTACCTCAAGGACCGCCTCGATCTCTACCGCCACAACGCCGGCATCCGCCAGACGCTGGGCCACATCGCCATGATGCGCGGCGACGCCGTGCAGGCCTCCGACTGGTTTACCGAGGCCCGCTTCCTGGCGCCCGATGATCCCGGCGTGCTCGAGGATCTCGCTCGCGCCGAGCTGGCCGCCGGCCGCTTCGCCGAGGCCGAGTTCAACCTGGCCGAGCTCATGAACATGGAGGGCTTCGACGACCGCCGCGACCTGCAGCACATGCGGGCCCGGTGCCTCGTCGAGGTCGATCGCCCCGTCGAGGCGCGCGACGTGCTCGTGAGCCTGACCGAGGGCGACGGCGGCGAAAAGGACCTCGACGCGTGGATCCAGCTCGGCCACGTGTGCTACCAGCTGCGCGACATGGCCCGCGTGCGTCGCGCCGCCGGCCGCGTCATCGCGCTGGCTCCGCAGCGCAGCGAGGGCTACCTCCTCCGTGCCCTGCAGCAGCGCGGCATGGGCGACCTCGACGCCGCCCTGCAGAGCCTCGACCTGGCCATCCAGCGCAGCGAGGGCGACGCCTCGCCACTCATCCTGCGGGGCCTCATCGCCCAGCAGGCCGAGATGCCCGGCCTGGCCCGCTCGAGCTTCGAGGCGGCCCAGAAGCTGGACCCCAGCAACGAGAACGTGGCCCGCATGATCGCAGCCCTCGACGCCCAGTACGCCGAGACGTTCGCGACCATCCCCGACGACGGACAGTAAGCCGTACTACTCATCCGCCCTTCGGACGTCGGCGATCTCGCCGCGCACCGATCGGCGACCGCGATACTCCTCGACCCTGGGCGTGACGACCACGTCCAGGGTTTCTCCATTGCGGACGTGCTCGGCGTGCCGGCCCCAGTTCCAGCCCACGAGCTTGAGCATGGCGCCTGCCTCGTCGCGCACGAGCACGGACAGGTGGGCGCTCGACGAGCCCATGAGGATCGGCGCCTGGGCCACGCGAACGCCTCGCAGGCGAAGCCGGGGCGTCGGATTCCCGCGGCCGAAAGGGCCAAGCTTCTCGAGCGCGTGCACGGTCGATTCATCGAGCTCGTGCAGCGTCGCGTCGGCGTCGATGCGGATCTCGGGGGTGAGATCGTTGATGGAGATTCGGTCGTTGGCGTGGGCGACGAGCGCGTCCGAGAACGCGTCAAGCCGATCGGGTGAGACCTTCAGGCCGATCGCGGCGTCGTGCCCGCCGAACGACTCGACGAACTCGGTGCAGGCAGCGACCGCACCGTGCAGGTTGAAGCCCGGGATGCTGCGGCCGCTCCCCTTGCACGCGTCGCCGCTGCGCTGGAGCAGGATGGCCGGCCGGTTGTACCGCTCGACCAACCGCGAGCACGCGATGCCGATGACGCCCGGGTGCCAGTCTTCGTGGGCTAGCACGATGGCGCGGTGTCCGTCGCGGTCCATGCCAAGGCGCTCGGCCTCGGCGCACGCCTGTTCCACGATCAGCTTCTCGATCGACTGGCGCTGCTGGTTCAGCTCGTCCATCGCGTCGCAGATGGACTCGATTCGCGCCTCGTCGCTGGTCGTGAGCAGCTCGATGGCCTCGTCGGCCTCGGCCACGCGCCCGAGGGCGTTGATGCGCGGGCCGAGCCGGAAGCCCAAGTCGCCCACGCTGATCGGCCGCTGCTCGCGCACGCATCGTTCTGCGAGGACCGCCAGGCCGCGCACGCGGGTACGACGCATGAGTGCCAGCCCGTGCGTGACGAGGATGCGGTTCTCGTCGATTAGCGGCGAGACGTCGGCCACCGTGCCCAGCGCCACCAGCGGGAGCAGGTCGAGCAAGAGCGCCCGCGGCTCGGCGGCGGCCCGCCCGCCCTCGCCCGCGAGCGTCGCCATGCGCCAGGCCAGCTTGAATGCAACGCCCGCGCCACACAGCCCCGCGAAGGGATACGACGAATCGGGCCGGCCCGGGTGCACGACCGCGTCGGCTTGTGGCAACTCTTCGACCGAGGCGGGCGGGTTGTGGTGGTCGGTGATGATGAGCCGGACGCCGAGCTCGCGCGCCCGCCTCGCGGGCTCGACGGCGGTGATGCCGCAGTCGACCGTCACGATGACTGAAGCGCCGGCGCCCGCCAGCGTGTCGATCGCGTGGGCATGCACGCCGTAGCCATCGCGGAGGCGGTGGGGCACGTAGTGACGCAGCGTCGCCTGCGGGCACAGCAGGCGCTGGACGTGGTGCAGGATGGCCGAGCCCGTGGTTCCGTCGACGTCGTAGTCGCCGTAGATCGCGATGGTCTGGCCGGACCTCCCGGCCTCGAGGAGCATCTCGGCGGCCCGGTCGAGGTCGGGGATGCCCGAGGGATCGTGCAGGCCGGTGAGCTTCGGGTCGAGGCCGGCCGCGCCTAGGTGTGGCCGGCCTGCCAGCACTCTTGCGACGAGGGGCGGGAGCGACGGGTCGAGCACCCCCGGTGGATCGGGCAGCCGCCACCGCCTCGTCAGTCCACGGGGGCCGGCTGGCAGGGCATGGGGGGCGGACTGGGGAGCAGCGGGGGGCATGAGCCGTAGACTAGTTCGGCTCGCAGGCGGGTCCACCGGGAGAAGCAGTCGGATGGTGAAGCTGAACAAGATCTATACCCGAACCGGCGACGACGGCAGCACGGGCCTGGGCGACGGTTCCCGCGTCGCGAAGGCCGATCCCAGGGTCGACGCCTATGGAACCACCGACGAGGCCAACGCCGCCCTCGGGCTGGCCATCATCGCCTGCCGGGATGCCGGCGGGTCGGTCGAGGGGCTGGCGACCACCTTGGAGAGCCTCCAGCACGACCTCTTCGATTGCGGCGCCGACCTGTGCACGCCGGTGAAGGACGACGGCAAGGAGGGCGAGCGGCTGCGGGTCACCGAGGGCCAGGTCGACCGCCTGGAAGACCTGATCGACCGGTATAACCAGGGATTGCAGCCTCTCACGAGCTTCGTGCTGCCCGGCGGCACGCGGGCTGCCGCGGCCCTCCACCTGGCCCGCACCATCGTTCGCCGGGCCGAGCGGCTGTCGACCGAAGTGCTCGAGGCCGAGCCCGACGAAACGAACCCGACCGTAATCCGATACCTCAATAGGCTGAGCGACCTGCTGTTCGTGCTGGGCCGCGTCGCGAACACCAGCGGCGATGTTCTCTGGAAGCCCGGCGCCAACCGCGACGCCGACGAACCCACGACCTGAATCGATCCGAAATGGCGACCGCCACGTACACCAGCGAATTCGCGCAGGAGTTCGAAGCCGAGACCGGCGTGCTGCTGCGTCGTCGGTTCCTCTGGTTCTTGGGCGCCATGCTGGCGTTGTGGGCGTTCGGCCTCGTTGGCCTCGCATTCATGTGGGCGAACGCCGCCGAGGTTCCCCTGAGTGCTCGCCTGGGCATGACCGCGATTACCGTCATCGACATCGGCGTATACGTCTGGTTCTTCGTACGCGTGCACCGCAGCAAGCCAGACAAGGCCGCGCTCCTGTGGCTGACTCGCGTCTTGCTCGTGTACATCGGCGTCATGGGCCTTGCCACGACGCTGCTCGACCTGCCGGGGATGGGCTCGTTCGGCGGGGTGTTCCCAGCCGCGACGTTCTGGTTCGGCGTGTCGTTCTTCCTGGCGTCGATCTTCCTGCCCTGGTCGCCCGCCGAGGTGTACAAGACGGTCGGCCTCGTGCTGGCACTGCACGCCGTTGCGTACGTGGCGACGAACCTTCCGCCGAGCCTTGCCTGGCTGTGGCTCGCGTTCTTTCCGGCGTTCGTCGCGCCGGGCTTTGCCGTCTGCGCCGTCAAGCACAGCAGCCGCATGCGAGCCTACAAGATGCGCTTCCTCTCGACCCGCTACGGCGAGGTCCGGCGGGAGATGACCGACGCCCGCCGCATCCACGAGGACCTGTTTCCCGAGCCGCGCGACGTGGGCGACATCGTGTTCCGCTACACGTACCAGCCCATGCGGCAGATCGGTGGAGACTTCCTCTTCTTCAGCGAGAGCCCGGGCATCGAGGGCCGGGTCCCGATCAACGTCGTGCTGCTCGACGTCACGGGCCACGGCCTGGCCGCCGCGCTGACGGTCAATCGCCTGCACGGCGAGCTCGAACGCATCTTTGCCGAAGATCCGCACGCCGAGCCGGGCCACGTCGCGGCGCTGTTGAATCGGTACGTGCACCTGACGCTCGCCCAGCACAGCATCTACGCGTCGGCGGTTTGCCTGCGTGTCGATCCGACGACCGACGAGCTTACCTACGCGAACGCCGGCCATCCGCCGATGTTCCTGCGCGGCATCGACGGCACGATCGAGGAGCTCGACTCGACCGCGATCGTGCTCGGCGCCTGCCTGCCCGAGGACTTCCACGCCGACCCGCAGACACACAAGTTCGTGCCGGGTGACATGCTCGTCGCCTACACGGATGGTGCCATGGAGGCCCGTAACGAGCAGGGCAAGTGCATCGGCCGCTCGTGGCTCACTGCGATGCTTGCGCGGACGGAGTGTGAGCCGGGCGAATGGCCCCGCCGCATCATCGGCGAGCTCGACGGCCGCCGCCACGGCATGCCTGAGGATGACACGCTGGTCATCGAGGTCCAGCGGCGGCTCTCGCGGGGCTCAGCGCGGCGTGAGTCGGCCGAGAGCTCGAGGCAGCATGCGTGACTCGACCGATCAGGGTCCGCCGCCTCCCTCCGCACGCCCGTACGTGCTGGTGCCGTGGATCATCTCGTCGGTCAGCGCACCGGTCGCCCTGGTCGTGCCCTTCGTCCGGTCGGGTGGCTCGTCGTTCTTCCTGACGTCGTACGCCCTGCTGGCGCTGACGATCGGCGTGCCAACGGGCATCGTGTCGGCCCGTGTGGCCTACCTCGCGGCCGTTCACGACGGTGCCCACAACGGCAAGCGGGTCGCCGCCCGGTACTTTCTGGCCGCATTTCTCCTGGTTGCTGCGTCGATGGCGGTCATGCTGCCGGTTCTCGGCTGACGACGCCGGAAACTACTCAATCTTCGGCCGCCCGAAACCACCTTCATCGATGCCGGTATGACCTTGCGGGGAGGCCTCAGCCATGACCAGTCACCCGATCTCGTGGATGCTTACCGCTGCAACCCTGGCCCTCGCGACGCTCGCCATCGCCCGAGATGACCTGCCGCAGGCCAATGCGTCCGAGGCGCCGGCTTCCGGCGCGATGGTCGTTCGTGTGCCGCACGCCACGCGGTCGATCCTGGAGCAGCTCGAGTCCCTCCGGGCCGACTTCTGGACGCACACGCCGATCGTGGGCCAACCGATCGAGGTAGCGCTGTCGCGATCCCAGGCCGCAGCGCTGCGAGCTCGGGGCTTCGAGTTCGAGGTGATCATTGAAGACCTCGACGCGTTCGAGGCAAGCATGCGGGCCCAGAACGACGCAGCCCGCTCGGGTGATGCGACCGACTGGTATGCGGCCTATCGAACACCCGAGGAGTTCACCGAGCGGCTGGAACTGATCGAGGGTCTCAACCCCACCATCGTGCGGAAGCGTCTCATCGGCCTGTCGATCGAGGGCCGACGCATCGAGGCCTACCGCATCACCGGCGCAGGACTGGCGGTCGGCAAGCGTGCCGTGGTGCTCATTGGTGGGACGCACGCCCGCGAGTGGGTTGCGCACATGGCATCGATGTACACGCTCGAGCAGTTCGTCCGCGGCTACGGCGATGATCCCGAGATCACGCAACTGCTCGACCGCCTTGAGTTCATCTTCATCCCGCTGCTCAACCCCGATGGCACGAAACACTCGCACGACGTCTACGCCTGGTGGCGGAAGAACCGGCGCGGCGACGGCATGGGCGGCGTCTGGGGCGTCGACAACAATCGCAACTACAGCGTTGGTTGGGGCAGGGGCGTCGGATCAGGCGAAACCTATCCGGGCGAGTTCGAGTTCTCCGAACCCGAGAACCAGGCGTTGCGGAACTTCCTACTTCCCATGAAGGATCGCGTGGCTGCCGTGGTCGACGTCCACGCATCGGGCGGCGTGCTCTTCACGCCGTACAGCTACCAGGGACGCCTGCCGGTCGAGCGGTATGCCCTGATTGCGCAAGCCAGCGAGGAGATCGCTGCGGCGATGAGTGCCGCACCCGGCCTCGATCGAACCATCGGATGGCGCACGCCCGGCAGCTACGGCGGCACGTCGAAGGATTGGGCCTTCGACGAGCTCGAAGCACTTTCGTGGACCTTCGAGCTTGGCGAGGGATGGATGGGTCCCGTCGAGCGCATCAAGCCCTGGGGCCGATCGCTCGTCGCGGGCGCCATCGCGCTCGGGCAGTTCGTGGATCGACCGATTCAGCTGGCCGTGTACGCGCCTGGCGGTACCGTGCGCAACTACGTAGGACTGGGCGAGCCATTCTCCATACGCGTCGAAGCGATGGACGGCAGCAGCAAAGTCGATCCCGCCTCGGTGCGGATCTACCAGCAGGTCTACGGCGAGAGCGACTTCGTCGTTGCTGAGGCGGAGCACCTGGGTGACGAGGCATATCGGGCCGAGCTCATGGGCATCTCGTGCGACCGCTGGG
Source organism: Phycisphaerales bacterium (assembly GCA_040217175.1). Lineage (NCBI taxonomy): Bacteria > Pseudomonadati > Planctomycetota > Phycisphaerae > Phycisphaerales > Phycisphaerales bacterium. The sequence goes on along the minus strand of JAVJNT010000002.1, from coordinate 482,729 downwards.
TCACCGGTTTCTACGCCGAGGCGACGACGATCGACGGCCAAGTCGTCCGCGTTCCGGCCGATGGGTCGCTCATCGACGTCACGACGCAGTTCGAGACGGTCAATCTGCACCCGTGCGAAACGACGTCGGGCTGGGCCGAGCGCGACATTGGCGACACGGCGACGACCGGCCTCTGGAGCATGCGCGATCCCGTCGCGACGGCGCTCCAGCCCGAGAACGACACGACGCTGCAGGGCTCGCGCTGCCTCTTTACCGACCCCACGGCCCCCTCCAACCCGGAAGATGGCATGGTCAACGGCGTCGCGTCAATGCGGTTCGTCGGATGGCGTCCGGAATTCCGCGGCCCCGCGTCGGGCAAGCTCGAGTTCAGCTACTGGGCCGCTCGCCCGCACGGCAGCCCGCCCGTTGCCATGGTGGTCGAGGTCTCGACGGACCAGGGGGCGACGTGGGAACACATCGTCACGCTCGAGGCCGACCACGAGCCAGCGTGGAAGCACTACCGGGGAAGCGTCCCCTTGCCACACTACGAGTGGTTGATCATGACGCGGTTCCGCGCCGGCGTGGGCGAAGGCGACGTACTGGGCGAGTTTGGCATCGACGACGTCCGGACCGTCATCCGGCGGTGTGACTTCCACCCTGGCGACTTCGATCGAAACGGCGTCGTCGACTTATTCGACATGCTGGCGTTCCAGGGCGCGTTCCAGGCCGGCGACCCTCGTGCCGATCTGGACGGCGACGGCGAGCTGACGATCTTCGACTTCCTGGAGTTCCAGCGGCTCTTCGAGCTCTGATCTACGAAAGGTCCTGTTCGAGGACGATGCGGTAGCGAGCGTTGCCGTCCTTGAGGTGCTGGAGCGCGTCGTTGGTGTTCGACATCTTGAAGCTCTCGGTGACCGGCGCGATGCCGTGGCGGCCGCAGAACTCGAGCATGTCCGTGATCGTCGCGGGCGAGCCGAGCGGGCTGGCAGACACCTGCCGCTGCTTCATGAGCAGGTCGAAGACCTCGACCTCCATCGGGTCGGGCACGGCTCCGACGCTGTGCAGGGCCCCCCGAGGGCCGAGGGCGCTCAGGAACGCCTTCCAGTTCAGATTGGCGTTGGCGGTGTTGAGGATGAGGTCGAATCGGCCGGCCTCGTCCTCGAGTGCCTTGTCGCTCGTCGAGTCGACGATGCGGTGCGCGCCCATCTTCTTGGCCTGATCGCCCTTCTTGTCGGGATTGGACGTAAAAGCCGTGACCTCGCAGCCCCAGGCGTTGAGGAACTTCAGCGCCAGGTGCCCCAGCCCGCCGATGCCGATGACGCCCACGCGGTCGGTGGGCGAGACGCCGAGCTGCACGATGGGATTGAAGACGGTGATGCCCCCGCAGAACAGTGGGCCGGCGGTCTTCGCGTCGACGCCGTCGGGGATCGGGATCGCCCACGCCTCGTCGCAGCGCACGCGGTTGGCAAAGCCGCCGTGCCGCCCGACGATGGTGCCCTCGGTGTCGGGGCACATGTTGTGGTCGCCGCCCATGCACTGGCGGCAGCGCATGCACGACTTGCTGAACCAGCCAAGGCCGACGGTCTGGCCGACCTCCAGGTGGTCGATCTGGTCGCCCTTGGCGGCGATCGTGCCCACGACCTCATGGCCCGGCACCAGCGGATACTGGCTCATGCCCCAGTCGTTCTGGAGCATCGACAGGTCGCTGTGGCACACGCCGCAGGCGACGACGTCGATGTCGACCTGGTGCCCGCCGAGCTCGCCCAGCTCGAACTCGAAGGGTTCGAGCGATCCCCCGGCCTCGTGTGCCGCCAATGCCTTGACCGTGCGTGCCACGGTGTACCTCCGGCTGCCCGATGCTACCCGAGTGTGGCCGGCCGAACGCAAGGTCCCGGGGTGTCGTATCCCCCCTGACCTACGAGGAGACCCCCATGCCCTACGTCAACGTCCGCATCACGCCCGCCGCCACGCGGGAGCAGAAGGCCCGGATCATCGCCGAGATCACCGACACGCTCGGCCGCGTGCTGGGCAAGGCTCCCGAGCACACCCATGTGGTGATCGACGAGGTGGACGAGCAGAACTGGGGGTTCGCGGGCGTGCCGACCGACGTGTTACGGGCGAAGAAGCCGGAGTAACTACTCGCCCGGGATGTAGCTGATCGCTCCCTCGAACGGGCTGCTGGCCGTCGCGTAGAGCTTCTTCTCGATGCGGCCGCTGCGGTAGCTCAGGTAGCCGGCGTCCAGGGCGAGGCGCATGGCGTGGGCCATGAGCACCGGGTCCTTGGCGTGGGCGATGGCGGTGTTGAGCAGCACGCCGTCGGCGCCCAGCTCCATCGCGACCGACACGTCGCTCGCGCTGCCGACGCCGGCGTCGACGATCACCGGATAGTCCGGGTCGCCGTCCTTGAGGGCTTCGAGGCAGAGCACGATGTTGGCCTGGTTCACCACGCCGCGGCCGCTGCCGATGGGGCTGCCCGCGGGCATGACGCTTGCAGCGCCCAGGTCCTTGAGCCGCTTGGCGACGATGGGGTCGTCGCTCGAGTACACGAGCACCTTGAAGCCGTCGTCGATGAGCTGCTTCGTGGCCTCGACGGTGCCCACGGGGTCGGGCAGCAGCGTGCGCTTGTCGCCCAGCACCTCGAGCTTGACCCAGTCCTGGCCGGGGTTGTCGATCTGGCTCAGCAGCTCGCGCCCGAGCCGAGCAACACGCACGGCGTCGTCGGCCGTGAAGCAGCCGGCGGTGTTGGGCAGGATGGTGTACTTGCCCGTGTCGACGTAGTCCAGCAGGCTCTCGCCCTTCTCGTTCACGAGGCGTTCGCGGCGCACGGCCACGGTCACCACGCGGCAGCCGCTGGCCTCGAGGGCGCGCTGCATGAGGTCGTAGCTGGCGTACTTGCCGGTGCCGACGAACAACCGGCTGTCGACGGTTCGGCCGGCGATCGTGAGCGGGGCGACGAGGGCGTTCGAGTCGGTGGAAACAGGGGCGGACGTGGGGCTCGATGCGGTCATGAACCATCGTAGGGGCACGCCGACCCCAGCACGGGCTACGGTCTAGCGACACGCGTGCTCGAATTGGTTGAAGAACTCCAGGAAGTCGAAGAGGTCCAGGCGGCCGTCGAAGAACACATCGGCCCTGGGGTCGCTCGCATCGAACAGGTTCTGGAACTCGAGGAAGTCGAACACGGTTGCCTCGCCGTCGCCATCGAGGTCGGCGGGGCAGGACAGGAGCCAGCGGATGTGGTCCTCCGCGGCGTCGATGCTGCTCGCGCCCCAGTTGTCCCATTCCTGTCCGGCAACGATGACCCTCCCAGCGCGGGACACGATGACTGCTGGGGCGCGGTCGTCTTCGAACAAGGCTATCGGGAACGCGCCCGGTGCGGGCGTCAGCCGATCGCCATAATCGGGACCAAAGGTCTCATCACGAAGATTCATGCCGAACGTGCTCGAGAACGCCGGGTGCCGGAGTTCGGGCGTTAAGGGTCCCCCGAATGGCACGCGAATCTGTGGAAACGGCAACTTGAGGTTCTCCGTTCCCGCAATGCCCAGCGTGTCCCAGAGCAGTGGATTCTGCTCGATCTTCGCCATCGAGAACATGAGCTTGCCGCCACGCTGCACGTGGACCTCGAGCTCGTCGGCCAGGTCGGCCTCGAAGCCGCGGCCGAAGGCGAAGCGCCAGCGGATGATGACCAGGTCCCATTCCTGGGCGCGGAGCTGATCGAGGAGGTCCTGGCCGTCCTGCGGAATCAACGTCGTGTGGGGACCGAGGCCCATGCCGAGAATCGCGGTTCCAATCCACGCTGCATCCCAACTAAACGGCGAAGAGAACAGGATCTCCGGATCGTCCTGGGCCCGTGCGTGGCTCGATGCGAGGGCCAGCAGCAAGGCGGTCAAAGTCACTCGAGTCTTCATTCGAAGGCCCCCTCCTTCGGCTCAGGTTTTAACTGTGCCCTCACGCACACCCGTCCTCGAACGCCGTCTGGAACGCCAGGAAGTCGAAGATGGTCAGGTCGCCGTCGTCGTCGAAGTCGGCCGCTGGGTCGCCCGCGGCGAAGAGCGTCTGGAAGCACAGGAAGTCGAAGATGTCAAGCCCGCCGCTGGCGTCGCAATCGACCGGGCAGCCCGATAGCTCGGCCGCGTAGACGTTGCCGGCCCGGAAGCCGAGCTCGTCGGACTCGGGTGCGCCGCCGACGAGCCAGGACCGATCGGCGCCGGGCTTCGCGTAGGCGACGCTCGTGCCGAACTGCTCGCTGCGCGCGATCGCCGTCGAGGCGGGCGAGACGAACTTCTGAACGAAGCGCCACGAGCGCCCGTCGCGCTCGTACGCGTAGATCGCGCCCGCGTCCTCGGCGACCTCGGGGTCGTTCTGGGCGCCCACGAGCAGGCCCGTGCCGTCCTCGGAGAGGTTGACGTCGAAGCCGAATTGCTGGTCCCACTTGAGGTCCGGCGGCTCGAGCCGTGCGGTGCGCGTCCACACGCCGTCGACCTTCTCGAAGACGTAGACCGCACCCGGGCCGGTAAAGAGTGAGGGGACCGAGCCCTCGTTGTACGCGCCGACGACCAGCACGTCGCTCGCGGCGTCCATCGACCACCCGAACCGCTCGTTGAAGCCCGGCACGTCCTGCTCGAGCGTGGCCGTGAGCTGCCAGTCGTCGCCGACCTTCTCGTAGACGTCGACCGAGCCGCGGCCTCGGTAGGTGTACGTATCGCCATCGATGTTGAACGTACCCGCGGCGAAGAAGCCATCGCCGACGGCAACCGACCAGCCGTAGAGATCGTCCTCGTCGCCCCGCTCGAACTCGGCGACGGGCTCGAATCGATCACCGAACCGCTCGAACACGCTGACCCGCCCGGAGTACGGGCCTCGGCTCTGGGCCGAGGGCGAGCCGACGACCAGCAAGTCGCCACGGATCGCTACCGACGAGCCGAACAGGTCGCCGCGCTCGATGGGCGTGATGGTGAAGAGGTCCTGGGTGTACCGCCACGAGTCGCCGACGCGCTCGAAGACTTCGACGAATCCGCCGGCGAGCGCGAGCCGCGTGTCCTGCGGCGAGCCAACGACCAGCGTGTCGCCCGATGCCGCGATGGCGGTGCCCCAGAACTGCCCGCCGTACGCGCCGATGCTGATGACCGTGTCTTCCTCGACCCAGGCGCCGGTCACGTCATCGAATCGGAACGGCGTGACCGACCCCGAGTTGAACCCGGTGACGTTGTCTTGCGGCAGCGCGACGAACAGCCAGTCGCCGGTGGCCGCGAGCTGGTAGCCCGCGAGGTCGAGCCGCTCGGTGGAGGCCGGCGTGAGGCGTTCGGTCGCGGGCGTCCCGATCTGGGCGCTCGCGGCCGTTGCGGCAACCATGGACGCGACGATGGTTCGGATAATATCAGGGTTCATATCCCTGCTCCTCGGTACTGGCGGGCGTCGGACTCGGCCGCTGCTCGAGGCCGATTTCTCATGGCTACGGGCCGTCGGTCGAGGCCCGTTTCGGATCGGACTGTCACATCGCTGCGTTGGTTGCCCCGCGAACCCGCCGAATGCCGATCGTGTACCGTTGGTCGTGCCGCGGCCGTTGCAGCGGCCGGCACACCCAGGAGATTCGGTGTATGTGTGGAATCGTCGCCTACCTCGGCCACCGCCAGGCCCGTCCGCTGCTCATCGAGGGCCTCAAGCGGCTGGAATACCGCGGCTACGACTCGGCCGGCATGGCGGTCATCGACGGCGGGCTGCACGTCGCTCGCGCCGTCGGACGCGTGAGCAACCTCGAAGGCATCGTGGAGGGCAACCCGGACTTCGAGGGCACGCTGGGCATCGCCCACACGCGCTGGGCAACGCACGGCGGGGTGACCGAGGCGAACGCCCACCCGCACCGGGACGACACGAACGGCATCGCCCTGGTCCACAACGGCATCATCGAGAACTACAGCGCCCTGCGCACCTACCTCACCGAGCGCGGCCACACGTTTCATAGCGAGACGGACACCGAGGTGCTCGCCATGCTCATGGGCGAGCTCTACGACCCCGAGCACGGCATGGACCTGGAAAAGTCCGTGCAGGCGGCGCTGCGAGAGGTCACCGGCGCGTACGCCATCGCCGTGGTGTGCGAGCGGGAGCCCGATACGCTCGTCTGCGCGCGCAAGGGCTCGGCGCTGCTCGTCGGCGTGGGCAGCGGCGAGTTCGTCGTCGCATCCGATCCGGCCGCCATCGTCGCCCACACGACGCAGGCCTTCCCGCTCGAAGACTACAACGTCTGCAAGATCACGCGTGAGAAGTTCACGACCAGCACGATCCACAACGTGCCCGTCACGCCGCGCGTCGAGCAACTCGAGCTCGACCTGGAGCAGATCGAGCTGGGCGGCTACGCCCATTTCATGCAGAAGGAGATCTTCGAGCAGCCCGCGGCCCTGCGTACGTGCATGCGCGGACGGCTGAACAGCGCCGACGGCATGGTCGTTCTCGGCGGGCTACGTCAGTTCGCCCCCCAGCTCGTGCGCTCGAGACGCGTCATCTTGGCCGCCCAGGGCACGGCCCTGCACTCGGCCATGATCGGGGAGTACTTGCTCGAGGACCTCGCCAAGGTGCCCGCCGAGTGCGAATACGCCAGCGAGTTCCGCTACCGCAACCCCATCATCGAAGAGGGCACGGTGGTGGTGGCCGTCAGCCAGAGCGGCGAGACGGCCGACACGCTCGCGGCCCTAACCGAAGCCAAGGAGCGCGGCGCGCTCGCGCTGGGCGTCATCAACGCCGTGGGCTCGAGCATCCCCCGTATGACCGACGCGGGCGTGTACCTGCGTGCCGGACCGGAGATCGGCGTCGCGAGCACTAAGGCCTTCACGGCCCAGGTCGCCGTGCTCACGATGATCAGCCTGTTTATGGCCCGGCGTCGCTTCATGAGCGCCGAGCAATGCACCGACCTGATCAAGGAGCTCGAGCTCTTACCCGACAAGATCGAGAAGGTCCTCGAACTCAACGACTCCATCCGCTCGATCACCGAGAAGTACGTCGAGCGTGAGAATTGGCTGTTCCTGGGTCGAGGATACAACTACCCAACGGCGCTCGAAGGCGCACTGAAGCTCAAGGAGATCAGCTACATCCACGCCGAGGGCATGCCTGCCGCAGAGATGAAGCACGGGCCGATCGCGCTCATCGACGACGGGATGCCGGCGGTCTTTATCGCCACCCGCGGAAGCCAGTATGACAAGGTCATGAGCAATATCAGCGAGGTCCGCAGCCGGGGCGGTCACGTCATCGCCGTGGCGACCGAGGGAGACCGCGAGATCGATAAGCATGCCGAGGACGTGTTCTTCATCCCAGACGTGCCCGAATGCCTCAGCCCGATGCTCGCGGTCGTGCCGCTGCAGCTCATGGCCTACCACGCGGCCGTCCTCCGCGGCCACGACGTCGACAAGCCACGGAATCTGGCCAAGAGCGTGACGGTCGAGTAGACCTATCATCGCCGGAGCAGCGTCCGTCCTACCAGCTTCGCACGTGCCACGGAAGGCAAGCACATGGAACGCCCGCAGCATACCCAAGCCGGTTCTCGGTCAGCACCGCGGCCCGTCGAGGTCTTCGCCCACGACACGCCGGGTGCTCGGATCGATACCGACCGCCTCATCCTTCGACCGGCAACGCGAGACGATGCCGAGGCGTTCGAAGCCGCGCTCGATTCGCTGATCGCTTCGGGCGACGGCACCAGCGGCGTGAATCTTCCGGGCGAGCACGCCAAGCAGATCGTCAAGCGGCAGCTCGAGCTCACGGCCAAGGGCCTGCGCACGGGCAACGCACTCCGCCGCGCCATCTTCGATCGCGAAGACACGAACGCCATCTTGGGCTGCTGCAATCTCATCGCCATCGAACGCGGGCTCGAGTGGTTCGCCGAGCTTGCATTGTGGCTCGCTCCCGAGGCAAGGGGCAAGGGGATTGCTCGCGAGGCCTGCGCGGCGGTCACCGAGCACGCGCTCGCCGATCTCCCAGGCGGACTTGGGTGCGCAAGCGTTCGAGCCTACGTGCAGCCGACCAACAGCCGCGCTCAGTCCCTCTTCGCAAACCTCGGCTACGTCCACCAGCCCACCACGCGTGAGCACAAGGACATGGGAGGCGAGCACCACCCGCACGAACTCTGGTTGCGGAGCCTGTCCTAGCGGCCGTACCACCAGCGAATGAACTTCTTCACCTGCTCGACCTGCTTCGCTTCGGGCGGGTCGGTCGGTACGCGCACGCGTCGGCTCGTCATCGAGACGTGCACCGGCCGGGTCATGGCAAGTAACCCGAGCTCGCCACGGCTTAGGCCCCAGCCGCTGTCGCCAAGTGCGGGCAGCGGGGCGCCCGGGTGGGCCGTGGGAATGATGGTGTCGTTGATGGTGACGGTTCCGGCGCCCAAGCGCCGGGCAAGCGCTCGAGCCTCGGCGGTGTCGCGAGAAAAGATGCTCGTCGCCAGATGCTGTCCGATGCCGCGGTGCACCTCAAGCATGCGTTCGACGGAGTCGCAGGACACCACGGCGATCGCCGGCCCGAAGTGGTCGCCCGTGACGAGTTCATCGCCCGCCAGGCATCGCTCGACGGTCGGCGTCGCTTGATTGCCGCCGCAATCGGTGAGCGGTCCGCTCTTGGCGACTTCGGCTTCCAGCAGTGTCGTAAACTCGTCGGCGACGCCCGCGTCGACCAGCACACGCCTGGGCGCCATGCACGTCTGCCCCGCGTTCAGGCGCACGGCCGCGCCGATCGATCGCGCGGCGAGCCGGACGTCGGCGTCACGGAGCACGAACGCCGAGTCGCGTCCCGAGAGTTCGAGCGTGCTGGGAATGAGCCGCGGCCCGACCGCCGCCGCAATCTCTCGCCCAACGGCGGTGGAGCCCGTAAAGACCAAATGATCGAGCGGCTCGTCGCGGAGCATGGCTGCACCAGCTTCACGCGTGGCCTCGAGGGCTCGGAGCGTTCCTTCGGGTAGCCCGGCGTCGCCGGCGATCTCGAGCAGCTTCGCCTGCGTCTTCGGGCATCGCTCGCTGGGCTTGACGACCACCCGATTGCCCGCCACCAGGGCCTGCACCAGCTGAACGCCCAAGAGCTGCACCGGGTAATTCCAGGTCGCGATGATGCCCACCAGGCCTAGGGGCTCCCGATGGAGCCGGTGCCGCTGGCCGATCTGCCACACGCTCGCCCCGCGAATGCGCTGCGGACGCAGGACCCTGCGGGCGTGCCGCTCGTGCCACTTGCAGCTGCTTAGCAGCGGCACGAGGTCGCTCACCAGAGTCTCGAACGGGTCCTTTCGTACTTCGTCGGCGGCGAGATCGATGAGATTATCTTGATGCTCGACGACGGATCGACGGAACCGCCGGATCCACTCGAGTCGCTCGCGGAGCAGCCATGAGGCTGGAGAACCCCCTGACGGTCCGGAGACTCCCCCTCCGGAATGACTGTCGGGCAAGGCGGCGTCCATCGCGAGCAGTATAGTTGATGCAATGCCAGCCACTTCGTCTCGAGAGAACGAACCCATCGCCGTCATCGGCGCCGGCCCCGGTGGCCTTGCTGCCGCGATGCTGCTGGCCGCCAGCGGCGCCCGCGTACGGGTGTACGAGGCCCAGCCCTACATCGGGGGCCGCACCAGTCGGGTGACGCTCGAGGGCGCATCGGGCGACTTCCACTTCGATCTCGGGCCCACGTTCTTCCTGATGCCCTACGTGCTGGACGAGATCTTCAAGTCGGCCGGCCGGCGATTGGCCGATGACGTCGAGCTCACCCGCCTCGACCCAATGTATCGCCTGCTTCTTGGACGTCCGGGAGACGACCCGATCACCCTCGATGCGACCCAGGACGTCGCCGAGATGGCGCGTCGCATCGGAGAAGTCGACGCGAAGGACGGCGCCGCCTTCGAGCGCTTCATCGCCGACAATCGAGCCAAGCTGCACGCGGCCGAACCGATCCTGCGGCGTGCCATCCGCTCGCCGCTCGACTTGATGAAGCCCGACGTGATCCGGGCATTGCCTCACATCAATCCGCACAAGAGCGTCCACGATCTGCTCACGAGGTACTTCGAGCATCCGCAGGTACGCCTGGCCGTCAGCTTCCAGAGCAAGTACCTGGGCATGAGCCCGTTCGACTGCCCGAGCCTGTTCACCATCCTGCCGTTCATCGAGTACGAATACGGTGTATGGCACGCCACGGGCGGGCTCAACCGCATCATGCACGCCATGGCCAGCGCGTGCGAAGACTTGGGCGTCGAGATCCTGACCGACTCACCCGTCGAGACGCTGACGTTCGAGGGAAACCGGGCGACCGGGGTGATGGTCAACGGCGAACACCACGCCCACGCCGACGTCGTCATGAACGCCGATGCGCCCTGGGCGCTCAAGAACCTGCTGCCCGCCGATGCGCTGCGACGCGTTTCCGGCTATTCGTCGGCAGACGCGATCGACAAGAAGAAGTACTCGTGCTCGACGTCGATGCTCTACCTGGGCATCGACGGGCAGACCGACCTGCCGCACCACACGATCTACGTCTCGTCGCGCTACGAGCAGAACCTCGACGAGATCTCTCGCTTGGGCACGCTCAGCGAAGATCCCTCTGCCTACGTGTGCAACCCGGTGACCACCGATCCATCGATGGCGCCGCCCGGCTGCAGCGCTCTGTACGTGCTGATGCCGACGCCCAACGTGCGCAGCACCGTCGACTTCGAGGCCGAGCGCGGCCGCATGCGCCGCGACATGCTCGATCAGCTCCAGCGCGTCTTCGGCATCCAGGACATCGAAGAACGTATCCAGTGCGAGAAGATGGTCGCCGCCGACGACTGGGCGGCCATGAACATCAACCACGGCGCGACGTTCAACCTGGCGCACAACCTTGGCCAGATGCTGCACAAGCGTCCGCGGCACGAGCTGCAGGGCCTCGAAGGCGTCTGGATGGTCGGCGGCGGCACGCACCCGGGCAGCGGCCTGCCGGTGATCTTCCTCTCCAGCCAGATCACAAGCCGCATGCTGTGCGAACGGCGTGGACTGTCCTACGCGGGCATGCACGCGCCGGGCCTGCCATCGGCCGCGCAGGCGAACCGTGCCGCCGTGCGCGACGCCGAGCCCGCCACGGCCTGACTACACCGCGAGCTGGTCGCGAAGGAACGCCTCGGCCTGCGCCGCGTCGCGGCAGGCAGAAAACCCTTGCCGGAACGCCTCGTGCACGAGCCGGCGTGCGAGCGTGGCGAAGATCTTCAGGTGAGCCGACCCGCCACCCCCGGCCGCCTCGCCCTCTGGGACCGCGAGCAGGAACACCGTGCCCACCGGTTGGCCATCGGTCGCGTCCCACTCGACCGGCCTTGAAAGCGTGACAACCGCGAGCGTGGGCCACTTGACCGACGCGCACTTGCAGTGGGGGATGGCAATTCCGTGGCCGAGCCCGGTCGAGTACGTCTCCTCGCGGGCCCACGCGGCTTCCTCGACGTCCCTGGGCGAATCGGTTCGACCGGTGATCGCGAGGAGATCGACGACGGCCTTGATGGCCTCCGCCTTGCTCGTCGCGTCGACGCCCAGCTCGATGCACGCCGCGTCGATGATCGGCGGACCGTCGTGCACCGCGCGCCACGCGAACCCCGACACCAGCTCCCGTACCTCGTCCGCCGAGTCGAGCTCGCACGCCGCGTCGAGCAACGACCGGCAACGCCCCGAGTCCGCCTCGGCCACGGCGAGCTTGATCGGTGCGACGCCGGCCGGCCCGGCGCTGACCTCATCCACGCCGAGCCCGATCATCAGCGGTAGATTCTCGACGCGGCCGCCCATCTCCCCGCACACGCCCGTCCAGACTCCCGCCGTACGGGCGTCGTCGCAGATGCGTCGGAGCACGCGGAGGAACGCGGGCTGGAGCTCGTCGCCGATCCGGGCCACGCCCGTGTTCCCCCGATCGGCCGCCATCCAGTACTGGCACAGGTCGTTCGTGCCGATGCTAAAGAAGTCTGCATGCGGCGCAATTCGATCGATCGACAGCGCCAGCGACGGCACCTCGACCATCATGCCCACGAGCACCGACCCGCTCAATGCTCGGACGCGTTGGCGAAACCAAGCCATCTCCGCGACCGTCGACACCATCGGCGCCATGACCTTGATCGGCCGGCCGTCCGCCGCCGAGACCATCGCACGGAGCTGCGCATCGAGCAGGTCAGGCCGCCGCTGGTGCAACCGCACGCCCCGCACGCCGAGGAAGGGATTGTCTTCGCGCGATAGCCGCAGATACGGCGCCGGCTTATCGCCTCCGGTATCGAACGTTCGGAGGATGACGGGCCTGTCCGACGCGGCCTCGATGACATCGACGTAGACCGCCCGCTGCTCGTCCTCGCCCGGCGGCTCGTCGCGATGCAGGTACAGGAACTCGGTGCGGAAGAGCCCGACGCCGTCGGCGCCGTTAGCGACCGAGTCACGCACCTCGTCGGCATCCACCGCCGTCACCCCGACCTCAAGGGGCACCCCGTCGGCCGTCGCTGCGGGCCTGCACACGATCGGGCGTACGCGTTCACGCTTCCGGATCCGGACCCGTTGCTCGGCTTCATAGAAGCGATGCACGCGATCGTCGACCGGGCTGATGACGAATCCACCATCGCCGTCGACCGCGGCCACGGTGTCGGCAGCGGCAATGCCCGCTGCGGCCGCGACATCGATGATGCAGGGCAGCCCGATGTTCCGCGCGATGATCACGGTGTGCGAGGTCTGCCCGACCGCCCCGAGCACGAGTCCGCGCAGGTGGCGACGGTCGAGCGAGAGGAGTTGGTTGGCAGTGAGCGTATCGGCGAACACGATCGAGTCCGACTCGAGCACGGGACACACGCCGCTGAGTACTCCTGGGATCAACCGATCGACGAGCTGCATCGCGATGTCAATGACGTCGACGGCCCGCTCGCGGACGTACGCGCTGTCGACCGATCGAAGGCGGGCGGCCATCTCCTCGGCGGCACCGACGATGGCCCGCTCGGCGGTGTCGCCCTTGCGCACACGAGACTCGACCGCCGACCAGAGAGCCGTATCGCCGGCGATCTGCGCGTGCGCACCCAGCAGCGAGGCTTCCATCACGTCGAACGCGCCCTCGGCCCGCTGCTTCAGCTCGCGAGCGAGGCCCTGGGTCGCATCGCGGGCGCGTCGCAGCTCTTCCTCGACGCCCGCGGGCACGGCGTGGCGCGCTTCGATGGGAAGCTCGAGACCGCCAACGTTGACTGCCCGGCCGATAGCACTGCCGCCGCCGACGCCGAGCCCCGGCGTGTAGGCAACGCCCATCATCCGGAGGGCGGGCGGCAGCTTGCACGACAAGCCGGCAAGCGGCGCGGCTTCGTCATCGACGAGGCCGAGTTCCATGATCGACCGCAGCGCCGCGATCGCATCGACCGCGTCGTCGCCGTGCGCCCGGATCGTGAACGCATCGCCCCGCTGGACGTTGAGCCCGACCACCGAGAGCACGCTGCGGACGTCGGCCGATAGCCCGTCATCCCGGATGATCAGGACCTCCGAAGTAAACCCACCGGCGGCCTCGGCTAGGACACTTGCCGGCCGCGCGTGCAGTCCGTTGGCAAGTTCGCACACGAATCGATGCTCGGCGGAGGCCGTCATCACGCACTCGCGCGGGCGATGAGCGCGTCTGGCTTCTTGATCGCCTCGGCGACGCCCACCTGGACGATCCTCTTGCCCTCGAACCGTTCCTTCTTCTCGACCTCGATGTCGACGGCGAAGATGACGACATCCGCGGTGTCAATCTGTGCCGCGCTGAGCTCGTTCTCGATACCCATCGAGCCCTGGGTCTCGACCGACACCTCGTGCCCGGCCGCTATGGCGGCGCGTTCGATGTGCTCGGCGGCCATGTAAGTGTGGGCGATGCCCGTCGGGCAGGCCGTGACGGCGACGATCTTCATGCAACGCCCTCCGGGGTATCTGCTGGGTGCCCGCCCGTCAGTCGCTTCACGAGCAGCACGGAGACGGCGGTCACCACCGTGCCAACCAGGATAGCCACGACGTACATCAGCTTGTTCTCGACGACGAACAGCACGATCGGCCCGCCGTGGGGCGCGTTGTTGCCCACGCTCGCGAGCATCGCCGTCACGCTCGCACTCATCGAGCCGAGCATGATGCACGGGATGACGCGCAGGGGGTCGGCCGCGGCGAACGGGATGGCGCCCTCGGTGATGCCGATCATGCCCATGCCCAGCGCCGCCAGCCCGGCCTCGCGCTGGTCCTCGCGCCACATCCGTCGCGCGATGACGGTGGCAAGCCCCAGGCCCAGCGGCGGCGTGCAGATCGCGGCCGCTACGGGCCCCATGATGAGGATGTTGCCCTCCTGGATCAGCCCGGCGGCGAAGAAGAACGCGACCTTGTTGACCGGTCCGCCCATGTCGAAGGCGATCATGGCGCCAAGCAGCGCCGCAAGCAGCACGGCGCTGCCGCCCTGCATGCCTTCCAGCCCCGCGGTCATCCAGCCCATGAGCGCGGCAATGGGCGGCCCAACGACCAGCAGCATCAACACGCCAATGACGGTCGCGCTGATGACCGGGATGACCAGGATCGGCATCAACGGCTTGACGTACCGGTTCGCCGGAATCATCTTGAGCGCCTGTACGACGTAGCCCGCGATGAGGCCCGCCACGATCGCGCCGAGGAAGCCGGCGCTCACCTCATCCGCGCTGGGGTCCCACGGCACGCTCAGGTGCCCGCTGAACCACCCGCCGAGCATCCCCGCGACCAGGCCGGGCTTGCCGGCAACCGAATATGCGATGTACCCGCCCAGCACGGGCAGCATGAGCGTGAACGACGCGACGCCGATGGCAAGCGTGGTCTGCAGCAGGTTGCGGGCCCACACCGGCTCGAGCATTGCCAGGCTGTCGCCCAAGCCCATGCCGTCGATCTTCGGCGCGAACGCCAGCGACAGGGCGATCAGGATGCCGCCGCACGCGATGAACGGGATGGCGAACGACACGCCCGTCAGCAGGTGCTGGCGGAGCTTCTTGAGTTCCTGCACGAACGCGTCCATGGCCGATCCCCCAGGCTCGCCGCAGGCCTCGCCGGCCCGAGCGCCAATCCTACCAGACCTCACCCAGCGTGTGTAGGTGCGGCGGCGGTGGCCCGCCGTACCATCCGCCGGGCCGGCGAATTCCGCGGTCGGCGCTCCTCAGGGGATCAATCCATGGCACGCATCTCTCGGACGTCGGCACTCCTCGCTTCGGCGGCAGTCTTCTCGATGACCCAGGCCGCCCAGCAGGCCGGGCGCCCCGACCCCGCCGACATCGACCTGACCGAGCCCACGCTCTTCGTCGTCGGCTACGCCCACCTCGATACCCAGTGGCGGTGGACGTACTACGACACCATCCGCGAGTTCATTCCCAACACGCTGCAGGACAACTTCGAGATCTTCGAGCGGCACCCCGGCTACGTCTTCAACTTCGGCGGTTCCCGACGCTTCGAGATGATGGAAGAGTACTACCCCGAAGACTTCGAAACCCTCAAGCAGTATGTCGCCCAGGGTCGCTGGTTCCCCTCCGGCTCCGCCGTCGACGAGAACGACGCCAATGTGCCCAGTGGCGAGAGTCAGATCCGCCAGGTGCTCTACGGCAACAAGTACGCTCGAGATACGTTTGGCGTCACCAGCAACGAATTCATGCTGCCCGACTGCTTCGGCTTTCCCGCCGCCCTGCCGAGCCTGCTGGCGCACTGCGGGCTGAAGGGCTTCAGCACGCAGAAGCTCACCTGGAACGCCGTCACGCCCATCCCCTTCAAGGTTGGCGTGTGGAAGGGCCCCGACGGCAACTCGATCATCGCCGCTCTCGATCCGGGCGCCTACGTCGGCGACGTCCGCAGCGATCTATCGGCCGACGACGGCTGGGTTGCCCGCATCAACAACAGCGGCGAGCGCTCGGGCGTCTACGTCGACTACCACTACTACGGCACCGGAGACCAGGGCGGCGCCCCGCGCGAGGCGTCGGTCGCGATGGTCGAGCAGAGCGTCGCCAACGGCCGCAAGCCCGATGCGCAGATCAAGGTCATCGCCGACCGCGCGGACCTCATGTTCGAGGCCATCACGCCCGAGCAGCGGGCCGCCCTGCCGACGTACGAAGGCGAGCTCCAGCTCATCGAGCACTCGGCCGGCAGCATCAGCTCCCAGGCCTATATGAAGCGCTGGAACCGCAAGAACGAGCAGCTCGCCGACGCCGCCGAGAAGGCCGCCGTCGGCGCCATGCTGCTGGGCGCCCGAGACTACCCCGCCCAGCGATTGCAGGACGCGTGGGAACTCGTGCTGGGTTCGCAGATGCACGACATCCTGCCCGGCACCAGCGTACCGCTGGCCTACGACCTCTCCTGGAACGACGAGGTCATCGCCGCCAACCAGTTTGCCGCCGTGCTGACCGATTCGGCCTCGGCCATCATCGGCGCGATGAACACGAGCGCCCAGGGCACGCCCGTCGTCGTCTACAACCCGCTGTCGTGGGAGCGCCGCGACGTCGTCGAGGCCGAGATCGAGTTCGACGGCGAGGCGCCCGGCTCCGTCGTCGTGCTCGGCCCCGATGGCAGGCTCGTTCCCGCGCAGGTCCTCGGGGTTGACGACCGAGGCCTGGCGCGCATCGCGTTCATCGCGACGGCGCCATCCATCGGGTTCGCGACCTACGACGTGCGCTTCGGCCAGGGTGCCTTCCCCGGCGGGCCGAGCGAGCTCAGCATCACGCCCGACGGCCGTCGCCTGGAGAACGGCAACTACGTCGTCACGCTCGACGCCCGGGGCGACGTCGACTCGATCTACGACAAGCGAGCCAACACCGAGTTGCTCAGCGCACCCGCCCGCATCGGCCTGCACTACGAGAACCCCAGCCAGTGGCCCGCGTGGAACATGGACTGGGCCGACCGCCAGCTCCCGGCGAAGGCCTTCGTCGGCGAGCAAGGCCCGGTCGAGTTCGAGGTCATCGAAAACGGCCCCGCCCGCGTCGCCGTCGAAGTGACGCGGCGCGCCGAGGGCTCGACGTTCACCCAGCGCATCCGCCTGGGGTCCGGCAGCGACCGCGTCGAGTTCGAGACCGACATCGACTGGAAGACCCGCGAGCGCAGCGTCCGCGCCGCCTTCCCGCTCACCGCCCGCAACCCGACGGCGACCTACGACATCCACCTGGGCACCATCGAGCGAGGCAACGGCCACCCGAACCAGTACGAGTACCTCTTCCACCAGTGGTTCGACCTGACCGACACGAGCGGCGATTACGGCACGACCATCATGTGCGACAGCAAGTACGCCGCCGACAAGCCCGACGACGGCACCGTCCGCCTCACGCTGCTCTTCACCCCGGGCGTGCGCGGCGGCTACCCGGACCAGCAGAGCCAGGACCTCGGCCGCCACCACGTGCTCTACGCCGTTCAGGGCCACGCCGGCGACTGGCGCGCGGGCCAGAGCTATCGGCACGCCGCCGGCCTCAACCAGCCGCTCATCCCCTTCCGCACGACGCCGCACGAAGGCGAACTTGGCAAGACCGTCTCGCTGCTGTCGGTCGATGATCCCGCCGTCAGCGTGCAGGCCATGAAGAAGGCCGAGGACACGGGCGAGGTCGTCGTCCGCCTCCGCGAGCACGCCGGTAGGACGCCAGGAAGCATCACCATTTCCAGCGACCTCGGCGCAATCGCGAGCGCCCGCCAGATCGATGGCCAGGAACGAGCCATCGCAGATCTGAAGCCACGCGACGGCTCGCTGACGACCGACGTGGGCGGATATGGCCTCAAGGCAATCGCTCTCGGCATCGATGACGTTTCGCCGAGCGTGGCGATGCCCGAGGCCCGAAGCGTCGAACTACCCTTCAACACCGACGCCTTCACGACCAACGACGACCGTTCGGCCGACGCGTTCACGCACGACGGTCGCTCGTATCCCGCCGAGATGCTGCCTGAAGTCATTTCGCTAGGCGGCGTGCACCTTCACCTGGGCGAGCACGACGGACCGAACGCGCTGCGGTGCGAGGGTCAGGAACTGACGCTCCCTGAAGGCGATTACGACACGCTCTACCTGCTGATAGCGTCGAGTGAGGGCGACGCAGACGCGTTCATCAACATCGACGGCAGCGAAGCGTACCTCGCCGCCCAAGCCTGGGACGGCTACGTCGGTCAGTGGGACCGTCGAGAGTGGCCGGGCGACGTGGCCGACCCGCGGTACCCGTGGGGCCGGACCGACATCATCGGCCTGACCCCGGGCTTCATCAAGCCCGACGAGATCGCGTGGTACGCCTCGCATCACCACGTCGCCGAGACCGACGAAGACGCCATCTATCGCTACTGCTACCTCTACCGTCAGACGATCCAGCTCCCGCCGGACGCACGACGCATCACGCTGCCCGACGATCCGCGCATCACGATCTTTGCCGCGACGGTCGCCAGAGCCGGCGCTCCCGCAACGCCCGCACGCCCGCTCTTCGACACGCTCGAGGACCACCGCTTCGGTCCGCCCGAGATCCGGGTCGCCGCGACGCCCGGCCGGGCCGACGGCACGCACACCGACACGATCCAGGCGACCATCGAGCCCAGCCTCTACTGGCGTCCCGGCTCGTTCCGCTATACCACCGACGGCTCGGCTCCTTCCGCCGACTCGCCGGTCTACGCGAGCCCGATCGTGCTGCACGAGACGACCACCGTCCAGACTGCTGCGATCGATGAAGACGGCACGCTCGGGCCGCCGCAGAGCCGCACGATTCGTGTCGTCGACGAGACCGCGCCGACGGTCACGCGGGTCCAGGCGATGTACGAGACGCCCGTGGTACGTGTCGAGTTTTCCGAGCCGGTGCGCCGCGTGACGCCGCACAACATCGGCCTCCAGCCCGCCATCGGCGTGCGTCGCATCGAGATGGACGACGACTCTCGGACCGCCACGATCGAGCTCGATCGCGCGCCGGAAGTTGGCACGCCCTACACGCTTCGGCTCGACGCAATCCAGGATCGCTCGCCCGCCGGTAACGAACTCGCCAGCCATCGCCACACGTTCGTCATTGCTGGGCCGGTCTACGAGCTGGACGCCATCCCGCAGAGCCGCTACGGCACCACCATCGACGACGCGGGTGACCTCCCCGTGGCCGCCGGCGACGCGTGGACGATGAACGTGTGGGCACGATTCGACGAGCAGCCGGCCAATCGAACCCTGCTGATCGGCTTCGGCAATTGCGATGCCCGCGTCGGCGGACAGTCTCGCTACTTCGCCAAGTTTGCCAGCGGCGTCCACTTCTGGAGCCACAACCAGGACGTACCCAGCCGCACTGCCTACGACACGGGCCGCTGGCAGATGATCACCGCGACCTTCGACGGCCAGGTCGGCCGGATCTACAAGGACGGCGTGCTCATCGGCGAGCGAGCCGTGCGCTTGGCGGACGACGAGTCGAAGATCCTCATTGCGCCCGTCGACCCCTGGGACCGTCGCTACCGGTACCAGGGCGATCTCGCACATCTCAGCATCTGGGATCAGGCCCTGACCGAGCAGGCGATCCAGACGCTGCTCGACCATCGTCCCAGATGATTCGTTCGTGCCTTGCCATCCTGCTCTGCCTCGCGGCCCGCGTGCTGGCGCACCCCACGATGGCCACCGTCGTCGTGGTCGAGGTCGAGCACGCACCCGCCGGCGGAACCATCGAGGTCCGCGTGGTCCACGACGCGCTCGCCTATGCCCTCAACGAGACCTCGGCCCGGGTCATGGACTGGCAGATGCACGAACTGCTCGAGGGCCCGCCGCAGGCACTCGAGGCGGCCCTGCTCGACGGCCGCGAGCGCTTCGCATCGGGCTTCGAGGTCTTCCTCGACGGTCGCGCCCTCAGGCTGCACCTGGTCGATTCGCCCACGATCGATTCCGTCGAGCAATGGGCGGCCGAAAACCCATCGCTGCGTCTACCGATGGCGATGGAGTTCGTCCTCCAGGGAACGCTCCCGCCGGCGGCAGGCGATGCGTCGATCCGCGCGCCGCTCGTGCTCGATGATATTCTGCTTGCCGTGCATCGCCCCGGCCTCGAAGTCATGCACGCCACGGTGGAGGCCGGCCAACGCTCCGACGCCTTCCAGATCGATCTCACCAGGAGCGCCAAGCGGCATCGCGAGCCAGAACCCGAGCCGTTGGCGGCCGAGCTACGCCTCGCCGGCGCACGAGACGGCTTCCGATCCTTTCTCGTCGCCGGCACGCAGACGCAGCTCTTCCTCCTGACGCTCCTGCTCATCAGGATCGACCCACGCACACTGGCTTCGGCCGTCGGCCTGCTGATTCTCGCCCCGGCACTGGTCTCGCCGATCGTTCCACAAGCCTTGATTCTCCCGACGGCCGCAGCCTGGGTTGCCGGCCTTGCGACCGCGACGCTCGCGCTCGAATCCCTGGTCCGCAAGGAGCCAAGCCGCCTGCGTTGCGCGTTGGTGCTCCTCGGAGCCGTCTGCCACGGCGTGACGCTGGCATCCAACACGGGTACGACCACGCACGCGTCTTTCCCGAGCGTGGCGGGTGCCGCCATTGGCGTCGTCATCACCCTTGCCGTCTGTTACGGTCTGCTTGGCTGGTACCGCCATGCCTCCTGGTTCCGGCGCGCCGTCGCCGTCCCGGTGCTCGGCATCGTTCTTGCATCGGCGATCGTTCTGGGGGCAGGGCCTGCCTGAGCCCGCCACCTCGTGCACTTCAAGCGGCGTCTCGCGCCCGCTGGTTCCACACCGACCAATAGAGCCCCAGGTCTCGCACCATCTCGTGGAACTTCTCGACGTCCATGGGCTTGACGAGGTAGCTATTGGCGTGCGCCTCGTACGCCTGCTTGCGGTCCGGCGCCGCGTCGGACGTCGACATGACCACGACCGGAATGTCCGACGTCGCCGGATCGGACTTGAGCGCCCGCAAGACTTCCAGCCCGTTGAGCTTGGGCAAGTGCAGGTCGAGGATGATGACGTCGGGCTCAATCGCTGCCTCGAACGGTGGCTCGCGGCCCACGTACGCCAATGCCGCTTCGCCGTCTGCGACGTGCGAGAAGTTGTTGGCCAGTTTCGCGTCCTTCATCGCTCTCCGGAAGAACTCGACGTGATCGTCGTCGTCTTCCACCAGGAGAAAGTGTGTCGGATTGGCAGCGTCATTCATGTCCCACCACCTCTCGTGCTGGCTTCGCGGAGCCGAAGGAGGGCAGCATCAGCCGAAACGTCGCGCCCTCGGAACACGTGGAATCTAACCAGACCCGGCCGCCGTATTGCTCGGCGACCCGCCGAACGATCGTCAGCCCGATTCCGGTCCCGTTCTTATCGGCGCTCAAGCGCTCGAACAGGTCGAAGATCTTGTGCTCGTACTTCGGATCGATGCCCGTTCCGTTGTCCGAGACCACGATCTCGACCGTTCGGTCGTTCTTCGTGCTGGAAGAGATCTCGATCCGGGGCTGCTCCGACGCCGAGCCATACTTGATCGCGTTGGACACGAGATTGGAGATCGCTTGGGTCAGGTGCATGCGATCGCACGCAACGACCTCCTCGCCAATGTTCACGCTCAAATCGATGCCACCTTCGTCCAGTCGCTGCTCGAAGTCCTCGGCCACGTCATGAATGACTTCTTGCAGCGAGACACCGGTGACCGCCGACTTCGTGCGACCGATGCGGCTCATCTCCAGCAGGCCATCGATGTTGGCCCGCATTCGATTGGCCGCCCGCTCGATCCGCTGGGCGTATCCTGCGACATCGTCGAAGTTGCCCTCCTCGGCATCCTTGATCAAGTAGCTCAAGAATCCCAGGATCGTCACGATCGGCGACTTCAGGTCGTGCGAGGCCGTGTAGACGAAGCGCTCCAGCTCGACGTTCTTCTGGCGAAGCTCGTCCTGGAGCTGACGCTCCCCGTCGATGTCGATCAGCATCCCCGTCACGCGCTGCGGCTCGCCCGCGGACGTCCGCTCGACCACCCGGCCGATGACGTGGCCCCACTGCCAGGTGCCGTCCTTGCGACGGACCCGCATCGTGGTGTCGTACAGCGGCCGCTCGCCGGCCAGGTGCTCCTCCAGGTTCTTACGGGCGTCGGGCACGTCTTCCGGGTGAACAAGCAGCGTCCATCCGTCGAACACCGACGCAAAGTCGCCCTTCTCGTAGCCCAGCATCTCGTACCAGCTGTCGCTCAGGAACGTCTCGCCCGTCACCGGGTTCCACTCCCAGGCCGCCTGGCCCGATCCCTGCATCGCCAGCGCCAGCCGCTGGTTCGTTTCGTCCAACTGCGATTCGGCGGCTCGCAACGCCGTCACGTCCGTCGCGATGGCCACGAGCCGATCGAAGGTGCCGCTGCGATTGCGGAGCGGGATCTTGTCCGTCCGGATCGTGAGGGGCTCGCCGTCCCCGCCCTCATGGGTCTCCTCGATGCCGAGCTTCGGTCGCCCCGTTTCGAGCACCTCGAGATCATCTTCCAGGAACTTCCGCGCATCCTTCTGGGGGAAGAATTCCTCCGAATGGCGGCCGACGACCTCGTCGACGTCGAGCCGCATCGCCGCGGCGGCGGCCTTGTTCAGGTTGAGGATGTTGTTCGCACCGTCCTTGAAGTAGATCAACGCCGGCACCGAGTCGAGGATCGTTCGCAGCTCCGTGGCAACCGTGTCGTACTCGAGTGCTTGCTGCCGCAGTTGGATCAGGTGTACCACCTGCGCCGCCAAGTCCTCGAGCGTCCGGAGATCCTCGGCCGAGAACGAGCGAGGCTCGGTGTCGATGGCACAGAGCGTGCCGATCGCCTTGCCGCTCGGAAGCCGTAGGGGTGCACCGGCGTAGGCCCTGATGCTGGGCTCCCCCGTCACGAGAGGGTTGCAGCGCGTGCGGTCGTCCTTCGTCGCATCGGGAATCACCAGGACGTCCTCGCCGGCGATCGCATAGTCGCAAAACGCCTGACTCCGTGGTGTCTCTCGAGCGCCAAGCCCGAAGTGGCTCTTGAACCATTGCCGATCTTCGTCGACCAGAGAGACCAGCGCGATCGGCGTCCCCAGCAGCGACGCCGCCAGCTTGGTCAAGTTGTCGAACGCCGGCTCGTAGTCGGTGTCGAGGATGTCGCAGTTTTGCAACTCGCGGAGGCGCTCCCGCTCGTGCGAATCCGATCGCAATCTCCCCGGCTGGGACGACGAGTTGGCATGCGTCGACATTCCGACAACCTCCTGAAAGTCCTTCATTGGGGCATCGGTCAGGCCGTCCGGCTCCTTCACGCCAAAACAGCCCGACGCCAGATTCCGGGTTATCTGACGGCCCGCACGACCGACCCAGGCCGCACGGGCGGAAAGCCCCGCTCAAGACGGCTGCTGCCCGCTGTAGCGGTGCCCCGAGTCAGCCGATCCGGGGTTGCTCGGAGGGCTCCGACTTGGAATACGTCCAGACCATCTCACGCCTCCACGTCGTCATCATCGACGACGACGAAGACCACGCGGAGCTCACGCGTGTGGCCGTCGGGGCCGCCCTGCGAGACGCTGGCGTCGATCTCCAATTCTCGGAGTTCTCTCATCCAGCCCAAGCCCTGGAAGCGTCGACCACGGAGCGGTGCCTGTTCATGTGCGACTACAAGTTCGCATCGGACACCGCTGCGGCGTGGCTGCCCGACCTGGTCGACATCGATCGGGGGCCCGCGATCGTCATGACCTCGTGCGGCCATGAGGACATCGCCGCCGCGGTCTTCCGCCGCGGAGCGACCGACTACATCAACAAGCAGACGGTGTTCGAGCAGGGCGACGGTCTCCGACACGTCATCCTCGATGCCCTGCGGCGATTCAACCTCGAGCAAACCGCCCGCGAACTCACCAGGCAGCTCGAGCGTGCCAACGACGACCTGCGAATCAAGGGCGACCGACTCGAGCTGCTCAGCAACTCGGCACACCGGTTCGTCGAGGACGTCGCCCACGAGTTCCGCACGCCGCTGGCCGTCATCCAAGAATTCGCCTCGATCATGGCCGATGGCATCGGCGGGCCGGTCTCCGAGAAGCAGTGCGAGTTCCTGGACTTCATCGGCAACGCCACCAGAGACCTCGCCCAGCTCGTCGACGACTTCCTGGACAGCAGCAAGCTCCGCGCGGGAACGCTGCGCGTCGACCGGCGTGCCCACGACGTCCATGAGATCATCGACACCTGCTGGACCATCTTGCAGCGACGTGCCCAGCGCCGGGACATCACCCTCGTACGCGACGTCCCCGACGAGTTGCCCCTCGTCTGGATCGACATCGATAAGGCCAGGCGAACACTCACCAACCTCGTCGTTAACGCCATCAAGTATGCTCCCACCCAGACGACCGTCACCGTGCAGGCCGAGGTCGGCGACGACCACACGGTCGAGCTTCGGGTCATCGATGAGGGACCGGGCATGAGCGAGCTGCAGCGCGAACAGCTCTTCGAGCGTTTCCGGCAGGGAAACGCCACCCACGACAGCAACACCAAGAGCTTCGGCCTGGGCCTCAGCATCGTCCGCGAGCTCACGGGCATCAACCTGGGCCTGGCCAAGGTGCGATCGCGCGAGGGCAGTGGTTCGACGTTCTCGTTCAGCATGCCGCGCGCCGATACCGACAGCATCATCCGGGGCTATCTCGCCTGGATCGATCGCCAGGAGGAATCCACACCCATCACGATGCTCCACGTCGAGGCGTTGGCGCCCGAGATGACCCAGGACGACCTCCAGGCCTTCCTGGGATCGGTGTCGCGAGCCACCGATCTCGCGCTCCCCGTCGCGGAAGACGGCGGCGTCTTCCTCATCGGCGTCGGATATCGCCCGCAGGAGTGGGCCGATCGCATCCAGGAGCTCTACTGGGAATCTGCCTTGCGTGTCTTAAAGCAACTCGATCAGCCATTACGCATCACCGTCCTCGGCGTCCGCCAACTCGAAGATGCCGAATCATTCTTGAACGACCAACTCGTCCACCGCGTGGAGATTCCGTCTTATGGCTAAGTCCGTGTTGATCATCGATGACGAGCCGGCCATCACCGGCGCCCTCATGACCCGCCTGGAAGCCCACGGGCACGAGGTGTATCACGCCATCAATGGCTTGGCGGGCGTCGAGGCCGCCGCGGTGCACGAGCCATCGATCATCATCCTCGACATCCGCATGCCCGACATCGACGGATTCGAGACGTTCGAGCGCATCCGTCGAATGCCACGGCTTAGCCGCACGCCGATCGTGTTCCTATCGGCCCACGCCCAGGAAGACGCCAAGCACCGCGCTCGCGAGCTCGGCGCGACCGCGTTCCTTTCCAAGCCGTACGACTCGAAAGACATCCTGGCGATCATCGAACGCATCGACGACGATGCCGACCCGACGACCGCCGACGCCGCCTGATCACAACATCGATGGAGCCAGAGCCATGTCCAAGCCGAACACGGGACCGACCATCCTCATCGCCGACGACGATACCGCGTTGCTCACCGCTCTGAGGCTCCGGCTCGAAGCCGAGGGCTTCGCCGTCGTGACGGCGCAGGACGGCTACTCGGCCGTCGACCGCGCGACGCACGCTCGCCCAGACCTCATCGTGCTCGACGTCAACATGCCCGCGGGCAACGGCTTCAGCGTCCAGGCCAGGCTCCAGAAGATCGAGGAACTGCAGCAGACGCCCGTCATCTACCTCACCGGTTCGGCGGCCGACTCCATCGACCGCTCGGCAGCGGCCCTGGGCGCGTTTGCCGTCATCCACAAGCCATTCGCGACCGCCGACCTGCTCGCCACCATCCATGAAGCGCTCGCGAACGTCCCCTCCGCTGCCGCAGGCTGACCCAGTTGGCCCTCGGTCAACGCAGTCAACCAAACGACTCGTCCTGAGGCCGTCGCGCTAGCATTGCCGCACGGGGGGCGATGATGGCCGATGCGGACCGCCTCTCGATCGATGCCGCGCAGGCAAGGCTCCTGTTGTCGGAGCAGTGCCCGACGCTGGCCGACCTCGAAATCGTGCCGTGCCCCGTCGGCGGTACCGCGCACGTGCTGTTCCGACTGGGACGCGAACTCGCGATCCGCTTTCCCACGTCGGCAGCGGCGGCGACGCAATGCCGGAAAGAGCAGGCCTGGCTGCCGCGCATCGCTCCCATGCTCTCGGTCCCGATCTCGACGCCGTTGTTCGTCGGCGAAGCCACCGAGCGATTCCTGGGCCCCTGGTCCGTCGTCCCCTGGCTTGAGGGCGAGGCCGCGTGGTCCGCGTCTCACGCCAACCGCGATGCACTCGGAAGCAGTGTTGCCAGGTTTATCAACGAGCTCTCGACGTTTGACGCAGCGGGCGGTCCCGTGCCGGGCGACCACAACTTCGGTCGGGGCGTACCCCTCACCGAACGCGACGCCGCAACGAGAACGGCGCTCGACCAGATCGCGGACGCCGTGCCCGTTGAGCGCCTCGCGGCCATCTGGGAGCGGTCGCTCGACGCCGAGGCGGCGGTCGACCACGCGTGGATCCACGGCGACCTGCACGGCGGAAACCTGATCGTCGCCAGCGGCGACCTCGCCGGCGTCATCGACTTTGGCGGTCTCGCGGTCGGCGATCCCGCCTGCGATCTCGCTTTCGCCTGGTTCGAGCTCGGCCCGCGACAACGGCAGGCATTCCGGGCGGCAACCGGGGCTGACGATGCCCGCTGGGCTCGGGCACGCGGCTGGGCGCTCAGCATCGCCGCCATCCAATTGCCCTACTACCGCGACCGACATCCTCACATAGAACGGCTCGCAAGGCGAACGCTGGCCCAGGTGCTCGAAGACGATCGTTGATCCGTGCTCGACCAGCACTGGGTGGTTGGGCGGACCGACAACCGCGTCGCCCCTACACTCCTCGCCCACGCCGGAGTGGCGGAATTGGCAGACGCGGTGGATTCAAAATCCACTTCTGGCAACAGAGTGGGGGTTCGAGTCCCCCCTCCGGCATTGACGCTCGTCACGGGGACTCCCGATCCGGCGATGCATTGCAAGCTTGATCGCACGCCAGGCACGCCGGCATGACCATCCCAACAAGGCTCGGGCTTCCTCGATATTCGGGCGGGCTCACCGCTGGGGCGCATCGAGGGGACACAACGGGCCGAACGGTGTTCCGACTGCGGTGCCGTCCGGCTGCCCGAACGCTTGGGAACGAGCACAGCGAGTAATACGCCATGATGAAGAGCGCGAGCATCCTTGTTTCAACCATCGCTCTGTCGAGCGCCACAGTCGCCCAGCCCGAGATCATCATCGAGCAGGCGAAAGTCCTCGCCGGCGATCCAGTCTCCGTGCGAGTCCATGGCCTCGAGCCGGGCTCGCTCGCGATCATCAACGCTTCGCGATTTAACAACCGCTCGCGAGCCTGGTACGACGCTTCCGCCGCGTTCCGCGCCGACGAGCAAGGTCGCATCGATCCCATGGCCGATGCGCCGGTCGCGGGCCGATGGACCGGCGCCGACCCCACCGGCCTGTTCTGGTCGATGCAGCGCGCCGAGCCGCAAGCCGATCCCCCAGCAACGTCGCGTGCCTGGGGGCTCGTCACGTTCTCGGTGGACGCCGACGCCGACGGCATGCCCGACGCGACGGGCGAGGTCGAGCTGCTCCGAGGCCGCGACGACCTCGTCGAGATCCCCGTCGGCGACTCGATGCCAGGTGCGTTCCTCATGCGACCGCCCGGCGACGATCGACTGCCGGTCGTCATCGCGCTCGGCGGATCGGAGGGCAACGACGGCGCTGCCCGCAGCGTCGGCCGCCAGCTCGCTTCGCGGGGCTTCGCCGTGCTCGGTCTGCCGTACCACTCGCCCGCCTGGGGAGACCAGGAGCAGAAGTTCCCCGAGCTGCCGCGAGCGTTCGCGAACCTCCCGCTCGAACCACTTCGCGACGCGCGAGACTGGATCCGCACGCGAGACGACCTCGACGGCGAGCGCATCGGCATTTGGGGCGTCTCCAAGGGCGGCGAGTTCGCCCTCGCCGGCGCAAGCCGCATCGAAGGCTTCGCCGCCATCGTCGCCTACGTGCCCAGCGACGTGATCTGGGAGGGGTGGGGCGTCGGCCGCGGCCAGCCGTCGCCCAGCAGCTTTAGCTGGGAGGGCGAGCCGCTGCCCTTCGTTCCCTACCTGGGCATGGGTGCCGAGTTCGCCAAGGGCCAGCGAGACCAGCCCGTCAAGATCCGCCTGGCCCACGACGCCGGCCGCCTGGCCAACCCCGATCGCATCGCCGAGGCCCGCATCGAGGTCGAGATCATCGATGAGCCCGTCATGCTCGTCGGTGGCGACGGCGACACGACCTGGGACTCGGGCGACATGGTCCGCAACATCAAGGAGCGCCGCGACGCCGCGGGGCTCGAGACCCTTCTGATCGTCGACCGCGAGGCCGGCCACGGCCTATCGGGCCACGCCTACACCCCGCTGGATCGCCACGACGCCGCCGTCCGGCGAGAGGCCTTCCGGGTGATGATCGAGTTCTTTCGCACGCACCTGGGCGCTGACGAAACCAACGGCGGCAAATAAAAAACCCCGGGACCTGCCCGGGGCTTCAGAGTGCGGATGAGAGGAGTCGAACCTCCACGGGATTTTACTCCCACTAGGACCTGAACCTAGCGCGTCTGCCAATTCCGCCACATCCGCGGTGGCTGCCAGATGGCGGTGGGGAGTGTAGCACGCATCCCCGCCCCGGAGCAACCGCCGCCCGGGCTCGGGCGGCCCGCGTGCGGCTCCTTGGCCCTACCGCTTGTTGCCCTGCTCCTTGGCCTGGGCCTTGGCCACGTACCGCTCGAGCACCTTCGAGCGGATCTCCTTGGCCAGGTCCGGATTCTCGCGGATGAACTGCTTGGAGTTCTCTCGCCCCTGGCCCAGCCGCACCTCGCCGTAGCTGAACCACGCGCCGCTCTTGTCGACCACCTTGTACTCGACGCCCAGGTCGATCAGGTCGCCCGAGATGCTGATGCCCTCGTTGAACATGATGTCGAACTCGGTCTGGCGGAAAGGCGGCGCCACCTTGTTCTTCACCACCTTGGCGCGCACGCGGTTGCCCACGGCCTCGTCGCCTTCCTTGATCGAGCCAATGCGCCGGATATCGATGCGCACCGAGCTATAGAACTTCAGGGCGCGGCCGCCGGGCGTCGTCTCGGGGCTGCCGAACATCACGCCGATCTTCTCGCGGATCTGGTTAATGAAGATCACCGTGCAATTGCTGCGAGCGATGATGCCCGTGAGCTTGCGCATTGCCTGGCTCATCAGCCGCGCCTGCAGGCCCACGTGGCTATCGCCCATCTCGCCCTCGATCTCAGCCCTGGGGATCAACGCCGCCACCGAGTCGACCACGATCACGTCCACCGCGTTCGATCGCACGAGCAGCTCACAGATCTCCAGCGCCTGCTCGCCCGTGTCGGGCTGGCTGACCAGGAGATCGTCGATGTTCACGCCCAGCCGGCGCGCCCACGAGGGGTCAAGCGCATGCTCGGCGTCGATGAACGCCGCTACGCCGCCGCCCTGCTGGGCGTGCGCCGCCACGGTCAGCGCCAGCGTCGTCTTACCGCTCGATTCCGGGCCATACACCTCGACGATCCGGCCCCGCGGGATGCCGCGCCCGCCCAGCGCCAGGTCGAGCGAGAGCGCGCCCGTGCTGATGCCCGGGATGTTGAGCGCCGCGTTCTCGTCCAGGCGCATGATCGCGCCCTTGCCGAAATTGCGCTCGATCTGCCCGACGGCCAGGTTCAGCGCCTTGGCCTTCTCGGGGCTGGGTTCGGCTTTCTGGGAGGCGGTGGTGGGGGCCTTGGTGTCGCCCTTCGAGCTGTTCTTCTCGGGGGCCATCACCTCGACCGCGCCGTTGGACTTGCCGTCCGGCTTGGTGCTAGACCGGGCGTCGGTCTTCGAGGACTTCTCGGCGGTCGCGGAACCGGCAGAACCCTTCGTGCGTGCCATAGGGCACCTCCAGATGTCTTCGGCGTGCCGTGGCCTGCGGGAGAATCTCGTTCTCCAGCCGGGCGTCACGCCGCTGCAGCGCTCGTGGCCCGGGCCCGGTCCACCATGACCGAAGGGCGTCGGGGGCCGGGGGCGGCGCTGGTCGCGTGCCCGGCCGGCCGAGTGTACCAGAGCCCGAACAGGCGGTCAAGTGTTCGGGTCATGATCTGTGTGAAGTTTTCGTTGCCCCGCCCCCGGCCCCGTATGCTGGCGGGCAGACACCCGAGGAGCGAGACCCCATGCCCGAAACCATCACCATCGACGGCCCCTGCCCCCTGACGGCCTACGTCGTCAGCGACGCCTCGGGCTGGACGATCGAGCCCGCCGGCCCCACCCGCGAGTGGATGGACAAGACCCCCGGCAAGGGGGCGTATCGATGCCTGCCCCTGGCCATGGCCAACCAGAGCGGCTGGGTCATCCCCTGCCCGGCCACGGTCTCGATGAAGTGGAACGGCAAGGACGCGCCCGACGCGCTGGCCGTCAAGGTCCACGATGGGCCCAAGGGCATCGACCAGTTCATCGTCAGCCACTTCGGCAGCGGCATCGTCACCTTCCGCCTGCCTTGGCTGTTCCGCACGCCGCCCAAGATCGGCCTGTTCGTCCGCGGCGCCACCAACTACCCGAAGGACTACGCCGTCCCGCTCGACGGCTTGGTCGAGACCGATTGGTCGCCCAGCACGTTCACGATGAACTGGAAGATCATGAAGCGCGGCACCGACGTCTGGTTCCGCAAGGGCGAGCCCATCTGCATGATCATGCCCTACCCGCTCGCGCTCCTCGAGTGGACCGAGCCGGGCGCGATCAACATCGAGAAGGAGCCTGCCACGCAGAATGCCTACCTGAGCTGGGCCGCCAGCCGACAGCAGGCCATCACCCGCCACCAGGGCGGCACCGACACGTGGCAGAAGGACTACATGAAGGGCCAGACGGCCGGCGGCACCGTGGCGCCCGAGCACCACCGCACTCGCCTGAAGCTCAAGCAATTCGACCAGCGCTGACCAAGCCTGCGGCTATCACTCGCAGCCCGCGTCGAACGCGTTCTGGAAGCACAGGAAGTCGAAGATGTCCAGCGAGCCGTCTTCCGTGCAATCGGCCGCCAGGTCGCCGGCGTCGAACGCGTTCTGGAACGCCAGGAAGTCGAAGATGTCCAGCACGCCGTCCTCGTTGAAGTCGGCAAAGCACGCCGAGCCCACGCATCCCGTGCGCCGGACGAGCCCGCGCACATCCACGGCGGGATCGCCCACGAGCGTGAAGTTGCCGGCCACGTACAGATCATCGTCCCAGACGTGCAGGCCAAAGACGCTGGCGAACGAGCCGCTCGTCGCGGGTTGGCTCGCGATGCCACCATCGACCGGAACCCACTCATCGTCGACCAGCTTCGCGAGGTACTCGATGGGCGGGACGGCCGTGCCGGCAACGTACAGGGCCGGACCGGTGCCATCGTCCCAGACCTGGAAGTCGGTCACGCGGCCGCCAAACTCCTGACCGACGGCCGACCACGCCACGCCGTCCCACTTGTACACGCTGGCGAAGGGCGCGCCCGAAGCCCGCACGTTGCTGCCGCCGACGTAGAGCGCCGGGCCGGTGCCGTCATCGAACACCGTCATCGCGCCGATCTGCGACGTCACGCTCCCGGCGGTCAGGCCCCCGCCCACCGCCTCCCACGAGGTGCCGTTAAAGCGACCCAGCATGCTGGTGTTGAATGCGCCGCCGATCGAGTCGAACCGGCCGCCGGCGTAGAGGGCCGGCCCCGTCCCGTCATCGAAGGCCTCAAGGCTGAACACGGTCGGGCTGAACGTACCCGTGATCCCCGTGCCATCGCCGACGGGCAGCCACTCGTCTCCATCCCACTGCGCCAGGTCGGCTCCGAAAGCGCCACCGATCTCGGGCCACGCACCGCCGATGATCATGTTCTCGCCGTCGCCGACGTCGGCCGTGATCATCGCCCAGATGCTCTGCGGTGCGGGCAGGCCGGCGCCCATCGACACCCACTCGTCGCCGTTCCACGCCGCGATCGACCTCGTGTCGGCCACGCCGCCCGCGCTCGCGAAGAACCCCGCGACCACCAGTCGCTCCTCGCCGAACACTTCGAAGGGCATGATGTTGGTCAGGAACCCGTTGGTGCTGCCGGTGCTCAGCCCGGGCGTACCAACGCGTGACCACGTGTCGCTGTCGCGATCCCAGGATGCGAGGCTCGTGCTGCCCGGCACACCGATGATGCCGCCGAACGAACCACCGACGTACAGCCGTTCACCGCTGCCGTCGTCCCAATTTATCATGGGCTGGACGTACCCGCGATCGACGCCGGGGTTGCCGACCTGGCCATCCCACGCCGGCTCGCACTGGCCGAACGCGCTCGCTGCGACACCAGCGGCCAGGATCACTCCAACGGTGCTCTTCGTCTGCATCTCGCTCGCCTCCTCACGGGGTTCCTTCTCCGAGCAGATCATAACAGCAGAACCCCCTCGTTCGATCCACGAGCGAGGGGGAATCAGCGTCACGACGCGTCGTAGCGAGTTATCCGGGCTTGTACTACGGGCAGCCCGCGTCGAACCCGTTCTGGAAGCACAGGAAGTCAAAGATGGTCAGCGAGCCATCCTCGTCGCAGTCGGCCGCCAGGTCGCCCGCGTCGAAGGCGTTCTGGTACACCAGGAAGTCGAAGATCGTCAGCTCACCGTCGCCATCGAAGTCGGCGTAGCAATCCCCGGCCGTGCAGCCCGTCCGCCGGACGATGCCGCTGGCGGCCTGGCCATCCACGGACTCGAAGCTACCGCCGACGAACAGGTCACCGTTCCACGATCCCAGGCCAAACGTTGATCCGCCGGCCACGCCGCCGTCGACGCCCACCCACGTTCCGCCTTCGAGCCGGGCGATCCGACCCAGCGACGAATCGCTCGTGGTCATGTACAACGCCTCGCCGCTGCCGTCGTCCCACGCGAACAGCCGGGTCACGATGCCGCTGATGTCCTGGCCGACAACGGACCACTCGGCACCGTCCCACTTGAAGACGTCGCCGGTGCCGGTGGCGCTGGCGGCAAAGAAGCTCCGCCCACCAACGTACAGCGCCGGGCCGGTGCCGTCGTCGAACACCGCAAGCTGGCCCGCATCGCCCGTGATCGAGCTGCGCACGAGCCCGGCGCCCACCGGCTCCCAGGCGCCGTCCTTGAATCGGCCGAGCAGCGTCGTGCCGGGCACGCCGTCGATCTCGTCGAACCGTCCGCCGGCGTACAGCGCCGGACCCGAACCGTCATCAAAGACGACCGCGCCGAAGACGTTGGGCGTGACGACGCCGGTCAGCGGCGCACCGGTGCCAACCGGGGACCACGAGTCGCCATCCCACGCCGCGATGCCGCCGGCGGTCACGCCACCAATCTCGGTGAACGACCCGCCCGCATACAGCAGGTCGCCGTCACCCACGTCGCCAGACGCCAGCGCCCAGATCGCGTCCGGGTTCACCAGGTCTGCTCCCATCGAGAGCCACTGCGTGCCGTCCCAGGCCGCGATCGACTGCGTGCCCGACAGCCCGCCCGCGCTGGCGAAGAAGCCACCGACCACCAGCGTCTCGCCGCCGTCGACCTCGAAGGCGTCCATGCTGGTGACGAAGCCGTTGGTGCTGCCCGTGCTCAGCCCGGGGCTGCCCAGCCCGCTCCAGTCGCTGCCGTCCCAGGCCGCGATCAGCAGCGTGCCGGGCACCCCGCCCATGCTGCCGAAGGAGCCGCCGGCGTAGAGGGCCTCGCCCGTGCCGTCGTCCCAGACGAACAGCGGCTGCACGTAGCCGTCGTCGACGCCCGGGTTACCGATGGACACGTCCCATGCGGGCGTGCACTGCCCCAGGGCGGCGGCGGCCGAGGCGGCAACGCCGGCAACGGCGGCAAGGCGGGTAGGACGCGTGGTGTGCGTAATGATCAAGAATCTCTCCTTCGATGCTCATGGGTGGGACGGCAAGCCAACGCGACCTCCCGTGACATCTTCGAACGTCCGGCGGCCCCATGCGGCGGGAACTGGCCGTCCGGTAACGGACGAATCCGACCGACCGCGCAGCATGCTCGTCCCAGAACACGCCGCGCTGTGACCCCTTCGCGGCCGACCGCCGATGGATCCTCGGGCGGCACCATGATCGCCCGACGAGGGAGGATCTTGATGCGCGCTACCACCGCCGACGCCACCCCGGATACCAGCGAAGGGCCGAACACCATCCGCCAGACGTTCGGCCGGGCCCTGGTGATCTCGCCCAAGGGCCCCAGCCTCAGCGAGTCTGACGCCGCGGGCGTGCTGGCCGAGTCGATGCCAGATGCGGTCCGGGCACGCGGCCGCGTCGTGCTCGACATGGCGCGCGTCGAGTACATGTCCAGCGCCGGCATCTCGATGCTCGTGCAGATACGCGAGACGTGCATGGGCGAGGGCGGCACGCTCGTGCTCTGCAACCTGGCCAAGCCCATCGCCTCGGTGCTCAAGGGCACGCGCGTCGACCGCCTGTTCGTGATCACTTCCAGCCGCGAGAAGGCGCTGGCCAAGATCGACCGCTAGGTCCGAGATCGGGCCTCAACGACGGCCCGAGAGCCGCCCGCCCATCCGCTTGGGCGGTAGCTTCGTGGGCACCACTCCGCCGGGGAACTTCTTCTCGTCTCCGCCCTTGGGAAGCACCTTGCCCTGCCGCTCGAGCGTGCGCTGCTTGGAGCGTTCCTCGCGGGCGGCCTCCTGCTCGCGCCGCTCGCGTACGGCCGCGGGCTCGGGCCCGGGCTTGAAGTCCGGGTAGTCCATGAACGGAATGTGCGTGTTGATCCGGTTCTCGATCTCGGTCAGCAGGGCGCCCTGCTCGGGGGTCACCAGGCTCCAGGCCACGCCGCCGCGCCCCGCGCGCGCGGTGCGCCCGATGCGGTGGATGTACAGGTCCGGGTCCTCGGGCAGGTCGTAGTTGATGACGTGGCTGATGCCCTCGACGTCGATGCCGCGGCTGGCCAGGTCGCTGGCGATCAAGACTCCGAGCTCCCCCGTCCGAAGCCGGCTCATCACGCTGTTGCGGCGGCTCTGGCGCATGTCGCCGTGGATGGCCACCGCATCGATGCCCTTGTCACGCAGCAGCTTCTCGAGGTCGTCCACCACGCGCTTCAGGCGGCAGAACACGACCGTCAGCGCGGGCTCCTCGTGCGTCAGCAGGTGCACGAGCAGCCGCTTCTTGTCCCACGGCTGCACGGTCAGGTAGTGCTGCTCCACCACGCTCACGGTGAGCGAGCCGGCCGAGGCGACCAGCTTCTCGGGGTTGTTCATGTACTGCCGGGCGAGCTTTTCGATCTCCTCGGTCAGCGTCGCCGAGACGAAGATCGTCTGCCGGTCCTTCGGGCACGCGCTCATGATCCGGCGGATGTCCTCGCGGAAGCCGATGTCCAGCATCCGGTCGACCTCGTCCAGGATCGCCACCTGGATCTTGTCGAACCGCAAATAGCCGCGCCGCTCCATGTCCATCACGCGGCCCGGCGTGCCGACGATGATCTCCGGCTTCTTAGCGAGCTTGCGGGCCTGCTTCTCGATCGGGTCGCCGCCGTAGATCGCCACCACGTTCAGCCCGCTGTGCTTGCCCAGCGTCTGGAGCTCGCTGGTGATCTGCAGCGCCAGCTCGCGCGTCGGAGCGAGCACGAGCGCCGCGAAGCTATCGCCCGGGTCGACCAGCGACAGCAGCGGCAGGCCGAACGCCGCCGTCTTCCCCGTACCCGTCTTGGCCTGGCCCAGCACGTCCTTGCCCGTCAGCGCGACGGGAATCAGCATCGACTGGATCATCGTCGGGTGGACGAATCCCTCGTCGTCCACGCCATCGAGCACGTCTTCGACCAGATCGAAGTCGTCGAACGTCACCGAGCGATCGAAGATGGTCTCGTCACGCTCGGCTTTCTTGCTCGGGCCCTTTGGCGCCCGTCCACCCGACCCACTCCGGCTGGAGTTCGTGGCGGGCTTCTTCTTGTTGTTGGTCTTCTTCGAGGGGGGCAGCGTGTGATTCCTCTTGGTCGTGGGGGGCGCGCCCGGGGGCGACGCCCGTTCGAGTCGGTCGATTCAGCTCGCCGGAATGGCGTGCACCTTGGTGCGCGTGACCTTGCTGCGGCCGCCGCGGCTGGTGGTCTTCTTGCCGCGCGTCTTGCCGGCGGTCGAAGTGGTCTTCTTGGAGACCTTCTTGCCGGTCTTCTTGGTCGTGCTCTTCTTCGTGGTCTTCTTGCCGACCTTGGCGGTCTTCTTGGTCGTCTTCTTCGACGTCTTCTTGCTGGTCTTCTTGCCGGTCGTGCCGGCCTTCTTGCTGGTCTTCTTGGCCATTGGTGTCCTCGACGCGGCTCGTGCCGCGGGCACGTCTGATGCCCTCACGCTGAGGGCCACAATGCTAGCACCAATCCGCTCTGGTGTTAGGCCTCGGGCCGGCGAAAGAACATCGAACCGAAGGTGTACCGAGCCTGCGGGTGCTTGCGATTCAGCGGGTATCGATCGCCCGTATCGACGAAGTCCCCACCGATCAACGGCAGTCCGATCAGGTCGCCGAGCTTGTGCGCGTCGTCCATCGTCCGCATCGGCGCCTCCATCGGCCCGTGCTCACCGAAGTCGAACGTGATGCACAGCATCCCGCCGGGCTTCACGAGGCCACCCATTCGGCTGGCAACCCGCTCCTGCTCGGGCGGCAGGATGTGCTCGATCACGCTGAAGCAGTACACCCGGTCGAACCCGGCCTCGGGCGCGCCCAGATCCGCCGCCGACGGATCCTCTTCGCCCAGGTTGGTCGTCCGGCAGTCCAGTTCCAGCCCCTGCCGCTCGGCCGCGTCCATGCTCTGGCGGGTCATGGTGGGGTCGATGTCCAGGCACACCACGCGGTCGCCCAGGCTCCCCAGGTACAGGATCGGTAGCGTCATCGCGCCGCCGACGTCCAGGCAGTGCAGCTTCGCGCCCGGCTCTCGCGTCGGCCCGCTCGCGCCCGTGAGCGCCAGCCCCCGGCTGTACTCCCACATCTTGTGCGGCCGCACGTACCAACGCTTCTTCACGGCGCCGTTCACGCCCAGCGGCTCGCCCTTCAAACGCCACCGCAGCACCCACTTCTTCATGTCCGCGACGGTGGGGGCCACCCGCGGGTCGCGCGCGTCCTCGAACTGAAGCGTCTTGTTCACGCCGCTCAGGTCAATCGACGAAGGTCCGCTCACGGGCGCTCGCTCCTGCTGGATCGTGGTCACCGCCGCTCCTCTCGCTGTCGGCCCGCCTGGTCCTGGAGCTCCAGCAGGCACACGTACTTCATGAGGGTATATGCAGCCATCGCGCCGGCCGCCGCCCAGCCCCGCGTGCCGTCCCGATACCCGCGCCGGAACACCGCCTGCCGCACGAACGCCTGTACCGGCGAGATCGCCAGCTTCAGCGGCCCCGCC
Organism: Phycisphaerales bacterium; assembly: GCA_040217175.1. Taxonomy (NCBI): domain Bacteria; kingdom Pseudomonadati; phylum Planctomycetota; class Phycisphaerae; order Phycisphaerales; species Phycisphaerales bacterium. The sequence continues at coordinate 445,554 of JAVJNT010000002.1, read as the reverse complement.
CGCCGTCCCTCGGCGTGCAGGCTCGTCGCCATGAGCTGGGCGTGCCCCACGTGCTTGCGCATCAGCTCGGCAAACCCCGAAAAACTATCGTGCCGAAGGTCGCCCGCGAGGTCGGCCGTCGCTTCTCCGCCATCGATCGGCCGCAGCTCGTCGTGCGGGTCGAGCCCCTCCCATCGGTACCGATCCCGCCGAACCAGCCGAAGCCGCCACTCGGGCTGCCACGTGTGCTCGAAGTACCGCCCGTCGTAGAACACCTTGCGGTTCACGCGGTAGCCGCTCGGCCCGCCCTCAGACTCGAGGTCGAGCGCTTCGATCGACCGCCGAAGCTCGGGCGTCAGCGACTCGTCGCTGTCGAGCGACAGCACCCAGGGCTGCCCGCATCGCTCCAGGGCGAACTGCTTCGTGCCCACGTACCCCTGCCATTCGGCCTCGATCACCCGCACCCCGTTCTCGCCGAGCATGTCCAGCGTGCCATCGGTCGAGCCCGAGTCGACGGCCACGATCTCTTGCCCCAGCCTGCGCACGCTCTCGAGGGTCCGGCCGATGGTCGCCTCGTTGTTCTTGCAGATGATCGCCACCGACAGCGGCTTGGGAACGTCGGGCATGGGCGTCCTCGGAGCGAGAATCCGGGCGACGAAGCCGGCGTGGCATCGAGCATGCCCGCCGTCCGGCGACCGGAAACCGCCCGAACATACACTAGGGCCAGATGGCCGAGGCTCCCAGCTTTTCCGCACGCCGGCACGGCCCCACGGGCGACGGCCCCGAGTGGGCCCGCGCCCTCTCCCAGGAGCCCTGGGCCGATTCGGCGACCCTGCTCAAGGAAGACGGCGGCGTCCGCGTCATGGCCGCCGAACTGCGCGGTCGGCCGGTGGTCCTGAAGTTCTACCGCTACGGCGGCCCGCTCGGCCGGGCCCGGGCCCGCCTGGGCATGGCGGCCGGCGACCGCCACTGGGCCGGTGCCGCGTTGCTGGCCGCCGAGGGCATTCCGTGCGCCCCGATGCTCGCGCTCTTGAGCCGCAAGGACGGCGGCGTGCGCGAGGACTGCCTGGTCATGGGCCGCGTCGAGGGCGTCAGCCTGCTGCACTGCCTCGATCAAGCAAGGCGAGGCGAGATGCCCCTGCGGCGCCAGCATGCGCTTGCCGACGCGGTCGGCCTCCAGGTCGGATGCCTGCTCGCCTCGGGCCTGCACAACCGCGACCACAAGCCCAGCAACCTCATCGTTTCCTTCGATGGCGATTCGCCCACCGTCGCGGTCGCCGACTGCCAGGGCGTGCACCGTCTCAGCCGCGACCGCAGCCGACACTCGATCCGCACGCAGGCGAGCCTGGCGCTCGAGGCCATCGGCGCGGGCGTGCTGCCCCGCCGCGCGATCATCGCCCGCACGCTGCGCGCCGTCATGGCCGCCTACACCGCGCGCCGCTTCGCGAAGATGCCCGTCGAGCAAGCGCTGGTGCTGACGAAGGCCGAGCAGGACCGCGTCCTCGGCTCGCTGCCGCGCGGCATGCCGCTCAAGGCCTGGCCGCGCATCGCCCAGCGCATTCGAGGCCACGGCGACCCGACGCCACGCGTCGATCCGCTCGCAACCCCGCAGGCGGCGAGCCAGTGAAGCGCGACGACCTGCCGACCAAGATCTGCGAGACCTGCGGGCGCACGTTCGCGTGGCGCAAGAAGTGGGAACGCTCCTGGGAAGACGTCCGTTATTGCTCCGACCTGTGCCGCCGCGAGAAGCCCGGCGACCTCGACGCCCGGCTCGAAGCCGCCATCCTCGAGTTGCTCTCGAAGCGCGACCGCGGCGCCACCATCTGCCCGAGCGAGGCGGCCCGCGCCGTCGAGCCCGACGACTGGAAGCCGCTCATGGAGCGAACCCGCCGCGCCGCCCGGCGCCTCGTCCGCCAGCGCAAGCTCTCCATCACCAAGGGCGGCAAGATCGTCGACCCCGACGATGCCCGCGGGCCGATCCGGCTGCGGCTCGCGAGCTAGGAACCTACGCGTCCAGCGAGCTCGCCCGGCCGATCGCCGCGTCGCCGAACCGACTGCGGATGACGTCGGCCGCCTCGTCCACGCGGCTGGCGCGTTCGTGCTCGGCCGCGTCGAACAGGCCCGGCCCCTCGGGCGCGTGCAGGTGGCTCGCGCTGACGCCCAGCAGGCGTACCGGCTCGAAGCCCTTCCTCGCCCAGGCATCGAGCAAAGCGCACGCCTCGCGCACGATCGCGCCGCTGTCGTGCGTCGGTTCCGCGAGCGTGTGCGCCCGTGTGATGGTCTTGAACTCACCGTTGCGCACCTTCAGCGTGATCGTGCCCGCCGCACGCTCGGCCCTCCGCAATCGCCATCCGACGCGCTCGGCCAGGTCGACCACCTGGGCGTGGCACTGCTCGAGCGTGGTAAGGTTGTCGCCGAACGTCCGCTCGTGGCCGATGCTCTTGGCCCGCCGGTCGGTCACCACGGGCCGATCGTCGATGCCGCGGCAGCGGTTGTACAGGCTCTCGCCCAGGCTGCCGAACATCGCCTTGAGCGTCTTGAGGTCGAGCTTCTGGACGTCGCCGAACGTACGGACGCCGAGGCGCTCGAGCTTGGCCTGCCCGACCGCGCCCACGCCCCAGAGCCGGGAGATCTCCAGGGGCTCGAGGAACGCGTCGATCTCGCCCTCGCGCACGACGACCAGGCCGTCGGGCTTGTCCAGGTCGCTGGCGATCTTCGCGACGAGCTTGCTGGGCGCGACGCCCAGGCTCACGGTGAGCCGCGTCTGCTCGCGTACGTCGTTCTTGATCTTCCGCGCGATCGCCTCGCCGTCGCCCAGCAAACGTAGGCTGCCCGTGACGTCCAGGAACGCCTCGTCGATGCTCAAGGGCTCCACCAGCGGCGTCACCGACTCGAACACCTCAAACACCTGGCGGCTGGCCTCCTTGTACTTCTCGTAGCTGCCCTTGACGAAGATCGCCTGCGGGCACAACCGCGCCGCGACGGCCCCGGGCATCGCGCTGCGGCAGCCGAACTTCCGCGCCTCGTAGCTCGCCGCGGCCACGACGCCGCGCTTGCCGCCCCCGCCCACCAGCACGGGCTTGCCGCGCAGCTCGGGGTTGTCACGCTGCTCCACCGACGCGAAGAACGCGTCGAGGTCGGCGTGCAGGATGGTGCGGGATTCGCCGGCGGCGGGCATGATCCGATGGTACGAGCGAGCGACCCTCAGGGGACGCACTGTTCGGCGTACCGGCTACGGGCAGCCCGCGACGAACTCGTTCTGGAACGCCAGGAAGTCGAAGATGGTGAGCCGGCCGTCGCCGTCGAAGTCGGCGGCGGGGTCGCCAGAATCGAACAGGTTCTGGAACTCCAAGAAGTCGAAGATGGTGAGCTCGCCGTCGCCGTCCAGATCAGCGGGGCAGAACGGCCCGCACCGATTCAGCAGCACGCTCGCCGCGTTGCCGGTCGCGTTGAAGACGACCATGTCCGGGTCGTTGTCGCCGTCCAGATCGCCAAGGGCTACGCCGCCGGGCCCAGCGCCTGCTCCGTACAGGTCTTGCGGCGCAAGCGTGCCGTCACCGTCGCCCAGAAGCACGCTCACGCTGTTGCCCAACAGATTGGGCAGCATCACGTCGAGGACGCGGTCGCCGTCTACGTCTGAAAGGGCGACGTCGAACGGTGAACTTCCCGCGGCGTATCGCACCTGCGGCCCGAACGTACCGTCACCGCGACCCAGCAGGACGCTCACGTCGTCGGTCACCTCGTTGGCTACGACCAAGTCGAGCTCGCCATCGCCGTTGAGGTCGCCCAGTGCCGGACTCTGAGGCTGCTCGCCCGTCGCGTAGCGAACCTGCGGCGCCAGCGTCCCATCGCCGTTGCCCAATAGCACGCTGGCATCGTCACTCAAGACGTTCGCCACGACCACGTCCAGCGTCCCGTCGCGATTCAGGTCGCCGAGTGCCATCCGCCACGGTCGATCGCCCGCGGCATACGTCACCGCCGGCGCAAACAACCCGCCGGTGTTGAGCATGACGCTCACGACGTCGAGGTCCTGATTCGGCACGACCATGTCCAGGTCGCCGTCGCGGTCGAGATCACCCAGTACGACGTCCCTTGGCTGATCGCCCACGGCCACGCGCCGCTCGGGCCCGAACGTCCCATCGCCATTGCCCGGCAGCACGCTCACGTCGTCGGTTCGAGCGTTGGGCACAGCGATGTCCAGCCTCCCGTCATTATCCAGATCGCCGAGCGCCACGGCCTGTGGCTGGTCACCCACGGCCCGCCGGGTCGACGGTCCGAACGTGCCGTCACCATTGCCGAGCCGGATGGTGATGTCGTCGCTGAACGAATTGGCAACCACCATGTCCAGGTTGCCGTCGCCGTTGAGATCGCCGAGCGCGATGCCCGAAGGGAACGAGCCGGCGGCGTAGCCCACCGGTCCGTCGAACGCCTGGCCGGGCGAGCAATCCTGTGCGATCGCGGGACCCGCGCACACTAAACCGGTGGCCGCCGACACGATGCGGATCGGCCACGGACCGCCATCATCGAACGCTGCTGGCATGTCTCTCTCCTTTTCCGGTCGGGGTGGGCAAGCGCCCATACCCCCTTGTATACCGGAAAAGGGGCGAAACCGCAAGGCAATTTTCACGAAGCGGCCCGCCCGCGAGTTTCCGAGGGGGCGCGAGCCGCTCGCCCGCGGGCAGAAAGCAGGATGTTCAGTCGATCGACGGCGCCCGATCGAGTTACGCCGGCACCTGGCACGTGCGCGTTCTTACGTCCGCAGCATCCGGGCGATCTTCTCCAGGTGCTCTGCGCACAGCGGCTTGCTCAGGTAGTCCTTGATCATCGAGCAGGCGTCGGCCCGGGCCCGGTCCTCGGGGTTCAGCGACGTCGTGAGCATGATCACGACCATCTGGGCGAAGCCGTGCCCGATCTCGCGTTCGGCCGCATCGAGGAACTCGAAGCCGTTCATCCTCGGCATGTTGATGTCCAGCAGGATGGCATCGATCTCGGGTCGATCGTCGCTGCGGAGGAACTCAAGCGCTTCCTCGGCGCTGAGGAACGTAATCAGCTCATCCACCAGCCCCGACCGCTCCACGGTCCGCCGATAGAGCAGGTGATCCATCTCCTCGTCGTCGATCAGCACCAGCGTGCCGATCCGGAGTGCCGTCGTCTCGTTCATGTTCGTTCCCCGTGTGCCGGAAGCGTCACCCGAAACATCGATCCCTCACCCGGTTGGCTCTCGACCGAGATGGTGCCGTCGTGGTTCTCGGCGATGCGCCGGCACAGCGACAGGCCGAGGCCAACGCCCTGGATCTCGTCGCCCCGGTGGAGCCGTGCGAACATCTTGAAGATCTTGTCGAAGTAGGCCGGATCGATGCCCTGGCCGTTGTCGGTCACCGTGACGGCGACGCGCCCGCTTGCGCGATCCGCTTCGCAGCCAATCTCGACGCGCGGCGTCGCCCCAGGCCTGCGATACTTGATCGCGTTGCTGATCAGGTTCTGGAATAGCGCCCGGAGCTGGGGCTCGTGTCCCTTGATCGTCGCCAGCGGCTGCCGGATGATCTCGGCGCCCGTTTCCTTGATCACTCCCGCCAGATCGCCCAGAGCGCTCTCCAGCGGTGCGTCGAGGTCGACCGGCTCGAATCGCGGCGGCTCGCCGATGACCCGGGTGTATTGCAGCAGGTCATCGATCATGGCCTGCATGTTCCCGATCGTCATCTGGGCCATGCCCAGCAGCTCACGCTGGTCGTCGTTCATCGATCCGTCGTCCGCCTGCACGACTTCTTCCAGCAGCATCCTGAGCGTGTTGGTTGGCGCCTTGATGTCGTGCGACACGCTATAGGCGAAGCTGCGTAGCTCTTCGGCCGCAGATTCGGCGGCTTCCTTGGAACGCAGCGCCTGATCCTCGGCTCGCTTGAAGTCGGTGATGTCGTTGTGGGCGCCGAGCATCCGGATGGCCCGGCCCGATTCGTCCCGAATGGCCATCCCGCGGCAGCGAACCCAGACGGTCGACCCGTCGACGTGCCGGAACCGGACGATCTCCGAGTAGGGAACGGCCGGATCAGCGAAGTGCCGCTCGAGGCTCTCCATCACGGCGTGGAAGTCTTCTTCGAAGACGACTTTCACGAATTCCTCGGGCCGGTGCTCGCGTGTCGCCGGGTCGATGCCGAGCAGTCGCCAGTACTCCGGGCTGATCCATAGGTTGTCTCGGTCTTCGAGATCCCAATACCAGACGCCATCCAGTGAAGCCTCCTGCAAGAAGCTCCACATATGCGGATTCCGGGTGATGAGCTCGTCTAGTTCGCGGCCGAGATAATGGCGATCCGTTGTGGTGGCTGGCATTCCCGGTACCCGTCCGTTCCGTTCGCGATCAGTCCAAGAACTCAGACGCTGGAGCCGCCTTGCGCACGAGACGAGTCAAGGCGGCGACATCATCCGATATGCAATCTCATCGGCACGACCCCGCCCCGACTCGTCCGTCAAGATCGGAACCAAGGGAAGAAACTGCCTCGGCCATCGGGCACCGCTGCCAAATGTGGTCCGAGAAGTCGGCGCTCCCACGAAGTAGCACGGCATTGATCGAGTCCGGCCAGCGGCTGCGTCGTGCGTAAAGCGGCCTGACTGCTCAGGGCCCGAGGTCGATCCGGACGCGCTCGCCAAGGGCTTCGATGGCCGCTTCGACCTCTTCGACGATCAGGTCCGGGCCATCCTCGCTCCACCACTCGGTCCTGGGGCGCAGGGTCGGCTCACGATCGAGCGGCAGTTCGTGCATCGCCGCGAAACGGGACCTCGTGGCATCGGGGTGACGCGACACGTAGAGCCGGTCGAAGCAGACCGCGTCCAAGTCGTCGCGGGCGCGCACTCGAAAGGCGATCTCGATGCAGCGATCCTGCTTGATACGTGGGAAGTCCATCCGCGTGATCCAGGCCTCGACGTCCGCAGCGCCATCGGTCACGACCCGCCCTTGCAGACTCTCCGCAACCCGTTCGGCGAGCATGAGGCCGACCTGCGCTTCGCCGAACGCCGCTTCGAGCTTGCGGATGCGTTCCCGCTCGGCGTCATCCGAACCGACGATCGCACCGATGACCGACCCAACGCCGGCGACGAACGCGCCCACGACGAGTCCTGGGGCAGCGACGAACGTCGTGAGGAGCGGATCCCCCTGTCCCGCCTCGAGGCTCGCGCCCATGAGCTGAACGCCGGGGGAGGCGCCGGCTGCCATGCCACGAACAGCGCCGCCCACAGGTGCCGGCGCGTCACCGAGAAAGGCCGACACCGTCGCGCCTGGTCCCGGGCGATCTTGCATCGGAGTAGGGCGGTCGTACCGCCGCATTGACGAATGTACGATCGGTCCCTGCACGCGTGCGAGCGCTCTTCCCTGGGCCCGCTCGGCTTCGATGATCGCCGCCGCCTCGGCCCACTCGTCCGACAGCGACAGCTCGTCAGATCTGGTACCTCGGTGCACGCTGCCGACGTACACGACGCCGACGCCCTCGGGCACGGCAAACTCGATGCGCGGCGCGTCGAGCTGCGTCGCTGCGTCGAACACGCTCTTGTGCTCGACGAGACTGACGTGCCGGCCGGGCTTCAATACCTGGTAGAACCAGCCTTGCTTCGCGAGTTGCTTGGAGAGCGCTCGCGGGATTGGCCTCGATCCGCGCGACGTAAACGAGTCGGCCGGGCCATCGAACGCCAGGCCAAAACGGCTCGGCTCGTGATCGTGGCCCTTCGTGTATCGGTACAAGACGAACGCGGCCTCGCCACGCTCGATCCGAGATCGCTCCCTGGCAGTCGGCTGCCCGATGTATGTGCACGCGGAGGCGAAGGCCGCGATGCACGCCAGGGCAATCGCCAGACTGACGCGGGCTCCGATCATCCGACGATGTCCTCTCGACCAAGCATCGGCTCGCCATCGGTCAATAGCAGTACTCTATCAACGCCAGTCGCGTGGCCAAAGAACGCTTCTAACGTATGCGTAGTTTCGGCCAGCTCAATCTTGTATAGACGATCGAACAATCGTCGCAGGGTTGACACGCTACGTACTCCTTCCGCGTGAGAAACACCCATGCGTACCGGCCTCCCGCGTCGCTGCGCAACATTCGCTCGGGTCTTAGCAAGCATGATGCCGTGAAAATAGCGTGAATAGGCAACACTGGGCGTGAGTACGCAACAGGATTCGCGCTTCTCTTTGTCGTCACCGGATTCGTGTGTTCAGCATCGTGCACTCGGCGTGGTCCGCCCGGCGCGACGCGGTGTCGCATGCCGCGAGCGGACTGCGAAGGTCCTGGGATCGAGAAGGAGAAGAACCATGAGAATGCAATTCGCTACCGCCGTTGCGTCGCTCGCGCTTGCCGCGACCGTCACGACGGCCCAGCCCCTGTCGGCCTTCGGCCTGCCGCACGAGGCGCTGGGCGACGCCGTGCTGCGACCCACGGGCGACAGCCTGGTCGTCTCCAACATCGGCTCGTCCGGCCAGGACGGCGTCCGCATCAGTCTGGGCGAAGCCGAGTTCCACGTCGTCACGTTCGAGCCACCGCCCCTGACCAGCCTTCCCGACGGAGCGTTCCTCGAGACGACCGTCCGCGGCGTGGTCGACGGCGTGCCCGACGCGTTCGTGTGGTCGCTCCGCTCGACGGCCCGCGGCGGCGACTCGTTCCTGAGCTTCGACGCCACGCGAGTCCGGCCCGCCGCCCTGCGTCTTGAAGCGCGGCTGGGCGGCCAGACCGTCGACGAGGTGCGCACCACCGACATCGATCCCAGGCTCGAACTCGTCGAGATCCGCCGGCTCGAGGGCTGCATCATCGATCCCTTCTGGCCCATGCCGCCCGAGTGCTGGGCCATCGTCGCCTTCCCGCGGCCGACCGAGATCGTCCTCCTGGGCGGTGACGTCGTCTTCGCCGACGAGATCATCGTCGCCACCGTCGGGCAGGAGGCCGTCGTCGGCACCCTCTCGGCGACCGAGATGCGTGGTGCCGAATACCGCGAGATCGCGCTCGTCGACGAGGCACTGGGCCAGTTCGACTTCGAGCACCGCGCCCTCGGCGAGGCGCAGTTCCAAGCCCGTGGCGATCACCTGACGATCTCGAACATCGGGTCGAGCGGACAGGACGGCGTACGCATCAGCTGGTTCGAAGAGACCGGTGCCCGCGAGGGCTTCGACGTCGAGATGGTCGCCCTCTCGCTCCGTGGGCCCGACCAGGGCCTACAGCTCGAGGCGACCGGCCGCGTTCCCGGCGCCGCCCCCGTCTCGCTGGGCACCTCCAGCATCAACAACGGCGTCGTCACCGCCGACTTCCGCGACATCGGCGCCCAGACCGCCACGCTCATCGGCCTGCTCGACGGCCGCATTGTTGACCGGCGCGAGGTCCCTGCGGGCGGCCGCGTCATCGTGATGGACGAGATCGTCGTGCACGGGTGTGGCAAGCAGCCCTCGCTGCCGCTGCCACCGTTCCCGCCCTTCCCGTGCTTCATCTGGCGCTTCGACGAGACGCTGATCTCGCCCATCATCGGCCCGCCCTACCGCGCCGATGAGGTCCGCATCCTCGCGTCCGACGCCACCGTGCCCTTCGAGGGGCTGGAGAGCTTCAGCATGACGGCCAGGGGCATCGACCAGATGACCTTCCTCGACGAGTCGTTCGGCATCCCGTGCGTGGCCGACTGCGACGGCGACGGCCAGCTCGACTTCCTCGACTTCCTGTGCTTCCTCAACGCCTTCGATGCCGGCGACCCATCGGCAGACTGCGACGGCGACGGTCAGCTCGACTTCCTGGACTTCCTGTGCTTCCTCAACGCGTTCGATGCCGGGTGCCCGTAAGCCCGCCACTCACCAAGGAGACTCGAGATGAGACATATCTGCACGATCCTGGCGGTTGCGGCCGCCTCGCCGATGGCCTTCGGCCAGCTCTACGGCTGGGAGATCAGCGTCGATGACCCGATCCTCGGGCCGGTGACCAGCGCCTTCCCCCAGTCGACCACCATCACGGTGTCGGCGAAGTTCGACGACAGCGTCGACTACGCGTTCGCCACCGGCCTGTTCGATTTGGTCGGCACCGATCCGCTCGGCCCGGGCATCGCCGGGGTCAACTGGACGACCAACGGCCTGATCTCGCCGTTCGACTTTTCGGGCACGTCCGACGGCGTGCTGACCGGCACGGGCGCGATGGACGTCCTGCCGGGCCAGCTCCATGCGCCGTTCATTCCGACCATCGGCGTGAGCGACAACCCCGTGGCCGTCTGGACGATCAACTACACCGCCACCGATTTCAGCGCTGACCGCGTCATGCCGCTGGAGACCATCACCGACCCGGGTAGCAAGGGCTTCTGGGTCTACGAGTCGCTGGCGGGATCGGCGTCGCGCCAGATCGACGTCGGCTCGCTCATGGAAGGCATGGGCGAGATCCGCATCGTCCCGGCGCCGGCATCGCTCGGCCTGCTCGGCCTGGCCGCGGGCGCGCTCTGTGTTCGCCGCCGGCGTTGATGACCGAGCCCGATACGTGACGGTCAAATGACCGTCAGGCACCCCCCAAGCCACCCGGCGCGCCCTCGGGCACGTCGGGTGGCGTCCGCATTGATCGACGACGAGGCCGCTCGCGCCGGCCGTTGAGCAGCCGCCCGATGAACGTGTACCGCACGAACAACGCGTAGCTCGCCAGCAGCAACGCCGTCGTGATGATGGTCACCAGCGCGAACTTGCTCCACGCCGGGATCGGCACGAAGTAGAACGCCGCGTGCAACGCGAACACCAGTGGCAGGTGCGCGACGTACAGCCAGTAGCTCGAGTCGCTCACGTACCGAACCCAGCGCCGCTCTCCCGACAGCACACGCTCGCCCAGCCCGATCAGCCCGAAGCACAGGCCCCACACGAATACCCCCTGGCCGAGCCCCGCGAGGGCAAGCTGGACGCTCCGATCTTGCACGGCGTTGGTCAGTACCGTCTCACCAACCTCCGGCTCGGCCGCGTACAGCAGCACCATCGTCGGCAGGTATGCCAGCAGCGCGAGGGGCAGCATCAGCCACCAGCCCCTTCCCAAATGCGCCCGCGGCGATCCCGCTTCGGCCGGCGCACTGCGCACGAGGTACAGCAACGCACCGAATCCGAAGAACACCGCGTTGTAGCCCAGCACCAGCACCATCGGCGCCAGCCCAGCGCTCGTCGCCGGCCCCAGCACCGGGCCCTCCACCGTTCCCAGCACCGTCGGCCACGGTGCGGGCAGCCCGACTCCGCCGTCCATCGCGAACTCGAACGCCGCGACGAGCGGCACCAGCCACAGCAGGCTTGCCGGCGTACCGATGAGCAACCGCGCGATCGACACGCGCGACAAGCCGCGAAGGGCCGGCCCGGCGACCACCGCAACCACCGCGAAGCCCGCGACCAGCCAACAAAGGTGCCAGAGGAACCACAGGTGGTTGAACGTCGGAAACGCGAACAACGCACCGACGATCCATTCGGCCGGATGGCCGCTCTTGGCGACCGGCTCCGCAACGCCGCCCTGCCGCGCATCCTCGATCGCTGCCTCGAGCAGCGGCCGGATCTCGTCGCGCCCTGCGCGTACCTCCTCGAATTCCGCCTGGACACCCGTCAGCGAGGCGATGAAGCCCACCGTGCGGGCGTCGTGATCCATCGTGTCCGCAGGCGTCTCCCCTGAGTCGCTCTGCGCGAGCGGATCTGCTCCGGCCCCCAGCAGCACACGCGCGACCCCGGAGCGCCCGAAGAAGCACGCCGAATGCAGCGGCGTATTGCTATCGCGGTTGCGTGCGCTCGGGTCCGCACCGGCGTCGATGAGCTGCGCTGCGACCTCGGCCTCTCCGGTCATCGCCGCCCAGCCGAGCGCCGTGATGCCAAAGCGGGGGTCCTGCGCGTCCAGATCAGTGGCCACGCCCTCTTCGTCCCTGTTCTCGATCCAGTACGCCACCCGGTCCGCATCGCCCCGGGCCGCGGCCGTCCACAGGTCGGCGTCGCTCGTACTCTCACGAACGGCCGGCCCATCGCTCGACGCGGCGTTCGTCACGATGCTCGCGCCGATCGCCACCGCGAACGTCGCCGGCACGATCGTGACCAGCCCGATCGCCAGCGGCAGCGCAATGCGCTTGGAGCGGTGCTTCACCAGCCCGCCCGTGCCACGCCGGTACCACAACATCGCCGTGAAGAACCCGCTGAGCAGGAAGAACAGCGGCATGCGGAAGCCGTGGACGAACGAGAAGAAGTGGAAGTACGCCGGGTTGCCCGTCGGCTCGCGGACGACCCAAGGGATGTCGGTGTACGCCAGGCACGCGTGCAGCGCGATGCCCAGCAGCATGGCGAACGCCCGCAACGCGTCGAGATCGTGCCGCCGGGCTGCGCCGGAAACAGAGCCCGTGGCGAGGCCCGGAGCCGTCTGGTGCCTGGAAGGTGCCACTACGGGCGGGGGAGCGGGGGGAGGCTCGTGCATGGACGATGAGCATACGCCCGAATCGGGTCGCCCCCAACGACGATCGCCCTCGACGCCGGGGCCCGACGAGGGCCGCAACTCGCCGTCGCCCCGTCGTCGACCCGATACCCTCCGGTGGGCCACCGGTCGGCCCTCTCCAGACGCCCGCGCAAGGACGCTCCCATGGGCATGTACGAAAAAGACGGCCTGGGCATGTTCCACGGGCGGCTGGTGCTCCTGGCCGCCCTGGGCCTCGTTGGCTTTGCCGCCCTCACGGCCCAGCTCGGCCGGCTCAGCTTCCTCGACGGCGAGCGGCTCAAGGCCGACGCCGAGCGGCGGCTCGAACGCCTGGCCTACGAGCCCACCGTCCGCGGCCAGATCCTCGACCGCACTGGCCGCGTGCTCGCCCGAGACCGCCCCAGCTTCGACGTCCGCCTCGACTACGCCGTGCTCAGCGGCGTGTGGGTCGAAGTCATGGCCGTGCGGTTTGCAAAAGCGGCCCACGAAGAAGCCTGGGGCGAGCTGGCCTCAGAGCAGCGCGACAAGCTCGCGAGGTCGTACGAGCCATTCCTGCGAGAACACCTCGAACGCGGGCTGATTGAGCTGGCCCGCGTCGCCGACGTCCCGCTCGCCGACGTGCTCGAGCGGCAGGCCCACGTCGTCGCCCGCGTTGGCAAGATCGCCGAGCTCTACGCAGGATTCCGCATGGACCAGCTCGAGGAGCGCGCCGAGGCCCGCGGCCAGGAGCTCACCGACGAACTCAAGGCCCGGCTCGAAGCCCAGGCCCGCCGTCCGGTCGCCGAGCAAGAGCGGCCCCACACCGTCATCTCTCGGGTTGACGACGAAGTCGGCCTCCGGATCATGCAGCTCGCCGAGCAGACCATCTCCTTCGAGGCGCCGGTGCTCGACGTCGAGGGCAAAGCCACCGGCACGCGCGTTCGCGTCGAGCTCCCCGTCGTGCCGGGCCTGAGCGTCGGCGACGCCCGCGACCGCCAGTACCCCTATCGCAAGATCACCGTCGACGTCGATCGCTCGACCCTGCCCGGCCCGCTCAAGGGCGACGGCCGCGGCGACGCCTCGCTCAGCGTGACGGTTGGGGGGACGCTCGACGCCATCATCGGCCGCACACGCCGGGGCGTCTACGCCGAAGACGTGCAGCGCCGCAACGCGTGGCTTAAGAGCAACGCCGACGCGCAGCACGTCGCCCTGGCCATGACCGGCCGCGACGAAGACCGCGGCCGCTACATGGAGGGCGACCACGTCGGCCATACGGGCGTCGAGGCCAAGATGGAGCACGAGCTCCGCGGGTTGCGCGGCGTGCGTGTTCGTCGCCTCGACACGGGCGAGCAGCACGCCATAGAGCGCACGCCCGGCCGCGACGTCACCCTCACGCTCGACGCCGTGCTCCAAGCCCGCATCGCCGCGGCCATGAGCCCCGAGGTCGGCCTGACCGTCGCACAAGGGTGGCACGGCAACATCCAGAGCAGGCGCGACGACGGCCTGCCGCTCGCGGGCGCTGCCGTCGTCATCGACATCGACACGGGCGAAGTGCTCGCGCTCGTCAGCACGCCCACGGTCGACCCCGACGATCCCATCGGCAGCGCTACGAGGCCCGACGGCCTCGAGACCCAGGACTGGGACGACCCACGCTTCAACCGCGCCACGTCGGCCATCTACGCACCGGGCAGCATCGCCAAGGCCTTGACGCTCGTTTGGGCGGCGAGCCGAGGCGAGCAGCAGCTCGGCGAGCGCATCGCCTGCAACGGTCACTATCTGCCGGGCCGCAAGGACGTGCTCCGCTGCTGGATCTACCGCTCGGAACACAACTGGCTCACCCACAACATCGTGGCTGGTGGAGACCTCGACGAGCCCGAGGCACTCAAGCGATCCTGCAACATCTACTTCTACACGCTCGGCAGCCGACTCGGCTACGACCGCATGATCGAAGCCTACCGCCAGTTCGGCGTCGGCGCGGCCCCGCTCGATGCCGTGCCCTGCGCCGAGGGCCTGCTCGGCCGGATCCCGCGTCGCGACAAAGACGGCAACCCCATCGACATCCCGCCCTCACGCACCGACGCGATCATGCTGGGTATCGGCCAGGGCCCCGTCGCGTGGACGCCCCTGCACGCCGCCGATGCCTTCGCCACGCTCGCACGCGGCGGGGTCCGCCTCGGCCCCACGCTCGTGCGGCGCGAGACGCCGCCGCCACGCCAGGACATCGGGCTCGACCCCAGCTCGATCGATGCCGCGCTCGAAGGCCTCTGGCTCAGCGTGAACGATCGGGACGGCACCGGCTTCGGCACGACGATCAACGACGAGTACGTCCGCTATTTCACCGCCCCGGGCATCAGCGTCTGGGGCAAGACCGGCACCGCCCAGCAGGACGCCACGCTCACCAAGGAGGTCCGCGTCGCTCCCGATGGCGAGGTCGTGTGGGATCCGAAGAAAGAGCCACCCGGCACCGTCACGAGGTTCCGCCCCGTCAAGGCGAAATACACCCACGCCTGGTTCGTCGGACTCGTCGGCCCCGAGGGCGGGCGGCCAAAGTACGCCATCAGCGTCATGATGGAGTTCGCCGGTAGCGGCGGGCGGGTGAGTGCGCCGATCGCGAACCAGGTCATCCACGCCCTGCAGGAAGAAGGCTACCTGCCGCGCGGGTCAACGGGCGAGCGGGGCTGATGCTCGACCGCGTGCACGGCTTCATGCTCGCCGAGGGCTCGGGCTCCAGGGCCCGGTGGGCCATCGCCAACTTCGGCTGGCTGAGCTTTGCCGCCGCCCTCGCGCTCACGCTGCTGGGCGTCTACGCCATCGACATCGCAACCAAGAGCGACGGCGCCACGGGCCTGAGCCCCACCGCGCACCGCCAGTTGCTGTTCGTGGGCGTGGGCGTCTTCGCCGCGGGCGTGGCCTGCGTGCCGCACTACCGCTGGTTCGGCCTATTGCGCTGGCCGCTCATCATCGCCACGCTCGCGTTCCTCGTGTTCCTGCTCATCCCGGCAATACCCGAGTCGATCGTCAGACCCCGCAATGGCACGCGCGGCTGGATCGACCTGGGGCCGATGGACTTCCAGCCGGCCGAGCTAGCCAAGGTCGTGTTCGTCATCACGCTGGCGTGGCACATGCGCTACCGACGCAGCCACCGCCGCTTCCTCGGGCTCGTCGGCCCGGGGCTCATCGGCTTCGTGCCCATCTCGCTGATCATCCTCCAGCCCGACTTCGGCACGGCCATGATGATCGTGCCCGCGCTGGGGGCCATCGTCGTCGCCGCGGGGGCCAAGCTCCGCCACATCGCCGTCATCGCCCTGGTCGCCGCCATGGCCGCGCCCGCCAGCTATCCGTTCCTGAAAGACTACCAGCAGCAGCGCGTCGTCGGGCTCATCCGCCAGCTCCAGGGAAGCCAGGAGGGCGCCGACGGCATCAACTTCCAGGGCGGCACCGCCCAGCGCGTCATCGGCGCGGGGCAGGCCAGCGGCAACGCCGACCAGCACGCCCGCGCGCTCATCCGCTACAACCGACTGCCCGAGGCACACAACGACATGGTCTACAGCGTGCTCGTCACGCGCTTCGGCTTCTGGGGCGGCGTGGGCATCCTGGGCCTCTACCTTGCCTGGCTGCTGGGCGCGCTGGGCGTGGCGGCCACGTGCTCCGATCCGTTCGGCCGGCTGCTGTGCGTCGGGCTGGCCGCCCTCATCGCCGCCCAGACCATCGTCAACGTCGGCATGAACGTCGGGCTCGTCCCCATTGTGGGCATCACCCTGCCGTTCCTCAGCTACGGCGGGTCGAGCATCGTGGCCGTTTGGCTCACCACCGGGCTCGTGCTGGGCGTCGGGCTGCGAAGAACCAGCCAGTCGTACCGCCCGTCCTTTGAATACGCTGAGGGTGATGCCCAGCCGGTCCTCAGCAACGTCCGAACCCGCCCCAGCCCCTGATCGAGACGTGCAGGCGTTTCTTGCCGAGATCCTCGCCGAAGCGCCCACGCAGCCGCTCGAAGCACCGCCAGCATTCCTGGCCCAAGCCGCCGAGCTCGGCGTCGCCTTCGAGCCCGGCGAGATCGAGAAGCTCGGCAGGTTCCTGGCCATCCTGCTGCACGCCAACACCCGGATGAACCTGACGGCCATCAAGGACCCGTCCGAAGCCTGGACGCGGCACATCCTGGATTCCCTGACGCTCATGGCGCCGCTGGCCGAGCTGCCCGAGGGCGCCACCGTGATCGACGTCGGCACGGGCGGCGGCGTGCCCGGCGTGCCGCTGGCGATCGTCCGGCCCGACCTGCGCTTCACCCTGCTCGACGCCACCGCCAAGAAGACCGCCTTCGTGCGCGCGGTGCTGGACGTGTTGGGCGTGGAACACGCGACCGTCGTCACCGCTCGCGCCGAGCAGGCGGCCCGCGATCCCGAGCACCGCGACGCCTACGACGCCGCCATCGCACGGGCCGTGGGGCCGACGGCGACCATCGCCGAGCTCGCCACGCCCTTCGTCAAGCCCGGCGGCGTCACGCTGCTCATCAAGGGCGAGAAGGCGGGCGAGGAACTCGAGAACGCCAAGTCCGCCCTGCACCTGCTGCTGAGCGCCCACGCCGGCACGCTCGAGACGCCCACCGGCCGGATCGTCATCCTCGAGAAGCTGCGCCCGACGCCCAAGGCCTATCCGCGTGGTAACGGCGAGCCGAAGCGCAAGCCGCTGGGGCGCTGATGCCCGACGCACGAGACCTCCTCGAAGCCGACGGACCCATTGCCGAGGCGTTGGGCGGGCGATACGAGCCCAGGCCCGAGCAGCTCGGCATGGCCGACGCCGTCCAGCGCACGATGGAGAATCGCGCCCACCTGCTGGCCGAGGCGGGCACGGGCGTGGGCAAGAGCTTTGCGTACCTCGTGCCGGCGATGGTCCGGGCCATCTGCTTCGGCGAGCGCGTCGTCGTGTCGACGCACACCATCGCGCTCCAAGAACAGCTCATCGCGCGAGACATCCCGCTGCTGGAGCGCGTTCTGCAACCGGCGCTGCTCGCCCAGCCGGGCAGCCGCAGCGAGCTGCACGCCTCGCTGGTCAAGGGCCGGGGCAACTACCTCTCGATCCGGCGCCTCGAACTCGCGAGCAAGCGTCGGCTCAAGCTCTTCGGCGACGAGCCCAGCCGCCGCTCGCTCGGCACGATCGAAGAATGGGCCTACGCCACCCACGACGGCACGCTCAGCACGCTGCCCTCGCTCGAGAAGCCCGGCGTGTGGGACCGCGTGCAGAGCGACAGCGGCAACTGCATGGGCCGCAAGTGCCCGCGCTACCAGCAGTGCTTCTACCAGAACGCGCGGCGCGACATGGAGCGGGCGAACCTGCTCGTCACCAACCACGCGCTCTTCTTCAGCGACCTCGCCCTCCGATCGCGCGGCACGGGCTTCCTGCCCAAATACGACCACGTGGTGCTCGACGAGGCCCACACCGTCGAGGAGGTCGCCGCCGACCACTTCGGCCTCTCGCTAACCGAGGGCCGCGTCATGCACCTGCTGGGCGTGCTGCTCAACAGCCGGACCAACAAGGGCTACCTGGCCAACCTCGAGCTGGAAGACGATCGACCCCTGCTGGCCGCGGCGAGCGCCGTGCACGAGGCCGAGCTGGCGGCGCGCGAGTTCTTCGGCTCGCTGGGCGTCGTCGCGGGCGAGAAGGGCGGCGGGGATGGAGGAAGCCTGCGCATCCGCGAGCCCGGCGTGGTCGGGAACTCGGTCACGCCCGCCTTCGACGAACTCGCCGGACGGCTCAAGCGGCTGAAGGAAGCCCTGCCCGAGGAGCCCCGCTACGAGCCCGACAAGTTCGAGCTCAACAGCTACACGATGCGGGCCGCCGAGATCGCACGGGCCTGCGACGCGCTCGTCGAGCAGAGCCAGCCGGGCTTCGTGTACTGGGTCGATGCCAGCCGAAGCAGCACGGGCCGACCTCGCGTGAGCCTGACCTGCGCGCCGATCGACGTCGGCCCGATCCTGAACGAAGAGCTCTTCGGCCGCGACTTTTCGGTCTGCCTGACCAGCGCCACGCTCGCGACGAGCGCCCGCGACGATGGCTCCGGCTTCGACCACGCCATCGAGCGGCTCGGCGCCGCCGGCGCCTCCACGCTGCGATTGGGCTCGCCCTTCGACTACGAACGGCAGGTCCGGCTCATCGTCGACCAGCGCGTGGGCACGCCCGGCCGCGGGCTCGGCCGCGAGTACGAGGAACGCCTGGCGGCCGCGATCGTCGAGCACGTCGGCACGACGCGCGGCGGCGCGTTCGTGCTGTTCACCAGCCACCGGCTGCTGCGTGCGATGGCCCGGGCCTGCCGCGACCCGCTTGGGCGACTTGGCATCAACGTGCACGCGCAGGACGCCGACGGCTCGCGCGCCCTCGTTCTCGAGCGCTTCCGCGAGGATCCGAGCTCGGCCCTGTTCGGCGCCGCCAGCTTCTGGCAGGGCGTCGACGTGCCGGGCGAGAGCCTCCGCAACGTCATCATCACGCGGCTGCCGTTCGATCCGCCCGATCGCCCGCTCGCCGAGGCGAGAGCCGAGCGATTAAAGGAGCAGGGCAAGGACCCCTTCCGCGTCGACAGCCTGCCGCGCGCCGTCATCCGCTTCAAGCAGGGCTTCGGCCGGCTCATCCGCAGCGCGAGCGACACGGGGCAGGTGGTGGTGCTCGATCCGCGCATCGTTACCGCGCGCTACGGCTCGCTATTCGTCAAGGCCATGCCCGAGGGCGTGCCCGTCGAGCAGTACGAGGGCGAGCCGCTTGGCGAGCAGGCGTGGTAGACGCTCACGACCGCTTGATCGAGCGGATGATCGTCGCGATGGTTCGCCAGATGATCTTGAGGTCGAGCCAGAGGCTCATGTTCTCGACGTACTCGATGTCGTAGCGGATCCACTCCTGGAAGTCGCTGTCGGCCGCCCGCGTGCGCTTCACCTGCCAGAGCCCCGTTACGCCGGGCCGCACGCTTAGCCGCGCCTCGCGCCAGCCCGGGCAGTACTGGTTCTCCTTGTACGGGCTCGGCCGCGGGCCCACGACCGACATGTGCCCGACCAGCACGTTCAAGAATTGCGGCAACTCATCGATCTGGACCTTGCGGATGAACCTGCCCACGCGCGTCAGCCGTGGATCGTCCTTGATGTAGAACTGCGGCCCGTCGACCTGATTGAGCGCGGCAAGCTCGGCCTTCATCTTCTCCGCGTCCTTCCGCATGGAGCGGAACTTCAGGCACGGGAAGTCCTTGGCGTTGAGCGATTCGCGCGTGTGCGCGAAGAAGAAGGGCCGCCCGTCCTCGAGCCAGATGGCGAGCATGACGATCGGGTAGATCGGCAGCGTGACGGCGAGCGCCGCGAGCGCGAAGACGATATCGAATCCACGCTTGATGACACGCTCGAGCGTCGGGACCGAGCGGGGCCGCAGCGGCTCGGTGCGTTCGGTTGGTTGCAGGTCGAGCCAGCGCACGTCGCCCGGGTCGGGCGTGTGCTCCGGGTCGTCCCAGACGATATCGGGCCCGACGAGCAGTTCGTCGCTCGAGACCGTCCGGCCCGCGCCGACCCACACGCGGCCGATGCACTGGGCGCCCGATTCGAGCGAGGCCGTCGGGTCGAGCCAGGCGCCGCGGCTGTGCGGCTCGGCGCGTTCGATCGTGCTGCTCGGTGCATGCCATCGCTCGACGAGCAGGCGCGCGCAGCGCGAGAGTTCCGTCCGGTCGCCGGCATCGAACACCCGCGCGTCGATCACCATCGGCCAGCGTTGCCCGCGTCGCACCGCCCGTCGGAGCTTGCGCCAGCCGTCTCGGCGATCCTCGGCTTCCTGCCACAGCCTCGCGACCGTCGGCCGGTTGGTGACGGCCGCACGCGCGAAGCGAGAATCGTCGCTGCCATACACACGCTCGATCTTGATGAAGCGCCCGTCCTCGTCGGATACGATCCGCTCCCGGTAGGCGTGCTCGTCGACGTCTTGCAACCGGAGCATCACCAGGTCGGCGTCGTCCCAGACGATGTGGTCGACCACCGCTGGCAGCTCGAACAGGCAGAGCGTGCGAGGCTGGAGCAGCAGGAAGAGCTGTGCGTGCGGCACCAGCGGCGTGGCCATGCCCTGGCGCACCACCTGCACGCCGCGCGACGCCCAGAACCGGTCGTGCAGCGCGACGGGCGAGAGGCCGAACACGGTGGGGCTGGCGGCGGGTTCGGCGATCACGGCTGATCTCCGTCGGGCAGCGACCGGGCAAGGGCTTCGGCGACTCGTCGGGCCGCCTCGGACAACCCGGGTGCTTCGCCCTGCTCTCCGCCGCCGTTGAGGAGTAGCTGCACGATCGCGCCCGGTCCCGGCCAACCGGGTCCGCTGCGACCGGCCTCGGCGATGATCTGCGGATCGGCGCCCCACGCTCCCGGCACGACGTAGATCGTGTCGAGCGTCACGCGCTCGCCGTACTGGCCCGGGCCGCGGCCGTGGATCGTGCGGCGGAAACCTTCGCGCCGTTGGCCTGCACGGCCCGTCCAGCCGCCGGCCCGCATCGCCTGGATCGGATCGAACGCGAGCAGGTCGCGGCGGTCCTGGACGATGACGATCCGAAGAAACGCTTCTGTCGCGGAGGGCGAGTCGCCTCCCGGCAAGCCGGCAGCGCCGACGTACTGGTACTGCGTCGTCTTGTCGAGGTACGCGTTGTGCGGCGGGAAGGCGCGCGGCAGCGTCTCGGAAAGCTCGGTCCGCGTCCATCCGGGCGTTTCGACGATGAGGTCGGCGATGCCTGCCTCGTACGCCGATGGATCGACCATCGTTCCCTTGTGGCGGATGGGGTCTGCCAGGTAGACCGCGACGGCCAGCGGGATGATCAGGATGATGGGAACGGTTCGACTCACCGGAGCTCCTCGAAAGTCAGGCTATTGGTACGCCAACGCATACCGGCGGGCCGGCACCTGGGCGAAGGCGAGCAGGCGGATGCCGCCGTACAACATTCCGAGTGAGAGCGCCAGCGTCAGCCAGCCGCTCACCTGCGCGAGCGTGTGCGTCGAGGCCGGCCAATTCTCCGCCAGGATGGCGAACGGCACGAGTCGCACGATGTTGGCGACCATGGCCACGAGCGGGCTGGCGAGGACCAACGCGATGCGCACGCCGTGCCGCAGCGGCGTGCCGAACGCGAACGCGTAGGTTACCAGCCCGATGGCGGCGATCATGCGGACGCCGGCGAAGTCGCCCAAGCTCACCTGGTCGAGCCCAACGACGAGCTCGCGACCGCTCGCGTATGCCGGCATGCCGAAGATCTCGAGCACGCCGGCCGTCAGCGCCAGGCTCCAGGTGCTCAACACGTCGGTCAGCGGAAGCAGCCAGGCCATGGGCGCCGGCGCCAAGAAGAACAGCGCGACTACCGCCGGGCTCATGCGCAGCATCACGCTGCTGCCAACGACCGACCAGATGGCGCCGATCAGCACGCCGATCGCGCCCAAGTGCACGGCAAGCGTCGGCCCGAGCAGGCCGCCGAGCAGGTACGTCGCGGCCGCGAACGCGACGATCACCGGGCCGATCCACAGCCCGTTCCGGCCGGCGCTCCGCAGGCGTCGCCGCCGGCACAGCGCCAGCCAGCCCGCGACGGCGGGGACCAGCACGATGTACCCGTTGTCCGGGTCGGTCGTGGCGGTCATGTAAATATCCCGCCACGCCGGAAAGCAGGCAAACACCGCGGCCACCACGGCGATGCACGCCTGGATCGGCGTCCACCGCGTCCACTCCTGCACCGCGCCGGTCATGCCGCGCCCCCGACGATGGCGTCGGTCACGACCTGGCCTGCGGGCGCGAGGGCGCCGGGGCCGAGGATCGAACGCGCCACGACCGCCTCATCGCCGACGCGAGCGCCCGCTAGCACAACCGCGTCGCGCATCCGGCTCGTCGAGGAGACCTCGGCGCCGGGCTCGACGACGCGAAACGGCGCGCCGCCAGACAAGTGAGACAGCGCGGCGAGGTATTGCTCGCGATCGCGAACGGGCAGGCACACCCGACCGCCCGCCGCCGCCCGCGCGACGCGCACGCGGTGCCGCTTGGCGATGCCCGGCAGGCACTGTTCCTTGAAGTCCATGTACCCAGCGCCGGGCATCGATCGCATGACGTCGGCCGACACGAGCATGACGCCCGTGGGCGTGCCGTCGTGCTCGGCCAGCAGCGCCACGTCGGAGTCCAAGGCGATCAGATCGTCGAGCACTTCCGCCAGCGAGACGGTGAGCACGCTGCCGCCCGTGGCCACGAGCATCTTGCCCTCGTTCCCCTTGGCCGCGGCGCGGAGCACGCCGCCGGTGCCGAGGAACGCGACGTCGTCGGGTTCCACGGTCGTCCGGCCATTGTCCGTCGATGCCGGCGCCGGGCTCTTGGTGTCGGTCAGGATGCGGAGCGGCAGCGACGACGAGACACCGTCGAGCGCCGCCTGCCACCGTCCGCCGATGGTCTGACCGTCGAGCAGCGGGAGGTCCAGCACGTTGCGGGCGGTGGCCTTGAGCAGCGGTGTCGGCCGGACCGCTCCGGCGAACAACGCCATCTGCGAGATCGGGCTGCGGACGGCCCGGCCCTCGGGCCGGCCCGCGGAGGGTGCGCCGCTCATCGTCGCGCCGCCCGTGGCGGGCCGTTGGCTTGTCTTGGCCTCGGCCGAAGGTCCCATAGCACGGCGCCTGATCCCATCTCATCGACAGCCGCGTGGCCCTTCCACGCCGCTCCGGTATCGGTTCATCGGCACAATTCGAGTGCCGATGCCGATCGAGTGGAGATGATACTGGGCATGTCCACGCAGACCCAGCAATCGGCGCGAATCCGCGGCAGATCCGAGCGCTCTCAGCCCGCCGCCATCGAATAGGTCAACGGGCCGTTGGGGCCCAGTTCCAGGCCCAGGGCCATCCACGCCAGCAGCATGATGGTCCAGACGATGGCAAACACGATCGTGTAGGGCATCATCATCGAGATCAGCGTGCCCATGCCCGAACGGGGTGCGAACCGCTGCATGAACACCAGGATGATGACCAGGTACGCGTTGAGCGGCGTGATGATGTTGGTCGTGCTGTCGCCGATGCGGTAGGCCGCCTGGGTGAGCTCGGGGCTGATCCCCACGAACATGAGCATGGGCACGAAGATCGGCGCGAACAGCGTGTACTTGGCGCTCATCGACCCGATGAACAGGTTGAAGAACATCGTCATGACGATGAACGCGACGACCAGCCCGTAGTTGCTCAGGCCGCTGGTGGCGAGCGACTGCCCGCCCGCGTGCGCCATCATGACGTCGAGCCCGCTGTAGCTCATGTACTGGATGAACTGGGCCGCGAAGAACGCCAGCACGATGATCGGCGCCATCATCTCGATGGCCTTGATCATGACCGCGCCCGCGTCCTTGGTGCTCTTGATGCTGCCCGTGACCAGGCCGTACACCATGCCCGGGACGATCGATCCGATGAAGATGAGCGGCGTGATGACCACGACCCAGCGCGCAAACGGCGGCGAGCGCTTCTGCAGCACCTCACCGGAGTCGGTCACGAACGTTGTCAGGCTTGCGTCGGTGTAGTAGCCCGCGCCCTCGACGACCACCGCGCCCTCGGGCATCGTCTCCGGAGCCGCGACCGGCTCGCCATCGAGCTTCACGCGGTCGGCGATCGATGGATCGGGATCGGGGTTCTCGACGGTTGCAACGCCGGGCACCTGGTAGTCGTAGAGCGGCCAGTCCTTGACGACGACGGTCGCCACGATGATGCCGATGACGACGACGCCCGTCAGGGCCGCGGCGACCAGGCCCTTCTGCTCCGTTGGCGTGATCTGCTGGCTCTCCAGGTCGACCGCCTCGATGGGGGCTGGTCCGCCCTCCTCGATGCTCTTGCGGCTGAGCCGGCGCTCGACGAACCAGGCGCTCGTCGCCCAGCCCACGCCGGTGATGACGAAGGTCGAAACGATCATGAACCACCAATTGCAGGTCGCGGCTACCTGATAGTCCGCGTCGATGATCTGCGCGCCCTGCGTGCTGAGCGCCGCGAGCATGGGGTCGAGGCCCGTGACCACGAGGTTTGCGTTGAAACCTGCCGCCACGCCCGCGAACACTGCGGCGATGCCCGCCAGCGGCGAGCGACCGACCGACTTGTACAAGAGCGCCGCCAGCGGGGGCAGCACGACGTAGCCCGCATCGAGCCCGAAGCTGCTCATGATGCCCAGGAAGACCATGGCGGGCGTCAGGAGCTGGTTGGGCACCACCTTCATGAATGCCTTGAGCCCGGCACCGATCAGGCCGGTCTTTTCGGCGACGCCGATGCCCAGCATGCCGGTGAGGACGACGCCGAGGGGTGCGAAGCCCATGAAGTTGGCGACCATCGAGCTCAGGCACCAGTAGAGCCCGTCGCTGGTCAACAGGCTCTGGGCGGTCAGGACGGTGCCGGTGGGGACGAGTTCGGTCGTTGCCTCGCCCGTCGTCGGATCGACGGTCTCTCGGAGCGACTGCACCTCGACCGACCAGCCTTGCGTGTACGCGAGGTGGCTCACGATCATGACGACGATCGCGCCGAGCAGGAACAGCGTGGCCGCATCGGGCAGCTTGTTGCCGAGCCACTCGATCCAGTCGAGGGCGCCGCGGCGGTTCTTGATCAGATCCGGCTTGTCGGAGGGCGTAGGCACATGCTCGTCCATCGGCTGCTCCCGTGGGGTTCGACGCGTTGGGGCCTCAACCTACCCACGCCCCGCCCGCCAAGCAAGCCCTATGGTCGCGCCAACCGACGCGTTGCACCGCACGGGCGGTGCCCCGCGGTGGGAGGCCCCGTCCATGACCCAGCCCGAGTTCCTCCGCCTCCCGACTACCCGAGCCGACGCCGGCGTCGTGCTCGTGGGGGTGCCCTTCGACGCCACCACCAGCTACCGGCCCGGCACCGCTGGCGGACCCCTGGCGGTGCTCGAGGCCTCGGCCCAGGTCGACCTGGAAGACACCCGGCTGGGCCGCATCGCCGACCGCGGCATCGCCATGGAGCCTATCGAGCCCTGGATCGCCGAGCTCTCGGCCGCCGTCCGGCCCGACGCCGAGGCGCTGATCGAGGTCGAGGGCGAGCCGCCGGTAGACGAGGCCGCCCGCGAGCGCGTGAACGCCGCGTGCGAGCGCATCCGCAGGTACACGTACGAGCACGTGACGCAGATCTTGAGCGAGGGCAAGACCCCCGGCCTCGTCGGCGGCGAGCACGGCGTGCCCCTGGGCGCTATCGAGGCCTGCGCCGAACATGCAGGCGAGATCGGCATCCTGCAACTCGACGCGCACATGGACCTGCGCGACGCCTACTGCGGCCTGACCCACAGCCATGCCTCGATCATGCGCAACGCACTCACGATGGTGTCCGGCGTCAAGGCGCTGGCCCAGATCGGCATCCGCGACTACTGCAGGGAAGAGCTTGAGTTCTCGCGCTCCGCCAAGGCCGAATTCGGCAAGCCCGTCACCACCATCTTCGGCGAGCACGTGGCCGATGCGGGCGGCGACCCGGCGGCGTTCCGCTCGCTCGTCGATCGTGCGCTCGCGGCGCTGCCCGACGCGATCTACGTCACCTTCGACATCGACGCGCTCGAGGTTTATCTGTGCCCAAACACCGGCACGCCCGTTCCTGGCGGCCTGAGCTTTTCACAGGCTGCGGCAGTGATCCAGGCCGTCATCGAGAGCGGCAAGACGGTGGCTGGCTTCGACCTGGTCGAGGTCGCGCCCGATCCCGATCCGGGCGTTCGATCCATCGACGCGGTGGTAGGGGCCCGTGTGCTCTACAAGATGTGCGCGCTGGGCGCATAAAGAAACCGCGTATGCTCGCGGTCTTTCTGGACTTCACGGTTTGCCTTACCGCCGGTCGCGCTCTCGGATCAGCCTGAGCTGGAGCTTCGCCCGCTCCATCTGCCGCGTGATGCGCTCCTGCTCGGCGACCGGATCGGGATGATCCTTCGGCACGCGGCGGGCCTCGGCCTCGGCCAGTTCGGCCTTGGCGTCCTGCTCGTCGAGGTCGGCCGGGGCCCTGGCGCTGCTGGCCAGCACGCGGATGGTGTCGTTCGAGACCTGCACGAAGCCGTCCTCAACGAGGAATACCTGCTGCTGGCGGTCGCTCGTCTTCAGCGTCAGCAGGCCCAGGCCCAGCTTGGCAACCACGGGGGCCCGGCCCGGCAGCACGCCGAACTGGCCGTCGTGGGCGGGCACGGAGGCGTACTGAACCGGCCCGTCTGAGAGCACGCCATCGGGGGTGATCAGCTTGCAGGTCAGGGTGCTCATGCGTGCCCGGCTCCGTCGCAGAAGGGTCGTGGGGTCGTCGAGACCGGCCCTCAGGGGCCGGGGCCGCCATGGTAGCGCCATACGCTGGCCCATGCCCGCACGGGTCGCGCTCATCCTGCTCGGTGCACTGCTGCTGGCGGCGCTGGGCGTCCGCCTGCTGATCGACCCCGGCGGAGGACTCGCGCCGCCAGACTCGGGGGTCGTGCTCAACATCCGCCTCGATCGCGCGATCGCAGCCACGATCGTGGGGGTGTCCCTCGGGGCCGCGGGCGTGGCGCTCCAGGCCATGCTCCGCAACCCGCTGGCCTCGCCCGATCTGCTGGGCATGTCCGCCGGCGCGGTGCTCGCGGTCACCGTGGTCCACGCCCTGGGCTGGGCCGTGCGTGACGACCTGGCCGCCTTGGTCGGGTCGATCGGCGCCCTCGGGCTGGTGCTGCTGCTCGGCCGGCGGCGGGGCCAGGTCGAGCCGGTCACGCTCATCCTCGTCGGCGTGGCGCTGGCGATCGGGCTCGGCTCGCTCGCAAGCGCCGTCCGTGCCCTCATGCCGCCGAGCGCCAGGCTCGAGGGCGGCTGGTACTTCGGCTCGCTGACCGAGTCGCTTACCACGGGCCAGATGATCCTTGCCGGCGCCGTCGCGATCGTCGGGGCCGCATGGATCGCATGCCGCGGCCGGGCCCTCGATGCGGCGGCCATGGACGAAGACGAAGCGCTCTCGAGCGGGGTGCCGCTGAAGCGGCTGCGCGTCGAGATGGTGTTCATCGCCGGCGTGCTGACCGCGATCGCGGTGGTGCTCTCGGGGCCGATCGCCTTCCTCGGGCTGGTCTGCCCACACCTGGTACGCATGCTCATGGGCCCGCGGCACGCACCGCTGGTGATCGGCGCTGCGATGGTCGGCGCCGTGCTCATGCTCGCGAGCGATAGCGTCGCCCGGCTACTGCCGATGGAGACCGGCCGGATGCCAACGGGCATCGTCGTCGCCATTCTCGCGGCGCCGGCCTTGATCGTGATCCTCAGGAGCCAGGCGAGCCGGCCGGCCTAGGCCGGTGGGTCACGCCATCACGTCGATGTGCGGCGCCGGCGTGGGCATCTCGTCGGCGCGTCGTTCCTGCTTGAGCTGCGTCGAGTCGCTCAGGGCGCTCACCGTCGACCACACCTCGCCGCCCAGGTCGCCGGGCGACAGCGTTTCGGCCGACGCGGACTCGATCTGCTCGGACGCAGCCACCTCGGCTTCGGCGGGCGTGGCTCGCTCATCGCGCGTGTTGGTTGCGATCGGCGGTGCCGGCGGTTCGGCGGTCGTCACCTCGGCCGCCTTGCGGTCCGACATGCCCTGCTTCGCAAGAGCTCGCCGCGCCGCGTCTTCCATGCGGGTTGCCTTCGACGCGACCGCCCGGTCCGTACCCGAGGGGTCCATCGGCGCCAGGGCGGCTCGGCGGATCTGGGCGGCCTTCTGGACGGTCTCTTCGGGCGTCCGGCCAGGCGACGTGTCGATCTGCACCGATCCGGCGACCGCGTACCGCTTGCCGTCGGGTCCGGTCTCGAAGGTGTAGTTGGGACCGCCGCGATAGAGCGCGCCCGCCGCCGCGCGGTGGGCCTCTTCGTGCCGGCGCACGCGGGCGTCGGTCTCGCGCAGTTCCTCGAGCTTTCGCTTCTCGGCCTCGCTGAGCTGCTCGCCGGTCTGGGAGCGCTCGGCCTTCTTGCCTGGTAGGGCAGCTCTCGCCGATTGGGCGGCGAATGGGCTGGCGGTTTGGCTGGCATCCGTTGCCGAGAACATGGGACTTCCTTAACTCCATCATCGACCGAATCCCGCGAGCCCTGCCCGACTGAAGCGATCCCCGGCCGGTCGTGCCGAAAGGCGTGACGATCGTGCCGACTGGGCAAACCGGAAGGACCAATAAGCGAGCGCAACGAAAAACCGCACGGTGTTCCGTGCGGTCGAGTCTGCCTCGATCTGTGGGCGAGCGTCGGGCCTACTTGGCCTTCTTCTTGTCCTTGCCGGCGAAGTAGTTGCCGCCGAACTTCCGCTGGAACTTCTCGACGCGGCCGGCGGCGTCGACGAAGGCCTGCTTGCCCGTGAAGAAGGGGTGCGAGCCCGACCAGACCTCCACGTGCATCTCTGGGACGGTGGCGCCCACGGTCATCACGACCTCGCCGTTGTGGTAGACCTTACAGTTGGGGTAGTACGTTGGGTGGGTTTCCTGCTTCATGGCCCGGCTCCGAAGATTCGTCTGGTGCGTGGAACGGAGAGTATATCCCCGCCGCCAGGGGCGGGCACCTGCCGGAGCCGCCGGACTCTCAGGAGAAGCCCTAGGCCGCGCCCTCGCGCGGGTCGATGGCAGCGTGGTTCAGCAGCCACCGCATCAGGTCCCGCATCGTCACCACGCCCACCAGGTGGCCCCGATCATCGACCACGGGCAGGGCCGAGATACGCCGGTGCAGCAGCATGAGCGTGGCGTTCTCGGCCGTCTCGTCGGGCGAGATCGTGTGCAGCTTGCGGCTCATGATCTGGTGGGCCCGCCGCTTGAGGCTGTTCGCGTCGGCCGTCCGCTCGTTGATGGTGCCCGCAAAGGGGCTGACGGCGGCCAGCACGTCCCGATCGGACACGATGCCCGCGAGCCTGCCGTCGTCGCCGATGACCGGCAGGTGGCGGAAGCGGTAGTTCGTGAAGAGCTCGCGCAGGTGCTCGAGGTCGTCGTCCATGCTGGCCGTCACGATCTGCCGCGTCATGATGTCCGAGATCTTCATGCCGTACCTCCGGGGAGCCTTCTCCACAACTATCGGCCGGATGGAGCCCTGCGCGCAGCCGCTACAGTCGTCGATGCCCACCGACGACCACGCGGCCCAGGGTCGCGGCTCCGATAATCGCCCTGCCGGCCCCGAGGGCATCCACGCACCCTGGCGACTGCAGTACCTCGAGTCGCTGGGTGACGCCGAGTCGAAGGCCTCCGACGGCTCGGGCGGCACGTTCCTTTCGGCCTACTGGAGCAATCCGGAAGACGACGATGCCAACCACGTGGTGGCCCGGACTCGACGCGGCATGATCCTGCTCAACGCGTTCCCCTACGCCAACGGCCACCTGCTGGTCGCGTTGGGCGAGCCGCGCTCGAGGCTGCTGGACTACGAGCCCGACCAGCGCGGCCACTTGTGGATGCTCACCGAGCTCGCCTGCGATCTCGCCGAGCGCACGCTCGAGTGCCAGGGCCTCAACGTGGGCATCAACCAGGGCCGCGCCGCGGGCGCGGGCGTGCCTAGCCACCTGCACGTCCACGTCGTGCCGCGGTGGGGCGGCGATACCAACTTCATCACGACGGTGGGCCAGGTGCGTGTCGTGCCCCAAGCACTCGACGACATGGCGCGCCGCTACCGCACCACTTGGGCGAACATGCGGCTCACGATCGACTAGTTTTGAAGGGTCTTTCGACCGTTGTCGGCTAGATGCTCAGGCCGAGGTCGAACTGCCCGTCCTCGCGTGCCTGGCACCGAGCGACGTAGCCCTTGATGAAGGTCGCGCGGCGGCCCTCGTCGTACAGGGTCACGCGATCGCCCGGCTCGAGTTGCTGGCGTGCCACCAGACCCACGCCGCTCGCGCTCGTGTCACGCAGTTCGAGGGGCAAGAGCCACCGCCCGCCCTCGGCGCCGAAGACGACGCCCAGCCGCTGGCCGTGGGCCGGGCCGCGGACGGCGCGGCGCCGGTCAAAGGGGTATGGCCCCGGGTCGGGCATTGCGTCGCCCGTGGTCTTGGTCTGGAGCCTCTTCAGTTCGATCTGTTGCGCTGCATCCATGTGTCACCACCTCGCGGATGAACCCTTGCGAACGCGGCCTTCCACCCCGGCCACGCGGGCCTTCCCTGGCCACTTCGGCTCTCGCTCCCTCTTTCGCATCGGCTGGGCGCGGGTGGGTGGTTTATCCCGGTTGGGCAAAGGAACGCAAATTTCCGGGACAGGCGGATCTTGCGCCCGGCCCGTCGCGGATGTCACGCACGGCGTTCGCTGGCACCTGGCGGGCCCGCCCTTCACGGTGTAGCGATGGAGCGGGGCGGCGCGTAATCTGTACTCGGAGGAGACCCATGGCCCAGACCACGACCATCGCCGCGGTGCGGACCGGTATCGTTCTTGCTTCGTTCGGGTGCGCCGCTGCTTTTGGTCAGGAACGCCTGGCGAGCAACGGACCGCTGTCGGCCATGCCCGGGGCCCACGAAACCGGAGCCGACCTGATCTGGGCCTTGCCCGACGGTGCCTCGGCGGGCGTCAGTGCCCATGCGCCGCTGGCGTACCGCCTGGCCGAGCCCATCACGCTCGATGGCAACGCGACGATCGAGTCGGTCGTGGTCTACGCGTATCAGCAGGGCGCCATCGACGGCCCGACTATCGACTCGCTGGGCCTCGAACTCTGGCAAGGCCGACCCGGAGACGCTGGCAGCACCCGCGTCGCGGGCGACATCGAAGCCAACATGCTGTCGAGCGTCGAGCCCGCCAACGCGTTCGTCGCCATGACTGGCGTGTCGTTCACGATCGATCGCCCCGTGTTCGCGCTCACCGCCGGCGATCTGGATTGGGCCGTCGAGGCCGGTGACTACTGGCTCGTGTGGACCATGGAGGGCAGCCTCGACGGCGGACCCTACAGCCCATATCTGGGCGACGATGCGCAGCCGGTGATCGGCCAGGCCCGCCAGCGCGTGCTCGGCGCCTGGCGGCCGGCACGCAACAAGACCGAGGGCGGCGTGCAGGTCTCCCTGCCCTACGAGGTGTACGGCAGCTTCACGTGCACGGCCGACTGCGACGACGACGGCGCGCTCACCATCTTCGACTTCCTGTGCTTCCAGAACGCCTTCGCCGCCGGCGAATCGAGCGCCGACTGCGACGGCGATGGGCAAGTGTCGATGGACGACTTCGCCTGCTTCCAGGCGGCGTTCATGGCCGGCTGCGGCTGAAGAGTCTGCTCTGGATTCAACGGCCCGTCGGATCGATCAGGCGGTCGATCGAGAGCGTCGTGATCGACGGCGCCTCGATGCCCGTGACGACTTCCCAGAACGGCTCGTCGAAGCCGTCGGGCAACCAGATCTTGAATTGGCCGCGCGGGTCGTCGGCGTAGGTCTTGAGCGAGGCGTTGCCGGCGAACATGGCCCGCTGGATCAGCAAGAGGTCGTCGCCCACGTACTCGGACTCGGCCGACACGCCCACGATGGCGTCGACGAGCTCGCCGAAGAGTTGGCGGTCGCTCTCGAGCAACACGTGGGCGTCGTCCCAGAGCAGGAAGCGGAAGCGACTGGCCGGCCCGCTGTGGGCAGGGTCTCGACCGCGGAGCATGGAGACGACCCCACGCGGGCCGTGCACGCGGCGGGCGAGCGACGGGCCGGGCACGCTCCGCTCGAGCTGCGCACAAAACGACTCCAGGTCGTGGATGTGCCGGCCCTGGAAGCGGAAGACCTCGGTGTAGCGCTGGGCCTGCAGGAACTGGCCCAGCGACGCGAGAAAATCGAGCTGGCGCCTGGGCGAGGGCGACCATGCGACGAGGTGCGCCTCGTCGGCCATGGCCAGCACGTCGGCCTGCCACCGTCCCCCAAGAAGGGGGTTATTCGATTGGCTGGTGAGAACGCCCATACCCCGGAGCCTTCCATCCGTGACCGACCACAACACAACATGCAGGGCAGACAGCCGTACCCCTATTCCGGCCACCACGAGGGAGCCGTGTTCCTCTGTGCTGTAAGTGTGCGCCGGGATTGCGACTCGGCCACCATTCGCCGGAATAGCCGGCGCAACCGACAGAAACCGCAGGGCTTTCCGGGCCCGCACTGGGTCCACCGGCGGTTATTGTCCGGGTTAATCCCGATTCATATACGACCCGTGCGCTGGCCCGAGCCGAGCGTCGCCCCAAGTTCCGTCTCCGCCACGTCTTGCGACGCGTCGGTCGCCGGCGCGGGGGTGTTGCTCATCTTCAACCGCTTCTCGCCCGATCCGGCCACCGAAGGACGATCGTGGCCGGCCGCCTCGCGTCCGTCTTCGGTGACCTGGTAGACGATGCCGATGGTGTGCTCCGGCTGGCCGAGCAGCAACCGGTCGACCACCTCGACGCCCTGCATGAGCGTGTGGTCGGTGTTGGCGACCTCGTACTTCCACATGCCGAAGCGGCCGCGGCTGTAGATGCCCCGCGATTCGAGCCAGGGGATGACCACCGATAACCGCTCGTCCCGGTCGACCGACGGCGTGGGGTAGCTGTACTCGACGGCGTGGTGCCAGGTGCTCACGACGTCCTGGCGGTCACCGGGTTCGAGCAGGCCGGCGTTCTCGAGGCCCGTGATCGTGTCTTCGACGATGCTTGCCGGGTCGACGGGCTTGTGCGCGCTGGCGCTGGTCTCGCAGAGCAGCGAGTAGTGCGTGGCGTTGTCGCCGGACTGGTCGGGCGTCATGTAGGGCGAGTAGTTGCTGAGGTAGGTGACGCGGTAGAAGGGGCAGTCGTCCTCGGGGAAGTACATCCAGCTCTTGGTGCTCGGGCAGGGCCGCTTGAGGCCGACGCCCACCATGTGCCCGGCCGAGTGCAGCAGCCCCGCGGCGGCGGTTCTGACGTGATCGGGCGCGTCGGCAACCACCTCTTTGCACAAGACGTCCACGGGCATCGCCGAGATGAGCACGTCGAACGGCAGCTGTTCTTCCGAGCCATCGGCGTTCCGGACGGTCACGATCTTCTCGGCCGAGTCGATGCGCTCGACGCGGGTCGAGAGCCTGATCGCGTCCTGCAGGCGCTCGGCCATCCTGCGATAGAACTCGCCCGTCCCGCCGCGCAGGGGGAACTTGAACTTGTTGTTGGGCCCCCAGCCGAAGTCGTCCTTGCCCTCGACGACGTTTCGGACGGCTCGCTCCACGTCGATGACCGCGACGCGCTCGCCGATCCAGTGCTTGTTCATCATCTCGGGCGGGTGGGCCCAGACCTTGAAGTTGTACGGCCGCATGAACAGGCGGGCGATGCCCTCGCCGAAGACGCGGTCGATGAACTCGCCGAAGTTGGCGGCGTCCCTGAAGCTCGGGGCGTCGGCCGCCTGGGCCTTGATCAGGCCGATCAGGCAGTCGGCGGCGTCCTTTGAAGGCAGGTAGCGGATGTTGTTCTGGAAGGGGTACGGCACCCACGTGCCGCGCATCCGCACCCAACTCTCGCGATCATTGAGCGCGAATTCGTCGCCCATGACCGCATCGAAGACCTTGTCGTAGTAGTCATAGTGGCTGAACATCACGTGTCCGCCGATGTCCCACGTGAAGCCGGCATCGTCGACGAACGAGTGCGCCAATCCGCCGGCGTAGGGATTGGCCTCGAGCACGACGAAGTTCTCGTGCCCCAGCTCGCGCAGCCGCCATGCAGCGCCCAGGCCCGTTGGCCCGGCCCCGATGATCAGGACCCGTGCGTCAGCGGGAAGCGATCCAGCCGTGGGTTCGTGGGTGCCGCTGCGTTCGTGCATCAAGAAGTCGATCCTCATTCGTTCGGTGTCGAGCGGCGGATGAGAGCGTCATTCGCACGCATCCGTGTCGTTGAGGCCCGGATCCTGATTCGTCGCACAGATCCGTGGAATCACGATACGGACCGCCGTTCGGGGCCCGTCACGCATGCGTTCGGTATCCGATACTCCCCCGATACAAGGGAGCGATCGCATGCTTGCAGGAGAACAGTATAAACGTGCGGCATACACGGGTGGTCAACGGCAGGACGAGTCCCATGAAGATCCGGACCGCCAATTCGACGTGGCGATGCGGGCGCTGCGGATCGCGTCTGACCTCTCCTGCATCCCGGCCGTCCCGACGCCAGATCTGGCCGACCGACTCGCGGACGCGCTGGTTTCCTTGTGCGGCGAAGATCGTGGCGTGATGCTGCAGATCGGACGCTTCGAAGGTCCCGGCG
This sequence comes from Phycisphaerales bacterium, assembly GCA_040217175.1. Taxonomy (NCBI): domain Bacteria; kingdom Pseudomonadati; phylum Planctomycetota; class Phycisphaerae; order Phycisphaerales; species Phycisphaerales bacterium. The sequence continues at coordinate 411,084 of JAVJNT010000002.1, read as the reverse complement.
GCTGGGCCTGCGAGTCCGTCGGGGTTGGCGGTCGGCTGCGAGAGCTGCCGTCGAACGCCGCGACCACGCCTAAGCAGTTTCCTTGGCCTGGGCTGTCCGAAGGCGATTCGCCCGCGATCTACCTCGTGAGCCAGCCGAAGGCCGATCAAGCCGGAGTCAGTGGGCTGGTAAGCGCGTTTGCCTCGGTGAACCTGGGTCTCGAACTGGCCGGCCTTGCCTGCGGCCGCCATCCCGGCGCCCTGACCATCACCGTCCAGGTCGGTGGGAATCCGTCGGACGACGACGAGGCCGGCATCGCCGCTCGCGCCTGGTTGCTGCGCCGGCTGCTGCCCTGGATGCACGCGATCGTCCGGGCGGCCCTCGCGGAGAACGGCAGCCCGGCGACCCGGCCTTGGTTGACCGACCGCGAGCGCGTCGTGCTCGGTGGACTGGTCGAAGGCGGCTCGGTCACGGAAATCGCCGAAGCGCTCGGCCGCAGCAGGTACACCGTGCACGACCAGGTGAAGTCTCTGCACCGCAAGCTCGGGGTGCACACGCGTGCGGCGCTCGTCGGCTGCGCCATCCGAAGCGTGCCACTGCCGCCCTCGGACGGCATGCTCGGGGAAGGCGGCTAGCCCTCTGCGTCTTGGGGTGTACCGAGCCGGCGTTGCACCGAACGTGCGAGCGCGGCCGAGGCGTCGGCGTCGAGGTCCCGTGGCGCGTAGTACGTCATCGGGAGCCCACGGCGGCTGAGGCGGGGGTCGAACGGCGTGGACACGATCCGGATGGCCGAGGCATCGAGCCGGCGCGTTGGCGCGACGCGGCGCTCGATGAGGACGCGCACGCTGACGACGATGGCCCCCGCCGCCTGGCTCGGAGGCAGCGGTGGTTGCGGGCTCGCCAGCGCGTCGGGAACGCCGCCGGGTGGGCGGTCGGTTTCTTCGGCCGGCTCGAAGCGGACTTCCACGACGCGGCGTTGCGCGTTGATCGTGTCTTCGACCGGCCGACTCCCCGGGCCGAGCGTCCACGGCGTGAGCAGGCCCGCCCCCGAGCGTGGCCGCGTGACGATGATGCCCGCCCTCGCATCCACGCGCTCGAGCTCGAAGTGCCGGTCGAGCAGCACGCCCTTGGCCGCTTTGAAGGCGCCCCCGTAGTCCTGGGCTTGCACGACGAACGTCGCCGCGGCTGGCTGGGTCGACGCTTGCCTCGTCGCGCAGCCGGCAAGGCAGCAGGCCAGCAGCAGGATGGTGAGCACACGAGCGGGCACGCGGCAGCGTACGCCGGCGTCACCCCGCGTGGGCGGCCAGCAAGTTCCACAACGCCCGCACGCTCTCGAAGGTGGCGTTCGAGCCGCCGATGGCGACGCGGATGGCGTATCGCTCGCGTCCGCTCTCGGGCAAGGTCGTATGCGTCAAGAGCACCTGCCCGGTGTCGTTGGCGGCCTCGAGCAGGCGGCGGGTGTCGTCGTCGCGGTCGCCGGCAAGGCGGAGGCACACGAGCGACAGCGACCGCGGAGCGGCCAGCTCGAATCGCTCGTCGGCGAGCACCTGCCGCTCGAACCAATCGGCCCACTCGACGTGCTGGCGGATGTGGGCTTGCAGGCCCTGGGCCCCGTAGTGCCGCATGACGAACCAGAGCTTGAGCGCGCGGAAGCGGCGGCCCAGGGGCACCTGCCAATCGCGGTAGTCGATGACGGCGCCCGAGTCGGTCGCCGAGTTGCGCAGGTACTCGGGCCTCACGCTCAGCGAGTCGATGAGCGTCTGGCGGTCGGCCACGTAGAACAGGTCGCAGTCGAAGTTCGTCAGCAGCCACTTGTGTGGGTTCGTGCAGTAGCTGTCGGCGCGGTCGAGCCGGTTCAGGAAGCCGCGGTGCTCGGGGCAGACCGCCGCCGAACCGGCCCACGCGGCGTCGACGTGCAGCCAGGCCCTTGGGCAGAGCTCGTCACGAATGCCGGCCATCGCGCCGATGGGGTCGAAGGCGCCGCTGCTCGTCGTGCCGGCCGTGGCGCACAGGTAGAAGGGCGTCAGGCCCGCATCAAGGTCTGCCCGGAGCCGCTGGCGGAGCTCTTCGGGGTCGAGCGCATGCTCAGCATCGGTCTTGATGAGCCGCAGGTGCTCGACGCCGGCGATTCGCGTGGCCTTGAGTACCGAGCTGTGCGCCTGGGAGCTCGTGTACGCGACGAGCGTGCGCGGGTCGGCGTCGGGCTGCTGCGTCCTCAGGCGATGCCGGGCGGCGACCATGGCCACCAGCGTCGCCTCGCTGGCCGTGCCCTGGATGACGCCGCCGCCCTGGCTCGTGCTCAAGAACCGCTCGGGCAGCCCGCAGAGCTTCGCCATCCAGTCGAGCATCTTGGTCTCGAGTTCGGTGATGGCAGGGCCCGTCTGCCAGAGCATGCCCTGCACGCCCACGCCCGTGCTCAGGAGGTCGCCCAGCACGGCCGGCCACGAGCCGTTGGCCGGGAAGTAGCCGAAAAAGCCGGGCGACTGCCAGTGGGTGAGGGCCGGGAGGATGATGCCGCGGACGTCGTCGAAGATGGCCGGCCACTCGGACTCGCCGGCCGGTTGCTCGGGCGGGGCGTCGGGGATGGCGGCCAGCACGTCGCCCGGCTCGGCCTGCGATCGCACGGGCCGGGCGTCGATGGTGGCGTGGTAGTCGAGGATCAGGTCGAGCGTCTGGTGGGCGAGGGCTCGGAACTGCTCGGGCGTGAGGTGCGCTGGGCCTGGTTGGGTTGGGGCATCGGGCATGGGCCAACGTAGCGGGCCGTCTGCGAGATCGGCTTGCCCAGGCGGAGCGCGATGAGGGCTTTCCAGCCTTCGGGCGCACTCGCGGTGGTGGGGGGCGCGGTGCCGATCAGGCCGTCGAACACGCCGCGGACGACGGCCATGACCGCCGCCGGGCGTAAACCGGCGAGCCGGAACGCCTGCAGCACGCCCAGCCACGCCCAGAATCGGCCGGGGTGGCGGCTGTGCCGGCGAGCCATCCAGAGCCAGTTGCGCGTGGCGAGGTGGCACCAGCGGACGCTCTTGCGTGTGGCGGCGGGGCTGTCGTGCCAGACGACCCACGACGGGTCGAACCAGACCTTGCCGATGGTCGAGAGGCTCAGCGCCAGGTCGGTGTCGTTGCGGTAGAGGAAGAAGCCCTCGCAGTAGCCGCCCGCGCGACGCCAGGCGTCCTTCCGCACGAGGTTTCCGCAGCCCATGAGCGGCCAGGCGTCGCAGGCCTGGCGCACGCGTCGGGCGAAGGGCCACTCGCTCCGCCCGCCGTCGGGGTGCCTGGGGTGCAGCGCGACGCCGGCGACGTCCTCGCGTTCTTCGAGCAGCGTGAGGGCGAGGGCCAGGGCCGTCGGATCGGGCCACGAGTCGTCGTCGAGGATGAGCACCGTCTGGCCCGAGGCCGCCTCGACGCCGCGGTTGAACGCGGCGACGCCCGTGTTCTCTGCGAGTTCCAGGCATCGAACCGCCGGGAATCGCTCGCGGACGGCTTCGGCGGTGCCATCGGCCGACGCGTTGTCGACGACGATGACCTCGGCGCTCGCCGACGGCTCGCTGCTGGAGAGGTGCGCGAGCGTGCGCAGCAGGGCGTCCTTGCGGTTGTACGCGACGATGACGATGCTCAGGCCGTGGTCGGCGCTGCGGACCTGCGTGGCCATCGGCGCTGGCGGCGCGTGCCCGAAAGCGCCGCCGCGGCGTCGCAATCTGAGGGCGAGGCCAAGGCCACGCGCCATCGCGGTGGCTGCACGCCGGGCCTGGGTGAGCCGAGAGGTCGTGATCGACCATCCGCCCTGTGCGTCGAGCGCGATCGAGCCAGCTGGGTTCAGCAGGTCGCCGCGTCGCCCGCGGGCGCCCACGACGCGGCCGCGACCGGAGGCCTTCTGAACTGCCTCTTCCCTCGTCAGCCCCGGCAGATCAGGGTTGCCGGGGTCGATGCCGCTGGGCAGGGGGCCCATGACCCGCCCGGCCGCCGCATCGCGCAGCCCCGCCAGGTGGAGTTCGCCCAGGGCATGGAGCCCGGCGGCGTGCAGCGACGCGGCCCGGGCCGATTCACGCAGTGCTCGGCGGAACACCGGCGTGCGCGCCTCGGGCAGGGCGATCATCGCGCCCCGGGCGGCGAAGTAGCGGGCGACGGTCCGCATGCGGTCGGGCCGAGGGTGGGCTACGCGGCTGGCGGGGACGCCCAGCAGTGGCCGGCCGGTTGCCTCGCGCACGCGGCAGCCCCAGGCCACGTCGTCGCCGTTGAGGAAGGTCTCGGGAAACAGGCCCGATTGCCGGACGACCGCCGGCGTCGTCAGGATGCTGCAGGCGGCCAGGTAATCGCAGCTGATTGGCTCGTCGCCCAAGGGCGGGTGCTGCACGTACTCGCCCGTTCGCCGATCGACGAGCCCGCCGCACTCGAAGGGCTCGCGAGACTCCGGATCGACGAGGCATGAGCCGACCATGGCCGCATCGGTCCGTGAGAGCACGCCGAACAGGTGGCCGAGGGCCTCGGGCTCCGGGGCGGCGTCGCTGTCGAGCAGCCAGACGAGATCGTGCGTGCGGGAATGCCCCATGCACCACGCCAATCCGGCGTTGAATCCGCCGCTCCCGCCGCTGTTGGCCGGCTGGGGCAGGTGCGTGAGGGTCCAGGGGTTCGGCAGCGCGCCCGGCGCAAGCGAGTCGCGGATTGGGCGCTGGCTCGCGTTATCGACCAGAAGCAGCGTGGGGGAGAAATCGGATGGCAGCACGAGATCGGCGAGCGCGCGGCAAAGGTTTTGGGCGTCGGCCGGCCGATTGAAGCAGGGGCTGATAACCCAGAGCCTCGGCGCTTGGTCGGGGCCGTCGAGAGGCCGGGACGAAGGTTGTTGGCCGGACCCGGTCAACCGTTCCATGGGCAGGAGCGTACGGCACACAAAGAAGGATGCGGGGAGGCGACGCATCGGCGACGGCCCTGGCTGGACGCTAACATGCTTGCCCCCGCAGCCGCCCGACGGAGCGGCAGGACGACCCGCCACCGGCCGATGGACCACGGCCCCACGCCCGGCGGGCGAACACCAAACGGAGAGTTGAACCATGTCTTTGTATGGACGCGCGCTGGGTTGGATGGATCGGATCGCTGGCCGCGGGCAGGGACCCAAGGAATCGGCCCTGATGGAGGCCCTGGAGCCGCGCGTCTTGCTCGACGCGAGCTTCCCCGACATCTCCGACCTGGTCGACCCCGAGAACACGGTGGTTCGCTTCAAGACCACGCTGGGCGAGATCGACTTCGAGCTGTACGACCGCAGCGGGCCCGGTGGGGCGAGCGCGGCGCCGGTCACCGTCGAGAACTTCCTGAACTACGTCAATAGCGGGCGCTACTTCGAGAGCTTCTTCCATCGCTCGGTCAACGTCAACTCGACCAACCCCGACATCGATGGAGATCCGTTCATCATCCAGGGCGGCGGATTCATCTTCAACGACGACGACGGGCTGAGCCGTGTCGATACCGACGACGCCATCGAGAACGAATCCAACCCGGATCGCTCGAACGTCGAGCGGTCGCTCGCGATGGCGCTGGTGACCAGCCTGGGCACCGATACGGCGACGAGCCAGTTCTTCATCAACCTGCGCGACAACAACGGCAGCCAGGGCTTCGGCGACATCGATCTGGATGCCCAGGACTTCACGGTCTTCGGCCGCGTGGCCAACGACCGCTCGTGGACGGTGGTGCAGGCCATCCAGAACCTCGACACGTTCGTGTTCGCCGACGTCTTCGTCGACGACGAGGGCAACCTGACCGACAACGAGGGCAACCCTTCGATGTCGCCGTTCTTCCTTGACGATCCGGACGCCGACGTGGTGAGCTTCGCGCTCACCGATGTTCCGGTGCGCAGCGATCCGGGCTTCATCGCGCCGGGCGAGATTCGGAGCACGTCGCTCGAAGAGCGGTTCCTGGTGCAAGTCAACAGCACGCTGGTGATCAAGCCGGCCGATGCCGAGAAGTTCTATACCTTCCTCGTGGGGAACCCCGAGGGCTATGCCAACGACACGAGCGTGACGTTCGTCGAGCTGACGACCAACACGTCGAGCGGCTCGGCCTCGTTCTACCAGATCGTGCTGCGGTACGAGACCGGCGTCCGCGACCAGGTGCTGGCGAGCGGGATGCTCGACCCGGGCACGCGGACGCGCATCGCGGTGAGCGATCCCGGTGGGTCCGAAGCGGCGCAGGCCCGCAAGTTCACGCCGTTCGCCATCGAGGTGCAGAGCACCGAGGGCATGAGCGCCTCGCTCACGCACACCGACTTCGGCGCGACGCTGACCGAGTCGTTCGTGAACTTCGCCGACCTGGACGCTCGCGGCCCCGGCGCGTTCTTGAACTGGGGCTTCGGCGGACTGGCGTCGACCATCGGCGACACGGATTCGGACGGTTCGCTCGACAACATCGATACGCGCGAGTCGTACATCGTCTGGCAGAACCTGACGGGCATGACCGGGACGGTCACGGTAACGGTCTACACCGACGCCAGCTCGTTCCAGACGACGACGTTTGCGCTGGAAGGCCATCGCCGAGGCGGCATCGAGCTGCACAACTCGTTCGGCTTTGCGACCCAGGGCGTGCAGGCGATCGACGTGCAATCGGACGTACCCATCATCGCCTCGATGAGTACGTACGACTCGCTGCTGACCGCCGACGGCTCGGCCGCCTTCGCCAACGTCGCGTATGGCGCACTGGGCGTCGTTGGCGGCGGCGACACCGAGGGCGTGCTGACGGGGGTCCAGTACACGAACAACCCGAACGAGGAGGCCTACCTGACCTTCCTCAACACGGGGCTGTCGGGCACGGTCATCACGCTGACGATCAGCGACGAGGCCGAGTTCTCGGGTACTCGCAACATCGTGCTGGCGCCTCGGGACCGCGGCGAGTTCAACCTCGATCTCCTGGTGTTCGAACTCGGCGGCGAGTTCGAGCCCGGCGAGTTCCTGACCGTTCGCTATGAGTCGACCCTGCCGGTCGCGGGCCAGTACACCGCCGTCATCGGTAACGAGGCACAGTCGACGGCCTTCCAGACGCAGCTGTCGGACCTGGTCATCCTCTCGGGCGGCTTCGATCCGGGCGACAACGGCGAGGTCATCTCGCTGTACAACCCGTACAACGACACGGCCGACGTCGAGCTGAACTTCTCGGTTCAGTTCTACTTCTTCGATCGCAGCCAGTTCGTGCAGTTCGGATTCCTGCCGATGCTGGAACCGGGCGAGAGCGCGAGCATCTCGGCCCGCGAGTTCAACGACGTCTTGGCCACCATCACGCTCGGGGAGGACTGGGGCCGCTACACCATCTTCATCGCGGGCATCGCGATTCCGTCGGGCGGCGGCACGACGCCAATGGCGGGCCAATTCGGCGTGTCGCTTTCGCGCATCGGCGATGACGGATTTGGTGGGCGATCGGTGACGATGAGCACCGGCACGCTCGGCCAGGGCACGCTGGTCGACCTGTCCGACGACGTCTTCGACGGCGGAATCGGCGGCTGATCCACGCCTGCCAAGCAGCATGTCGAGCCGGGAGCGTTACGCTCCCGGTTTTTTGTTTCGTGGCTGCGAGGCCGGATGGTCCATCGTGTTCGAGCGACGGGCGACGAAGCGGCGAGCGAGGCGGCGCAGAGCGCCGGGAACCAGCCCATCAACGCGACGCGCTAGGGCTATGGCGCCCGAGCCGTGATATGCATCGCGCACGGCGTGGAGGTATTGCAGTTCGATCGGCAGGCCCGTCTCGTCGATCCAGTGGGCGTCCGATCGGCGGAGCAGCGCGTTGGCGCGGGCGGCGACGTCGACGGCGTGGGCCTCGAAGAACGCCCGGTGGTTCTCAAGGAGCCGGTGGTAGAGCGCTTCGTGCCGCGTGACGGCGTCGTCGATCATGGTCTGCTGGCTATGGCGACGCCAATTGAAGAGCGGCTGACGGCAGCGCACGCCGTGCCAGCCGCGCGAGGCGAACCGCAGCCAGAGGTCCCAGTCCTCGTAGCCGTCGGTCATTGACTCGTCGAAGCCGCCGGCGGCCTCGAAGCGGTCGCGGCGGATCAGGCAGGTCACCGGGTGCAGGTTGGTAACCATCAGGAGGATGGGGTCCCACGCCGGCACCCGCCAGACGACGTCGTTGCCCAGGTCGGTCAGGCGTTCCTGGCAATAGGCGTGGCTGGCCTCGGGGTTGTCGTCGAGCAGCGTGCCGAGCGTCGCGGTGAAGGTACGCTCGATCCAGTCGTCGGCGTCGAGGAATACGAGGAACCGGCCCTTTGCGAGCTTGGCCCCGGCGTTCCTCGCCGCGGGCAGCCCGGCGTTGGGCTGGTGCAGGACGCGCACGCCCGGGCCCGTAAGGGCGTCGCAGGCCGCGGGCGTCGAGCCGTCGTCCGAGCCGTCGTCGACGACGATGACTTCGATGCTGCTGCCGGCCTGGTCGAGGCACGAGCGAACCGCCTCGGCAACGAAGCGGCCGTGGTTAAAGCAAGGAATGACGACGCTCGTCATCGGCGGGGCGTGGCCGGCCTCGTCGGGCATGCCAGGGTTGTAGCCCCCCCGGGCCGATGGCGCGGCCGGCCCCTATCGTCCGGCGTGCGCGTGTCGTGGACCCTGATCGGGCATATCTCCCTCGAGCTGTGGCGGCACGTGCTGCTGATCACGGCGGTGCTGGTGCTGGTGACGGCCTTCGGCGCGTCGGTACAGCACTACGCCAAGGGCCAGCTCACCGCCTTCGACACGCTCAAGTTCATGGGCCTGGCGGCGGTGCCGATGCTGGCCTATGCCATCCCGTTTTCGGGGGCGCTGGCTGGTACGCTGGCGTACCACCGCATGGCCCAGGAGCGCGAGCTCATGGCCGCCCAAGCCGGCGGTATGAGCCTGCTGGCGCTCCTCGCGCCGGCGATCGTGACCGGCGTCGTGTTGACGGCGACCCTGGGCGTGCTCAGCGAGCAGGTGATCCCGAGGTTCTTGCAGCGGATGGGCGAGGTTGCTTCGGGGCAGGCCGCCGGGCTCATCAGCCGGACGATCGAGCGCGGCGAGGCCGTCCAGGTCGAGGGTTTCCTGCTCTACGCCGACCAGGTATTCACGCCCGAGGTCGACCAGCCCGGCGTGCAGGCCCACCTCGTGCTGCTCGGGGCTCACCTGGTCAAGCTCGACCCCGAGGGCGCGATGGCAAGCTGGGGCGCGGCCGAGCGGGCCGACCTGTTCGTCATGAAGCCGCGCGAGATCACCGAGGCCGACCTCGTCGGCCCTGACGAACCTCCGGGCGCCCCCGGCGAGCGCGTGAGCGAGGTCATCTACCGTGTGCGAGATGCGGTGGGCGACGCCGGCAGGCTGGCCGACGGCAAGGTCGGCGAGTTCCAGGACACGCTCTTCATGCCGGGTGGCGCGGGCGATCGGCCAAAGTTCCTCACCTGGGGCGAGATGCGCAGCGCGTACCAGAACCCCGACCCGCTCGGCCCGATCGATGCCGCGCGGCGCGACCTCGCCTTCCACCTTGCCCTGCGGATGATCATCGAGCGCACCGTCAACGAGCTGCGCGGTGGCGGGGCGGTGCAGGTCATCGGGGCCGACGACTCCACGCTGGTGCTCCGCGCCGGCGGCATCGATTGGGACGAGCAGGCCAAGGCTTGGCGGCTGAAGCCGCGAGGCTCGCAGCCCATCGTGGTCGAGCGGTACCGCCCGGAGCGGGGCGGAACGCGCTCGTTCGACCGCTTCGAGATCGAAGCCGCCACAATCGAGGCGAACCTGACCGGCGACCCAGCCAACCGGGGCATGGAACTCATGCTGCTGGGCGAGAACGTGCGAACGGCGGTCGCCCAGACGCCCGACGCCGAGTCTCGCGTGGGCGGGGTGCGGGAAGAGATGACGCTAGGTCCGTTGAAGGTCGAGGGCGATCCGGTGGCCCAGACTCTCGCGATGTCGAGCGAGGAACTCTTCGTCGCCGTCGAGGCGCACAACGAGCGTTGGGGCAGCGAGGATCCGTTCCTGACGCCGCCGACCAACGACCTGCGCAAGCGCATCGCCAAGACGCGCAAGGAGATCTTGGGCACGCATCAGGAGCGGCTGGCGCTGAGCGCGGCGGCCTTCGTGCTGGCAATCGCCGGCGCCGTCGCGGCAATCCGTTTCCAGGAAGCGCCGCCGCTCTCGGCCTACCTCGCGGCGTTCCTGCCGGCGCTGGCGATGATCCTGGTCGTCTCGACGGGCCAGGAGATGGTCGAGGACTACGGCCCGATTGCGCTGCCCATGCTGTGGGGCGGGCCGGTGGTGCTGGCGGGGCTGGTCGCGTGGACGTCGGTGGGCATCGCGAGGCGGAAGGGCTAAGGGGAACGCGTGCGGCTGCTCGATCGAACCATCGCCAAGCAGTACTTCGTGAACGTCACGCTGCTGCTGCTCATCCTGGGCAGCTTCATCGTCGTCGTCGATGCATCGCTCAACTTGCACCGATACGTCCGCTATGCGGGCGAGCACGATGACCTGTTTTCGAAGTCGCTGGCGACCATCTCGGTCATCTGGAGCCTGTGGTGGCCCCGCCTGCTGCAGCTGTTCAATTTCACGCTTGGCTTCGTGCTGGTGGCGGGGCTGGGGTTCACGGCCGCGCAGCTCGTCGCGAGGCGCGAGCTGGTCGCCGTCCTGGCCAGCGGCATCAGCCTGTGGCGTGCGATGGCGCCGGTGCTGGTCGTGGCGCTGGGCTTCATGCTGCTGGGCGTGGCGAACCAGGAGCTCGTGCTGCCGCGCATCGTGGGCGTCCTGCTGGCCGACGATCCGCGCGTGAGCCGGGAGGACGCCAAGATCGGTGTGACCAACCTGCCGACGACGCCCGATGCCTCCGGCCGGCTGTTCTTTGCGAGCGTCTTCGACCCCGATGCGGGCGAGATGCGGGGGCTCAAGGTGTGGGAACGCGACGAGGTAGGCGTGCCGACTCGCCTGATCTCCGCCGAGCGGGCGACCTGGGACGGATCGGCCTGGCTGCTCGAAGGCGGCGTGGCCCAGCCCGTTGGGGTCGGCGGCGCGCCCCAGGCAATCGACCGCATCGAGACCGAGATGGACCCGAGCGCGCTGGCCGTGCGACGGTTCGCGGGGCTGGGCCAGCACCTCAGCTTCGCCACGCTGGGCCGCATGCTGGGCCAGGACGAGAGCCTGACGCCCGAGCTGAAGCGTCGCCTGCAGCGCGACCGGTGGGGGCGCGTGGGCTCGTGGGTGGCCATGGCGCTGTCGCTCATCATCGCGCTGCCGTTCTTCGTGACCCGTGAGCCACGAAACATGGGCGTGCAGGCGGCCAAGTGTGCTCCGATCGTGCTGGCGGCCCTCGTCCTGTCGGCTCTTGGCGTTTCTGCGCCGATCGCTGGCATGCCCGGCTGGCTGAGCGTCTTCCTGCCCGCCATGCTCCTGGCGCCGGCGGCGGCCGCGGCGGCGACGAGCGTCCAGACCTGAATGAGCAGCGAATCGATGCTCGATTTCGGCCGCTCCGCAGGATCTTGACGATTCCTGCTTCTCGGGGCGTTCCGTGCAACGGATCGGGTGGCTCGGGCATACAAACGGCGACGGCACCCCGGGCTCGGCGGGCGGGGGCCGAAGTCGGCAGGTCTAGGATTTGGCTCCCATGAGCACGCCTTTGGGCACGATTTCAATCCAGCGGATCGGCGAGCCGACGCGACGCGGGCGAGCGCGTCGCGGGTTCTCGATGCTCGAGTTGCTCATCACTATGAGCATCGTCGCCGTGCTCCTGGGCCTGCTGATCCCGTCGCTGCGGTACGTCCGGTATGCCGCCAACGGCGCAGTGTGCGCGACCAACCTGAGGCAGATTGGCATCGGCTGGCGTCAATACGTCGATGACCACCAGGCCATGCCCTTCCGGGAGAACGCCGACTGGAAGTACGGCGGGGCGTCGTTCTTCGGCGCCGATCGCCGGGCCGTGCTGGCGAGCGATCGCCCGATGAACGGCTACGTCATGACCGAGAGCGAGCAGGACTCGGACCGCCTGGCGTACCTCTTCCGGTCGCCGCTCGACCGCGGCTACCGCTGGACCGAACGCTCGGGCAGGCCCGTCTCGCAAGACGTCTTCCCGCAGCCGACCGTCTTCGAGCGGTTCGGCACGAGCTACCGGGCCAATCCGCTGTTGCTCGACCGGCGCTTGCTCGATCCCGAGATGCCCGCGGGTCCGATCGCCGAGCACGAGATCCAGACCATGCCCTCGCGGATGCTGCTGATCGCCGTGCCGCAGTGGCAGATCGTGGTCGACCGCGAGTGGCGCGTGGAGGCCTCGTGGCACCCCGAGCCCGACACGGGCAACGTGCTCTTCCTCGATGGGTCGGTGCGGCACACCAACTTCGAGGACGGCCTCGGCACGGCCTACGAGACCGTGCCCTATCCGGTGAAGGGCCCGCGGCCGCGCATCGGCACGCCGCCGATTCCCTGGATCTACTAGCTACGCGAGCATCTCGAGCAGGCGGGCGCGGATGGCCTTCGGGTCTCCGGCACCCTTGGCCTCTTGCATCGCGTGGCCGATGAGGCGGCCGATGGCCTGCTGCTTGCCGCCGCGGACCTCTTCGGCCGCCTGCGGATGGGCGTCGGTGGCTGCCTGGCACCAGGCGTCGATCGCGCTGGCGTCCTGCACGATGAGCAAGCCGCGCTGCTCGGCGAGCGTTCGTGCATCGGCGTCGGTCGGCTCGGTCGCCATCGCCTCGAGCAGCTCGTCCAGTCCGTTGCTGCTGACGTCCCCGGCCAGGCGCAGGCTGATGAGGTCGGCGAGCTGCGCGGCGGAGATCTCGAGCTCGCCCGGCGCGCAGCCGCGCTCGTTTGCGAGGCTCGCAAGCTTCTGCGTGATGGCGTTGGCCAGGGGCTTGGCTGACTTGCTCGCGTCGTGGCCGTTTGTGCGCAGGGACTCGAGCGCGCGATCGAAGAGCGCGCCGGTCGGGGCGTCGTTCAGGATGATCGAGGCGTCGGCGATCGGCAGGCCGAGATCTCTCGTGAGTCGCTCGAGGTGCGTGAGCCAGGGCTCGGCCGCGAGCGTGCGGGCACGGTCGAGCATGTCGCTGGCGATGCGCACGGGCGGTAGATCGGGGTCGGGGAAGTAGCGGTAGTCGTGGGCGTCTTCCTTCTCGCGCTGCACGATCGTCCGCTGGTTCGCGTCGTCCCAGCCATAGGTGGCCTTGGCGCCGGGACCCATGACGCGTCCGTCCTCGCGCCAGCGCTCCGGCTGCGTGCGATGCTCGTACTCGATGGCGCCGACAACGGCCCGGAAGCTGTTGAGGTTCTTGACCTCGACGATGGGCGTCGTCACCGTCTGCCCGCCGGCGAGCGTGAGCACGCAGTTAATATTGGGCTCGAAGCGGACGTGGCCCTCTTGCAGCACGCCCTCGCTCGCGCCCATGAGCCGGACCGTGTGTCGCAGCCATCGGCAGAAGGCCTCGACCTGCGACGCGTTGGTGAAGTCGGGCTCGGTCACGATCTCGAGCAGCGGCGTGCCGGCGCGGTTGAGGTCGACGATGGAATGGTCGATGGCGCGGCCGCCCGGCGCCTCGTGCAGCAGCTTGCCGGCGTCTTCCTCGAGGTGGGCACGCGTTACGCGGATTGGCGTGCGCGGCGCATCGAGGTCGACCTCGCCGCGATCGTTGAACGCCGGCACGTCGACGCGGCCCTCGAAGCACAGCGGCTGGTCGTACTGGCTGATTTGGTAGGCCTTGGGCAGGTCCGCGTAGAAGTAGCTCTTGCGGTCGAACCGTGTGACCTGGGCGATGGAACAACCCAGGGCCAGGCCGACGGCGATCGACAGCTCGATGGCGTGGGCGTTGGGCGTCGGCAGGGCGCCGGGCAGCGCGAGCACGACCGGGTCGATCAGCGTGTTGGGTTCGGCGCTGCGGGCCGCTGCCGACGTCGGGTTGCGGGCCCGCGTGAACATCTTGCTGTGCGTCGCCAGCTCGACGTGGACCTCGAGCCCGACGACGAGCCGGACGTCGGTGATCTCGGCGCTGGCGCGCTGCTGGGCGGTCATCTCGGGCGCGGTCGTGGTCATCGGTCGATCCTACTCGGCGGTGCTGCGGCCGGCGGCGATCGCGGCGCGGGCGGCCTCTCGCACACGCCGCGCGATCCACGGCCTGGGGACGTCGAATCGCTCGGCCAGCTCCGCCAGCGTGTGCGGCCCCTCGCCCAGCCCGAAGCGCGCCTCGAGCAGCGATCGCTGGCCGGCGTCGATCTGGTAGACGCCCGCCCGCAGCAGCCGCGGCGCCTCGAGGAAGCCCTGCCACGGGCTGACGCGGCGGGTCCAGTCGTCGGTCGTTGCCTGGGAGAACGTCCGCCGGGCGCTAGCCGAGCGCGTCTCGGGCGGGTGAGCGTCGCCGGCGGCGCGGTCGACCGCGACGGTGACGGCGGCGCTCAGGCGTCCGCCGTGGCTCGGGTCGTAGCGATGGGCGGCCTCGGCGGCGGCGGCCAGCGCGAGCTGCAGGCGCGTGGTGGCGGCGCGGACCGGCAGCGACTCGATCGGCCCGCCGAGCCTCGCCTCGACGCCCCGCAGCACGATGCCAAGCAGCGGCCGGAGCGCTTCCACGCGCAGCCGGGCGGCCCAGAGCAGGTCCGTCTCGGCCCGGTCGATCGGCTCGGCCCGAAGCTTCGCCGCCCGCTCGTGCGAGATCGTCAAGGCGGCGCGCGCGGCGAGGTAGCAGGCGTACGCCGTGATCTGCCGTTCGGCGGCGCGGTCCGGCACGCTGGCCTCGCGCATCTCCGACACCAGGTCGGCCAGCAGCGTCGGCCCGGGCGCGCCGAGGGGGGCGTGGGGCATGGCGGGCTCGTCGAGGCTGGCGGATGGCAACTCGAGGTCGCGCAGCCGAGCGAGTCGGGCCGCGTCGATGGTGCGCCGCGTCGCGCCGGCGTCGCGCCCGAGCCGCTTGGCCACGTCCGCTGGCTCGATGGACCGATCGTGCGCGCGGAGCGCGATCCGTCGTTCTCGTTCCGTCCAGGAATCGGTACCGCCGGAGCCGCGCGCGAGCAATTGCCGGATGGCCTCGTGGCTACGGCCCATCTCGTCGGCGACGGCGCGGGCCGCGGCGTTCGGCGAGTGGCCTTGTTCTCGCAGCTCGGCGACGCGGGCGAGCGCACGCTGGCGGTCTTCGCCGTCCATGCGCGTGAACGATCGAGCCCGATCGATGCCCTCGGGCCGGCGGGCCTCGAACGCCACGACGGCGCCCGGCGTGAACACGAGCTTGCGCGTCTTGCCCGACCGGACGCTGCGGGCCGGCAGCCCCTTCGCGCGATATCGGTGGATCGTCCGCTGTGCCACGTTCCACTGCTCGGAGAGCTCGCGGATGTCCAGGCAGCAGTCGGGCAAGTCGGTGTCGCGCAGGTCGGCGGTCACGCAGAGGTCTTCGATCATCGCGCACGCATCAGTCAGCGCGACGTCGCCCGTTACACGGCCGGCGACCTGCATGGCGTAGCCCGAGGCGGTGCTCAGGAACCAGCCGGCCGGTACGCTCGCGCTGGTGTCGAGGGTGCTGGCCGCGGCCTCCAATCGCTCGATGGCCCGGAGCACGACGTGCCGCGGCGCGCGGCGGAGCTCGGCGAGCGCGTCGAGCGCCGGTTGGCTGGCCGGGCTCCGCGTGCGCATGGGCTAGGCGTTCCCGGGGACGGCCTCGGGCCGCGGCAGCTCGGCGAAGGTCGGAGCCTCGCTCTCGATGATGTCGTGCCGAGCGCAGAGCTCGAAGAACTTCAGGACGGCCTCGCGCTCTCGCGCGCCCAGGTCGTACCGCAGCAGCTCGCCGATGTATCGCTGGGCCAGGTCGACCGGCCAGCGAGCCCTGGGAGCCCACTGCTGGATGAGCCAGTCGAGCCGCGTCTGGTTGTGCCGCCGCTGGCGGTCGAGCATGGCGCTGGCCAGGGCCATGCGTCGCCGGCCGGCGTCGTCCCGCAGCGCGTCGGCCCGGCACTGCCACGCCGCGTACACGAACGGCAACCCCGTCAGCTCGCGCCACGCCTCGCCCAGGTCGAGCTGGTGGGGGTAGCGCACGGCCGGCGGGCTGTGCGTGACGACCTTGTCGCCGATGAGCAGCAGGCACGCGGGCCAGCCCTCTCCATCCTGAGCGAGCCGGTCTTGCTCAATGGTCTTGCCCCCGAGCGGCACGCGCTCCTTCGCGTCGAAGGGGATCACGTCGGGCGTCACGCCGAAGCGCTCGGCCAGCAGCACGCGGGTGAGCGCGACCGACGTGTGGCTGTCGGCGTCGGCGGCGACGGTCTGCACGTGCTCCAGCGGGCCGGTCGAAAACAGCCGGACCGTCAGCGTCGGCCCATCGCAGCCGATCATGCCCGCCGGCAGGATGGCCAGTTCGGGGTCGCCCACCGCGTCGACGACCGAGGCTAGCCCCACGTCCGCCTCGCCCGCGCGCACCATCGGGGCGATGTCGGCCGGCACGGCGGGGATGAGCGTGAGCCCCTCGAGCTTCTCGAGGCCCTCGACCAGGGGCGCCGTGTTGAGGTACTGCACGCAGGCGACGCGGATGGGGTCCATCGATCAGCCTCCCTCTGGCTCGGGCTCTGATTCGGGCTCGGGCTCGGGCGTCGCGGCCGGGCGCGCCTCGAACGGCCCGGTCCGCCCGCCGTTGGTCTCCATCCGCCCGGCCCCGCCGAGGCCGTCGGCGGCCTGGTCGTACGCGATGATCTCGCCCGTGCGGTAGGCACGCTCGATGTCGGGCAGCCAGCGGTCGAGCATCTTGCGGAGGTACTCGTTGTCGTCGTGGTCGTACGCGTGGGTCTCGTCGTAGGCGCGGTCGACGTCCCAGCCGTCCACGATGACGCGGTGCAGGGCGATGAGCATGCCCGTGCGCTCGCTGCCCGCGGCGCAGTGCACCCACACCGGCTGGTTCGCCGGGTCGTTGATGAGCCGCAGCGCCGCGACGTAGTCGTTGGGGTCGCCCGTCGCGTCGCCGATCAGGCCGAAGCGGTAGCGCGTGATGCCCAATTCCTCGGCGGTCTCTTGGGCGGCGAGTTCTTCGTCGGTGCCCGGCGTGTGGGCGCCCAGGTCGATGATGGTGCGGATGCCGTGGGCCTTGACGGGCCGGGCCGTGGCGATCGGCCGCGGCTCGCCGCTGCGGTAGATCGCGCCTTCTTGGACGACGCCCCAGCGCTTGGGCCAGAAGAGCTCGTGCCCCTCGTCGACGTACCAGACGACGCCGGCCAGCAGCACGATCCACCCGAGCACGAGCGCGATCTTGCCGCGCCGTCGCTTCTTCTTGGTGGGCGCCGGGGCCTCTTCTGCGGGGGTCTCGGTCATGGCCAAGGGTAGGAATACGATTGGGAGATGCCACAGGATGCGCCCAAGGACGCAGGACCAACCCGCAGGCCCACCGGCCCCAAGCGGCCCGCGCCCACGCCCTACCCCCAGAGCGTGCAGCGGGCCATCGACGAGCTGGCCGCCCTGCCGGGCATCGGCCGCCGCACCGCCGAGCGGCTTGCGTTCTATCTGCTCAAGGGCCCGCCCGACGCGGCCAAGAGCCTCGCCCAGGCCATCGCCGAGATGCGGACGAGGTCGCAGCCCTGCCCCATCTGCGGAAACCTCGCCGACGAGCCGCCGTGCCGCGTGTGCCGGGCGGCGATGCCGGGGCCAGACGGAAACACGAGCCACGGGAGCGCGAACAGAGACGCCTCGCTCGTCCTGGTCGTCGAGCAGCCGCGCGACCTGTTCGCCATCGAGGCCAGCGGCGCCTTCGCGGGCGTCTACCACGTGCTCATGGGCCGGCTGAGCCCGCTCGAGGGCGTCGGCCCGGGCGACCTGAACATCGCCGACCTGCTCGCCCGCGTCGACGACCCAACGCGCAACGCCGGCGGCGTGCGCATCGCCGAGGTCGTGCTGGGCCTGAACCCGACGCTCGAGGGCGACGCGACGGGCCTGTTCCTCGCCGAAGAGCTCGAGAAGCGCGGCGTCCGCGTCAGCCGCCTGGCGCGCGGCCTGCCCTCGGGCGGCCAGATCGACTGGGCGAGCAAGGCGGTGCTCGAGGACGCGATCGAGGGGCGGCGGGGGTTCTAAGGAAGCGACGAAGGCACGGAGCGACGGAGCGACGAAGGGAAGAGGCCGGCGGAGGCATCGGGGATCAGGCACCAGGCAATAGGGCTGGAGCGCGTCGCTCCCTCCCCCGCCCCCGGCGGGGGAGGTGCCGAGGTCTTCCGAGGCGGAGGGGGTCTTCGGGCATTGCCGTCAATCACGACGTTGCCGATTCACCCGAGACCGCGACCATGGGTAGCATGCTCCTGCCGCACATCAGATCGAACGGAGCAACCACCATGTCAACTTTTCTGGACGCGCCCTTCGAACCCGACATCGACCGCCTTCCCCGTTGGGCTCGTGTTGCCTTCGCCGTTCGCTGCGCCCAGCGCGTCGAGCCCGTCTTCCGGTCGACATGGCCAGATGCTCCGCGCGAGCATCGTGCCATGTTGCGCAAGACGCTGACTATGGCGGCGGCGGTTGCGGCCAGTGGAGACGGGGATGCGGAGGCTTTGCGAGACTTCAGTGCGCAGTTAGGCCAAATTGCGAGCAGCACTTTTGATGCCGACGTGCCACCAACCGATCCAGGCAGCCCGCCGCGCACCGAGACCGCGTGTTGGGTCGCGGTTTCTGCCATGGAGGCCGCGGAAGCTGCCATTCACGCACTCATGGACTCCTATGACGTGGGCTTTGTTCGTCAAAGCTTCGAGCGTGCAATGGATGCGGCATCACACCGCCGCGCTGGTCTAGAAGCCGAGTGCGCGATGAAGCAAGATTTTGACGCGCTTGTCGCACGCGCGGATGCAGGGTCGTGGGATGATGACACACCGGTTGACCCCAGCCTGCTTGACGATTTGTGGCCAGAAGGAAAGCCGCCTAGGTGGCCGGGCCTTGGACAACACATGTCGAAGAAGCGGCAGCAAGAACTATCCGTGCTATCTCGCCGCTCTTAACGCACTCTCACGCCATGCGCAAGGTCTGGTCGGTAAAGCGCTCCCGTCGCAATCACTTGTCCGGATACTCAGGGTATCGCTTGCCGAACTCCGGAACCTCCGGGTACTCCGGGTGGTTGTCGCGCATGGTCGCCCAGTCCAGCGCGTTGATCACCGCGTCCCCGCTGCAGCCCAGGTACGGGCACATCTGGTACCCGTCCTCTGTCCTCCACTTCCCTCGCTCATACGTGCGCTCGCAGTGCAGGCGCAACAGGTAGGGCGAACGCACCTCTTCATCGAAGGCCTTGTCGCGGTGTGACTCTTCCATGAGCGTACTCCTTCGACCCGAGTATACCCCTACCGCACGTCCCAGCGGGACGTTCGTTGGCTGCCGGCAGTTGTGTGACGCCGCTGAGCAATCAGGCCAACGTCGTCGCCTTGCCCGCACCGGCAACCCCGGCCAGTACGCCGTGCAGTTCGGCGCGGCCAATCAGGTCAGTGGCCAGCAGGTCGAGAGCCAGCCGACCGGCGGCGGGAGCCCGGAGGGCTCGGACGGATCTGGAGATCAGCAGGCGGCGTAGAACGAGCCGTGTTGCACGTCCACCGCCCCGGCGGAGCGCCCCGAAGACGGGACGCTGGGGCGTCGTTCTTGTAGCACGGCACGTCCACCGCCCCGGCGGAGCCCTCCCGAAGACGGGACGGCTGCGCCGGGGCTCGTCTATGGAGGCTGTTTTTGAGGCGCTCGAAGACTCGCTTGCGGGCTGCGCCCGGGCGGCCGGGGGGCCGCCGCGCCTCCGCATGCGCTGTCGCCGGAAGACCGGCTCGGCGGATGCTGCGGCGCGAAGCACGGCGTGTACGGACATGCTCGGCGCGCTCCGCGCCGGGCGCCGCCCGCGCCCGGCCCCGCCGGCGAGGCGTCAAGCCAAATCCCCGCCGGCGAGGCGTCAAGCTAATCACAGCCCGCCGCGAACTCGTTCTGGAACGCCAGGAAGTCGAACAGCGTGAGCGAGCCGTCGCCGTCGAAGTCGGCCGCCAGATCGCCCGCGTCGAACGCGTTCTGGAAGGCGAGGAAGTCGAAGATGGTCAGCGCGCCGTCGCCGTCGAAGTCGGCCCGGCAGGCGACCTGGACTTCGTAGGCCCCCATGTCGACCACCGGCGAGCCGACGCCCGTATCGGGCGTGGCCGGATCGTCGACCGCACGCGCCAGGCCGGCGGCGTCGAAGGGGATCGGCTCGCTCAGGTCTCCGTCGCCGTCGAGGTCGAACGCGTCGGCGGGCAGCAGCGTCGTGTTGCCCGCGTCGATCACCGGCGAGCCGGCCACGGGCCGGTACTCGGCGTCGAGCATCGGGTCGGCGTCGATGTTGCCCGCGCCCGGGTAGCCGCCGACGATGCACGACCAAGTGGCGGTGACGGTGGCCGTGTCCACGCCCAGCCAGTCGCCGTTGTCGACCACGCAATTGCGAAGGGCCAGGTCGCCCGCCTCGGCGTACACGGCCTCGCCGTCCGCATCGCCGGTCGCGCCGGCGTTGTTCGCGAACGTCACGCCGGTCAGCGTGCCGCCATCGCGCACGGAGATCGCGGCGCCCCAGAGTGGCTCGCCGGCATACGAGGCCACGCGGTTGTTGGCGAAGACGGCGTTGGTGATGTCGACGATCCGGGCGCTGATCGCGCCGCCGCTCGCGCCGTACGAGTCGTTCCCTGCTGCATTGCCGACGAAGCGGCCGCCGACGATGGTGACGTCGCCGGCCGAGATCGCGCCGCCGCGGCCGGTGCTCTCGCGGCCCGAGGCGCTGTTGTTGATGAAGTCCGTGTTGATGGAGATGACGCGGCTGGCCGCCACGCCGCCGCCGCTGCCCGTGCCGCCCAGGCTGTTGCCGCGCACCGTGCTGTCGATGAGGGTCACCGTCGACTCCGAGGCGCCGATGGCCGCGCCGTTGCCGCCGCTGTAGCCGCCCGCGCGATTGTCCTCGATCAGGCAACGCTCGAACACGAGGCCGCTGCCGCGCGCGTAGATGCCGCCGCCCGTGCCCCGGCCGCCGTGGCCGCTGCACACCTCGTCGTAGGCAGAGTTGTTTCGGATCACGCAGTCGGTAAATCGCAATTCGCCGCCGGTGGTATAGAACGCGCCGCCGTAGCCGCTCGAGAAGCAGCCCATGTTTCCGGTGGTATTGCCGGAGAAGACGCAGTTGTCAAACCAGAGGTCGGCGCCGTTGACGCGGATGGCGCCGCCGTTGACCCCGCTGAACTCCGTGACCGTCAGGTCTTCGAGCCGCGTGCCCGAAGCGCCCGCCCCGAAGTCCATCGCATGGATAACGCGGATGTACGGATCGGACGGGCCCTCGATGACCACGTCGGCCGGGTCGCCGGTCTCGCCGCGCAGCGTGAAGGCGACGCCGGGCATCTGCAACGCCTCGTTTCCCGCGCCCGAGTAGACGCCCGGCGCGAGCACGACCGTGTCGCCGGCGGTGACCGCGTCGAGCGCGGCCTGGATGGTGGGGTACTGGCTGGGGACCAGCAGGTCATCGGCGAGCGCGGTGCTGCCCAGCGCGGTCAGCGCCGCGACGGCGAGTACGGTGCCGGCCGTGCGGCGACTGGGGTTGCGTGTGGTGCCAAGGCTCGAGTAACGAGTAACGCGCATGAAGGTCCTCCCTTGCGTGCCGGGAGGCTGGTGGCTTGCTTCAGCGCCGGCCCGGATGGTCCGCCGTCGGACCGATTCGAATTCGGAGAAGGGCCCATCCCCACCCCCGCACGAGCCCCACGATTCGGGCAAGCCCCGGGCTCATGAGGGTGTACGGCCTCGCGTGGGCAGAGTTTCTACCGGGATTCCCGTCCGTGTTGCCGCCTTCAACGCCGATCGGACCTCGGAAGGAATGAGGCGGGGTCGAGTCGCCACGCTGCGAGCAGCCCGACCGTGAAGATTCGGTTTATCGATTGCACAGGCATACTCGTCGTGCCAGAGTCGCCTTCAAACTTCCCCTACACCACCCGAACGACACCGGACGAGCACCTACCATGCCTCCATGGACCTTGCCCGCAAGCTGGCCATCCTGGCCGACGCCGCCAAGTATGACGCCTCGTGCGCGAGCAGCGGGGCGAAGCGGTCCAACGGCGGCATGGGAAAGGCCAAGGGCCTGGGCGACACCGACGGGGTGGGGATCTGCCACAGCTACACGCCCGACGGCCGGTGCGTGAGCCTGCTGAAGCTCTTGCTCACCAACTGGTGCGTCTACGACTGCCGCTTCTGCGTGAACCGGGTGACGAGCGACACGCCGCGGGCGCGGTTCACCGTCGACGAGGTCGTGTTCCTGACCATCGAGTTCTACAAGCGGAACTACATCGAGGGGCTGTTCCTCAGCTCGGGCATCATCCAGAGCCCCGACTACACGATGGAGCAACTGGCGGAGGTCGCCCGGCGGCTGCGGCAGGACGAGCAATTCTTCGGCTACGTGCACCTCAAGGCCGTGCCGGGGGCGAGCGAGGAGCTGCTCGAGAAGGCCGGTCGCTACGCCGACCGCATGAGCGCCAACGTCGAGCTGCCCACCGACGCCGACCTCAAGAAGCTCGCGCCCGAGAAGAGCATGCGGGCGGTCGACCTGACGATGAGCGCCCTGCGCGACCGCCACGCCGAGGCCAAGCAGGAGCGGAAGAAGTCCAGGAGCGCGCCGCGGTTCATGCCCGCCGGCCAGAGCACGCAGATGGTGGTGGGGGCGTCGGCCTCGACCGACCGCGACATCCTGACGACCGCGTCGAACCTGTACGCCGGCCAGCGGCTCAAGCGCGTCTACTACTCGGCGTACAGCCCGGTCCTGGGCGCCGACGGCGACCTGCCCGCGATGACCCCGCCGCTCATCCGCGAGCACCGGCTGTACCAGGCCGACTGGCTCGTGCGGTTCTACGGCTTCGACGCCGGCGAGCTGACGACGGCCGACGCCCCCGACCTGAGCCTGGAGCACGACCCGAAGCTGTCGTGGGCCCTGCGGCACCCGGCGTTCTTCCCCGTCGACGTCAACACGGCGCCCAAGCGCGACCTCTTGCGAGTCCCCGGCTTCGGCACGCGGACGGTCGGGCGGATCCTGAAGCTGAGGAAGCGGAGAAGGGTCCGCGAGGCCGACCTGCGGGCGATGCGGACGCCGATGAACCGGGCCGGCCCGTTCATCCGCGTGCCGGGCGGCGAGGTGATCAGGGAGAAGCCCGAGCTGCTGGTGCAGCGGTTCAAGCCGAGCGACCAGCAGATGCGGCTGTTCACGCGGCGGCTCACCGTCGACCAGCTGGAGCAGACGGCGTGATCGTCGTGAGCGTGGGGGTGAGCGTGGGGGTGGGCGTCGAGCACGACTTCGAGGCCTGGTGCGCGCGGGCCCGCACGCTGCTGCACCGCCGCGTGCCTCCCGATGAGGTCGCGTGGCGCGATGCTGCGGGGGGCGGGTCGCTGTTCGGCGATGATGGTGAGCGGGTCGACGATGCGCCGGCCGTGCGATTGCCCAAGGCCTTCCTCGATCGTGCCAGGGTCGTCGCCTGCCACCGCGACGAGCAGCGGTGGAACGTGCTGTACCGCCTCGTCTGGCGCATCGGCGTCGAGGGCGACCGCGGCCTGCTCGACGACGCGGCCGACCCGGACGTGCGCCCGTTCGAGGTCATGCACAAGCAGGTCCGCTTCGACGCGCACAAGGCCAAGGCGTTCGTGCGGTTCCGGAAGGTCGAGGGGGAAGGCGGCGAGCGGTATATCTCCTGGCATCGGCCCGAGCACCGCGTGCTGCCGCTGGTGGGCCCCTTCTTCGCCCGCCGCTTCGGCGTGATGCGCTGGACCATCTTCACGCCCCACCAGAGCGCCGACTGGGACGGCCGGAGCCTGACCTATGGCCCGGGCGTCGACCGCGACCCGTTAGATGCCCGTGATGGGATGGAAGAGCTGTGGAAGACCTACTATCGCAACATCTTCAACCCTGCCCGCATCAAGACGAACGCCATGCTCAAGGAGATGCCGCGGCGGTACTGGTCGACCATGCCCGAGACGGGCATCATCGATGAGCTGTTGCGCGAGGCGCCTGAGCGCGTGAAGACCATGATGGCGCGGCAGAAGGACGAGAACCCGGGGGCCGAGGCGTTCCTGCCGCCCAAGGGCCACCGCTCGCTGCCCCAGCTCAGGAGCGCGGCGAGGCAGTGCGCGGGCTGCGAGCTCTGCGACGTCGGCACGCAGACCGTCTTCGGCGAAGGGCCGGCGGACGCGCGGCTGATGTTCGTCGGCGAACAACCGGGCGACGAGGAGGACGTGGCCGGCCGCCCCTTCGTCGGCCCGGCCGGTCGGTTGTTCGACGAGGCGCTCGCGGCCGCGGGCATCGATCGCTCGACCGTGTACGTGACCAACTCGGTCAAGCACTTCCGCCACGAAGCGCGGGGGAAGCGCCGCATCCACATGAAGCCGACGGTCTCGCAGGTGCGGGCCTGCCTGCCCTGGCTGCGCGGCGAGATCGAGCAGGTCTCGCCGCGGGTCATCGTCGCACTCGGCGCGACGGCGGGACAGGCCCTGCTCGGGCGAACCTATCGCGTGACGCAACAGCGCGGCGAGCTGATCGACAGCGAGCAGTGGGGTGCCATCATCCTGGGCACCATCCACCCCTCGGCCATCCTGCGCATGCCCGACCAGGCGACGCGTGACGAGGCGTTCGAGCAATTCGTGCTCGATCTCATCAAAGCGGCCGAGGCGTGAGACGTCGGCTCTCGGCGTCGCGCTGCACGAACCAGACTGCGCCGATCACCTCGCGTCCCGACCGGCGAGCGGTCGCGAGGCTGGGCGCGTTCTCGCCCATGATGGTGCCGAACATCGGGAGCGAGGCGTTCGCCCCGTCGTCGGCGACGAGCGTGCGGGCGAGCTCACGCTGCGCGGCGGCCGCGGATCGCCGGCCGGCCGCCCACCCGGCGACGCACTCCTCGACCACGAGGTACCCGTCCATTGCATGGAAGTCGATCCGCTGGATGCACAGCAATCCCGCGGGGGTGCCCGGCTCGTCCCGGAGAAACCAGTGCAGCACGCGTCCCTCGTTCGCGCACGCCTCGATCTCGTCGCGGCCGGAGGGACGGATGACTTGTTGGAGGGCCGCGTTACGATCTTGGAACGCGTCGTAACTGTCGGCTTCGAACTCCATGGCGTCGTCGACCGTCGCGTCCCGCAGCACGACCGACGGCAACTCGGTTGCAGGTGCTCGTTCCAGCATCTCGCCGATGGTTGCGCCGATCAGAGCCTGGTCGACCTCGGCGACCCAGCCGGGCGGCAGCGGTAGAGGCGTACTGCCGGCGACGGGTATCCGCACCATCGGCGGCTCGAACGCCGGGTACGCTGCCATCGCCGCGGTGGCGGTTTCTGCGAGACGATCGCCCGTCCACGCATGTGCATCCGTCGTGGCCACGAGATCGACGAACGGTCGATTCCCATCGCCCCCGTAGTGCCGGATGCCACAGAGCGTTCGCGCTCCGGCGGCGTCGATGACGACGTTCAAGAAGTCGCGCGGCGCGCCAACCAAGAGGTTCGTCGCACGGTTGACGGCGACCTTGCGATCGTTGCACCAGGAGAGCTGCTGGTCGATCCACGTTGCTCGCGCCGCTCGGAGCTCGTCCATGGGCCGCCATCGCCGCACCGCATCGGGCAGCATGGCCAAGTCTGCGTCGAGCATGGCATCCCGCAGGTGCGCTCGCTTGTCGGCCACCTAGCCCACCTCGAACTCGCACCGCAGGTTGAATGCGGTCCGGAAGAGCTCGCACTTGCGCTGGGCGCCCCAGAGGTCGGTGCTGACGTCGCTGGGCGATTCGACGGTGAAGACGGCGGCGTTCGGGTATTCGCAGCCGTCGCGGGCCTCGATCTTGACCGTGACGCGCTCGACGACCTGCGTGTGCGTGCGGTCGAGCCCGTCGGCAACCCTCAAGATGCCCGCCAGGCGACGCACGATCTTGCGGTCGTGGTTGTCCATCGCGGCGTACGGCTCGTGGCTGTTCTTGGGGTGGCTGCGGCGGTGGTAGCGGGCGATGTTGGCGATCAGCTCGCGCTCCCTGGGCGTGAAGCCGTCGAGCTCGCCGTTGGCGATGATGTAGTAGCTGTGCTTGTGGTGCTTGCTGTGGTTTACCAGGTAGCCGATGTCGTGCAAGACGCCGGCCGCCTCGAGCACGGCCCGGCCCTCGTCGTCCATCGCCGTCTCGTGGTCGAGCGCGAGCGGGTGGCTGGGGTGCTTCTTGCCCAGCTCCTTGGCGACGGCTGGGAGCTGCTGCTGGAGCTCGTCGAAGATCTCGAGGGCGAGCTGCGTCACGTGCTCGCTGTGGGCCTCGTGGTAGCGGCACTTGCGGGCGAAGCGGCGGACGCTCTCGGCCCGGCTGCCCAGCGAGATGCGCGTGGGCGTCGTGGCCGGCGGGGCGCCGCGGCCGCGCGTGGCGGCGGTATGGCCCTCGAGCATCGAGAGCATGAGCCCGTCGCGGATGCCCCGGTCGTGGACGACGAGCTCGTCGACCTTGAGGGCCTTCATCAGCGCCTCGACGATGGCGGCGCCGGGCAGGATGATGTCGTAGCGGTCCTTGTTCAGCCCTGCGACCGACTCGCCCTTCTCGAGCGCGGCCCGCAGCCTGGTGAGCGTCTTGGTGACCTGCTCGCGGGTCAGGCGGTGGCCCTGTACGCTATCGGCGCTGACTCCTTCCTTGGCCATCTGGATCGACGCCAGGGCGCCATACGTGCCACCGGTTCCAAACAGCACCTTGGCCTTGAGCGGCATCTTGCCGATCGCCGTCTCGATGGCGCCCTTGAGGTACTGGCGCATCTCGTCGAAGGCCTTGGGCTCGCTGGCGCCCGCCCCGCCGAACATGTCGGCGACGCGCACCGCCCCGAGCTTGAGCCCGACGACCTTCTCGACCGCGCCGCCGCGGCTGAAGACGACCTCGGTCGAGCCGCCGCCGATGTCGGCGACGGCGAACGGCAGCTTGGTGACGTCGAACGCGGCCGCCACGCTCTTGTGGGCCAGGCGGCCCTCGTCCTCGTGGCCGATGACCTCGGTCCGCAGGTTGCTCAGCCGCTGCACGCCGCTCACGAACTCGTGCCCGTTGCTGGCCTCGCGGACGGCGCTGGTGGCGATGACCCGGACCTCGGCCACGCCGTAGCCCAGGGCGATCTGCTTCATCCGCTCGACGGCGTCGATGGCCTCTTCCATGCGGTCGGGGGCGATCAGGCCCGTCTCGGCCATGCCGTGGCCCAGGCGCGGGCTGACCTTCTCCTCGTCCAGCACGCGGTAGCCGCCCTCCTCGTCGCGCTCGGCGATGAGCAGGCGGATGGAGTTGGTGCCCACGTCGATGGCGGCCAGGCGTAGCGGTCGCTCGACGGCGGCGGGGTTCGCGGCGGCGGTGGGGGAAGAGGGCGTGCTGTCCATCCGGGCAAACGGTAGGACGGGCGCACCGGCCGGTGCCCTCTACAATCTCCACCGCTCGCTCCACCGCTCGCCGTTCCCGAAGATCTCGAAGGGCCGCCCGAAGGACACCCATGCTCGAACGACTCACCGAAGGCTTCCAGTCCGCGCTCCGCAACCTTTCCGGCCAGGGGTCGATCTCCGAGAAGAACGTCCGCGACGCGATGGCCCAGGTCCGCGAGAGCCTGCTCGAGGCCGATGTCGCGCTCGAGGTCGTCGAGAAGTTCACCGGCGAGGTCGTGCAGGACGCCTTGGGCAAGCGGGTCACCGAGAGCGTCAAGCCCGGCGAAGAGATGATCAAGATCGTCCACGACCGCCTGGTCGAGCTGCTGGGCGGCGAGCCGGGCAAGGCCAGCGACCCGGGCATCCACACCGTGAGCCCCGGACCGACGGTCATCATGATGTGCGGCCTGCAGGGCAGCGGCAAGACGACGACGTGCGGCAAGATCGCCGCGTGGCTGCGCAAGAAGGACCTGTCGAGCACCCTCGTCGCCGCCGACCTGCAGCGGCCCGCCGCCGTCGAGCAGTTGCAAACCGTGGCGGCCCAGGCTGGTGACTTGCCCGGCAGCGCCCCCGTGCAGTTCCACGGCGAGCTCGACCAGATCGGTGCGTACGGCGAGCGCGTGGGCGTGGCGGTCGACGTGTGCAAACGCGGGCTCAAGCAGGCCCGGGCCAACGCCAGCGACGTGGCGATCCTCGACACCGCCGGCCGCCTGCACGTCAACGACGACCTGATGGGCGAGCTCAAGAAGGTCAAGGCCGCGTGCAACCCGCACTACATCTTCCTGGTGGTCGACAGCATGACCGGCCAGGACGCGGTGCGCAGCGCGAAGGCCTTCCACGAGCAGCTCGGCATCGACGGCGTGATCCTCACCAAGTTCGACAGCGACACACGCGGCGGCGCGGCGCTGAGCGTGCGAGAAGTCACCGGCGCGCCCGTCCGCTTCGTGGGCACGGGCGAGGGCCTGAACGCGCTGGAGCCCTTCCACCCCGAGCGCTTCGCGGGGCGCATCCTGGGCATGGGCGACGTGGTGAGCCTCGTCGAGAAGGCCCAGCAGGAGGTCACCGAGGAGGAAGCCGAGAAGCTGCAGAACAAGATGATGCGCGGCGAGCTGGGCATGGACGACTTCCTCAAGCAGCTCAAGACCATCCGTCGTTTGGGGCCCATGAAGCAGGTGCTCGGCATGCTCCCCGGCGTGGGCAGCGCGCTCAAGGACGTGAACATCGACGACAAAGAACTCGACCGGGTCGAAGCTCAGATCCAGTCGATGACCGAGCAGGAGCGTAAGAAGCCCAAGCTCATCGACAACTCCCGCAAGCGTCGCATCGCCAAGGGCGCAGGCGTCGATCAGGCGACGGTGGGCAAGCTCGTCAAGCAGTTCAACACCATCAACCAGCTCACCAAGGGCATGGGCGACATGAGCGCCCGCAGCAAGATGAGCACCATGACCCACATGGCCCAGAGCGCCGGCGGGCAGGCCGACGCCGCAGCGGCAGCCGCCATGATGCCCTCGATCGCCCGCCGCAAGAGCACCAAGGGCGGCAAGCCCAAGGGCTTCAAGCAGCGGAAGAAGCGGAAGTAGGCAGAGATGGCGCACGCCGATGGACAAGCCCGGCACCTTGGTGCCAAGGCTGATCTTGACCGGCGTCGCAGCTAGTCGCGAACCTTATCGAGCATCGCCAGCACGATGATGCCGCAGATGAGCGAGATGAGGTTCCCCGCGAGGATCGTGCAGATCTCCAGGATGCCAAGGAGTTGCGTCCGGCTGCGCTTGGGGCCGTAGGGCGGCTTGCCTAGCGCGTTGAAGTGCATGATCTCGAAGACCGCCAGGATCACCAGCGGGACGCTGAGCACCAGGCCGATGCACGTCCACGCCCAGCCGACGGCCGACAGGATGTTGAAGATGGCCGAGACGAGGATCGCGGTACGGACCGCGCTCGGATCCGAAGTTGCGGGACCCGGCTGGGCTGGCGGAACCTGGCTCATGTTGTTTCCCCCGGTGGAACGAACGAGTTGCCGAGCACGTGGATGCTCAAGCGAGATCGGCCAACCCTATCGCTTCAGCGGTAGAAAATCCTTCTCTTCGCCCCGGAGCCACGCGTTGAACCTCGGCCAGAACACCTCGCGCAGCAGGATCTTGACGCACGCCGCCACGGGGATGGCCAGCAAGAGGCCGTAGATGCCTGCAAGTATGCCGCCCGCCAGCGAGGCGAACAGGATCGTGGGCGTGTCCATGTTGGTTGCCTTGCCCTGGATGGCCGGCGTCAGCAGGTAGTCGTCGACGGCCTGGCCCGCGAAGTAGATCGCCACCGGCGCCGCCAGCGTCCACCACCAGGTCTGCTGGAAGGCGAACCACCCGCTGTTGTCGATGGCCAGCGCGATGATCGTCATCGGGATGCCCAGGAGCGCGACGTACGGCACGATGCTCAGGATGCCGACCAGCGGTCCGAAGATCAGCGGGGCCGGCACGCCGATGAGCCAGTACAGGATCGTGAAGATCACGCTCTGGATGATCGCGATCGTGATGCGCCCGCGGACGAACCCGGCGACCACACGGTCCATCTGCCGCAGCAGGTCGACGATCTGGTCGCGATAGCGGTGCGGCAAGACCTCGTAGCCGAAGCCGCGCACGTGGGCGTACCCGGTCGAGAGGAAGTAGAAGAAGAAGCCGGTCAGGAAGAGTCCGAAGAGCAGCATGCCCAGCGTGGTGACCGTCGCCAGGCCGGTCGCCAGCGTGATGCGCCCGCCCTCGACCGCGGCATCGGTCATGCGGGCCGCGTTGCCGCGCACGATGCCGAGGGCCCAATCGGAGAGCTGGGCGACGGTGTCGACCGGACCGTCGACCTCGTCGCCAGTACCGGTCGTGGTGACAGTGCGCCGCGCATAGCCGTACACCACCGGCTTCAGCACGTCGGGCAGCCCGTCGAACGCTCGCTCGGCCTTGAGACTCGCGGCCGTGTTCAGTCGTGTCTCAACGAGGGCCGGCGAATCTTGTTCCGGTTCATCATCGATTCCATCGGGCGGGGCCGGCGGCCCTTCCTCGAATTCGGGCGCTGGCTCGACGGAAAAGAACGCGATCGTCTGCTCTTCCCGGTCGTAGCGGGGCAGCACGTTGTCTTCGTGGTCCTTGACGTACGTGCTGACGGTCGTGATGCGGTCCACGCTGTCGACGACCGTTTGCGCGAAGCTGACGCCCTGCACGACCGCGAACGCCGTCGCGAGCGCCGCCGGCACCGCCACGAACACGACGACCGCCACCAGAATGCCCGACACCGCGCCCTGACGCGTGAAGTGCTTTGACTTCTCGAGCCGGCACACGACGGGCTCGAGCAGGTACGCCAGCAGCAATGCCAGCAGCAGCGGCACCGTCACCGTTCGCAGCACGTACCCGAGGTAGAGCACGCCGAAGACGGACAGCAACAGCAGCACGTCGCGGATCGGCTGTATCTGCCACAGGTGCCGCGAGTACCACGGCTGCTTGTTGAGTGGTTGCGCCGATTCGTCCGGCGCTGGGTCCGGCTCTTCGCGGGCCGGTGCGGCGGGGCGCTTAGCCAACCCCGCCCGCCCCTTCGACGTCGGGGGCAGCGGCGTTGGGGCCGCGACTCGTGCGATCGAGCGGGCCGTCGAAGGCCTCTTCGAACTCGTACACGCCGCGGAAGTCGTCGAGCGAATCGTCCTCGCTGGTACGGAGCAGCCCGGTATCGACCATCGCATAGACGATCTTGCCGAAGTCCTCGGTGCTGCGCACGCCCCAGCCCCGGAGGACCGTGTGCGCGAGCAGGCCGTACTTCTCGACCGCGAGCGAGCGAAGGCCCAGGCAAAGCTCCTGCCCGCTCACGTGCCGGCTCTGGACTGCGGCGATCTCGTCCAACTCGTCCTGATCGATGCCCGCGATTTCGCTGAGCAGCGTCAGGTCGAGGTCGGCTTCGGCTTGCTCGTGGGCGGCCTGCTCGGAAGCCTCGTCGGAAGACGGACCGGGCAGTTCGTCGCCCCGGCCCTTCTCCAGCGTGTGCTGCAGGCCCTCTTGCACGAAGCGAAACGCCTCGGGCGAAAAGGGCGCCAGGGTCCGCATCCGCTGCCAGTCGATGAGCTCGTCCATACCTATCCAAACGTGCCTGGGGGGCCGGCTCATTCCCGGCCTGCGGAGCATGGTACACGCGGGCGCCCCCTGTATCGGCTCACGAAGGTGAATCCCCCCAACTCCCGACAAGGCCCGAACAGACGCCCCGTATCTCCAATGCTCAGGGGAAAGGCCGGCTGAGCGACCGGCTGCCCGCCACGCCGAACCGCAGCGCGGCGGTCCGCCAGCGCTCGCCGACGCGGTCGATGCCGATCCTGGGGCCCGCCAGCACGTCGCTCGGTTCATCGCCCGGCTCGAGCCAGAGGGCGTTTCCGTTCCGGGCCGGCGACAGCAGGTCGAGCCCGTTGCTCGCGCGGTCGATGCCCATCGCCGCGCACAGCCTGGCCGGGCCCGAGCCGAGCTTGTGCTCGGGCAGCGACGCGGCGGCCTTGGGGTTAACACGCCGCAGCTCGTCCATGCGATCGGCTCCTTCGACCGGCTCGATCGCTCGGAGCAGCACGGCCTGTGGGTCGCCCTCGCTCGCGCACGCGACGTTCATGCACCAGTGCATGCCGTAGGTGAAGTAGACGTACGCCGTGCCGGGCCGGCCGTACATCGATTCGTTGCGCTCGGTGCGCCTTCCCATGTACGTGTGGCTGGCCTCGTCGTCGACGCCCAGGTAGGCCTCGGTCTCGACGATGCGCCCGACGAGGACGGCTCCGTCTGCCAGCCGGCGGTGCAGCGTCCAGCCCAGCATGGCTCGCGCGGCTCGCTCGGCCGGCACGCTCAGGCGGTCGCGTGTCAAGAGAACGACCGCGAGTCTTTGACGCCCAGCGTCCGGTAGATCTCCCGCGTGGCCGTGCTCTTGTTGAGCGTGTAGAGGTGTAGGCCGGCGACCTTGTGGTCGAGCAGGTCTCGGCACTGCTCGGTGGCCCAGTGCAGGCCCACGCGGCGGACGAGGTCGGGCTCGTCGCCCGCGCGCCGGAGCGCCCGCAGCAACGGCGCCGGGAAGCGGCTGCCCGCGGCCAGCTCGGCCATGCGGCCCATGCCCTTGGTGCTGGTGATGGGCATGATGCCCGCGATGATCGGGACCTTGATGCCCGCCAGCTCGCACCGCTCGCGGAAGTCGTAGAAGTCGTGGTTGTCGAAGAAGAGCTGGGTGATGATGAAGTCGGCCCCCGCGTCGACCTTGGCCTTGAGGTGGTCCATTTCCTTGAGGCGGTTGGGCGTGGCGGCGTGGCCCTCGGGGTACCCGCCCACGCCGATGCCGAAGGTGCGATCCTTGCCCAGGTTGTTGTCCGAGTACGAGCGGATTGCGCGGACGACGTCGGCGCCGTAGCGGAAGTGCGCGAAGGGGTCTTCGCCCTTCCGCCGGCCGCTTGGCGCGCCGCCGTCGAGCGGTGGGTCTCCGCCGAGCGCCATGATGTTGCGCACGCCCGCACGGGCGTATCCCTCCAGCATCTCGTCGACTTCCCGGGGCGTGTGGCACACGCCCGTCATGTGGGGGATCGGGTGCAGCGGCGTCTCTCGACGGATGCGGAGGACGAGTTCCCGCGTCAGCTCCCGCGTGCTGCCGCCGGCGCCATACGTCACCGACACGAAGCTCGGGCGCAGGTCCTCGAGCTCGCTGATGGCCTGGTACAGCTTCTCGGCGGCCTCCGCGTTCTTGGGCGGGAAGAACTCGAAGCTCGCCGTCGTGCCGTCGCGCTCGATGATGTCGGCGATGTGCTCGCTGGGCGTGACTGGGCTGGCGTTGGGGCTCGCGCTGGACCTTGCTTGGTCAGGAGAGCTTGGCGTCGCGCTGCCGTTCGCGCGACCGGCCTCGGCCTTGGCTTGTTTCGTCGATGGGTCCGACACCGAGAACTGTATCGGTCCGTCAGGATCTTCTCGACCCGGGCCCTTCGGCCGTCCGGCTACCCGAAGATCGCCGCCAGGCCGAACAGGATGACGACGCTCATGAAGAGCAGGCCCAGCGTCAGGCCGATGCCCGTGAAGATCGTGCCGAAGAACGCACGGATCGCACGGCAGAATCCGGCTCGCAGCGTGAAGATCGCCACCAGCGGCGCGAAGAGCGCCGTGAAGACCAGGTTGAATGCCGAGACGACGAACAGCGTCTCGCCGGCCTGCTCGCCCGAGCCGCCCTCGGCGAGCTGCCCGATGGCGACCACCGTTGCCAGCGCCGTCGCGAGGGTCATCACGATCATCATCGCCCGGCCGGGCGAGGCGGTCATGGCCTGGCAGCGGCCGCGACGCTTCGCATCCCGCGGCACGTCCGTGGTCTGGGCGGCTTCGGCGGGCAGCGGCGGGGGGGCGGCGTGGCAGCAGGTCATGGCAGCGGGCATAGCGGGTTCTCCCAGAGTCGGGGGTGCGTCGCCAAGTAGTTGGGATTCGCCCGCCAGACTTTTCGTCCGCCGGTCGCCCGCCCATCGTCCGCTAGTGGTCCGCCCGCCGCTCCTCTGGGTCCGGATCGATCAGGTCAGGTAGGCCATCATCGCGCTGGCCAGGCTCAGGACGATCAGGAAGCCGCACATGTCGGTGATGGTCGTCAGGATGGGGCCGCTGGCCAGGGCCGGGTCGGTCTTGAAGCCCTTCAAGAGCAACGGCACGCCGCCGCCGATGCACACGGCGATCAGCGTGTTGGCCGCCAGCGCCACGCCGACGACCGCGCTCAACGCCAGGTTGCCCTTCCACAGGAACGCCACGCCGCCGATCAGGATGCCGAGTACCACGCCGTTGATGATGCCGACGCTGCACTCCTTGAAGAGCACGCGGAAGATGTCGCGCGGCCGGGTCACGCCGAGGGTCAGTTCGCGCATGCTCACCGCCACGGCCTGATTGCCCGAGCACCCGCTCATGTCCGAGATGATCGGCAGGAAGACGGCCAGCGCGATCACCGCCTCGAGCGTTTCCTGATGGAACGCGATGACGCTCGCGGCGGCGATGTTCAGCACGATGTTGATGCTCAGCCACGCCAGGCGCCGCCGGCTGCGCAGCGTTAGCGGCATCGAGCGGAGCTCCTCGCCGCCCACGATGCCCTGGCTGGCCCGGTACATGTCGTCGGCGTCCTCGAGGGCCGCCTCGCTCACCGCGCTGCGCTCGACCACGCCCAGGAGCCGCTGCTGCTCGTCGACCACCGGGAACGCCAGGAAGCCGTGGTCGTCGAAGACCCCGCGCAGCGCGTCGAAGTCCGTCGTGTCGGCGACGGACACCGGGTCCTTGATCATGATCTCGGCCACCGGCGTCATCCGCCGGGCCATCAGCAGCCGGCGGATGGGGATGACGCCGCGGAGCGCGCCGCCCGCGTCGACCACGTACGAGTACTGGATGTTGTAGTCGCGGTAGCGCTCGGCGTTCTCCTCCATGTCCGCCAGCACGTCGCGCACGGTCATCGACTCGTCGAACGCGAGGAACTCGGTGAGCATGAGCCCGCCGGCCGAGTCCTCGTCGTAGCTGGCCAGCCGCCGCGTCTCGTCGGCGACGTCGGCGGGCATGGCCGCCAGGATGGTGTGGGCCTCGTCCTCGTCGATAGCGGCGACCAGGTCGGCCCGGTCGTCGCTGGTCATGGCCTCGAGGATGCCGGCGGCCTTGGCCTGGTCGAGAACGCCCAGCGCGCCCAGCGCCCCGGCCGCCTGCACGCGCGGCAGCGCCTCGCACACCTCGGCGGCCGACTCGGCGGGCAGCAGCGCGAGCAGCTTGGCCTGCTCGCCGGTGTCCATCGCGCTCACGGCGTGGACCGTCTGCTCGGTGCTCGCGCTCTCGAGCCACTCGGTGCACACGCCGCCGTCGCCGCGGCCGACCGCCTCGTCGAGGACGGCTTCCTGCGGGGCTTGGTCTACCTGCGGCTGATCGAGCGTCGGCGTTGAGTCGGACATGATGCCTCCGGGCGCAAGGTGCCCACGCAAGATAGCACGGACCGGAAAGACATCGAGCCATCGGGGCCGCCGAGATTACCCGCCCGCTGCCATCAGCCCCCGGCGGACATCAGCACGTAGAACCGCCAGCTCCCGTCGGCCTGCCGCACCGCCTCGTGCGCCGCCACGTGGCCCCGGGGGTACCGCTCGTAGGCCAGCGCCATCGCCTGGCCCCGGGCCTGCCGCACGTCGCCGGCGGTGACGGCGAACGCCCGGTGCTCGCGGCCGTCGATCTCGAAGGCTCCCTCGCGGAACCACTGCGGCGGGCCCGTCTCGCCGGCCGAGCGCGCGGGCCCGAGCGGGGTGGGATCGGGCGCGGCCTGGACCTCGGTCCTCGACGCATCGACGCGCTCGGGCTCGGCCGCCCTCGGGCGCTCGGCGAGCTGCCTCGTCTGTTGCGGGGCCTGTTGCGTCTTCTGTTGCGACCCGGTTTGCGACCGCGGCTCAGGCAACGGCCTGGGCGGCGGCGTGCTCGAGCAGGCCGTCACCGACGCGACGATCGCGCCCAGCGCGAGCATCCGCATCCTCCGAACACCGACGCCGTCCGTGCGTTGCTGGTCCATGCTCAATCCTATCGGCGGGGCGGGGCCGCACCATCGCCGGTCGTGTCGAAGAGCGCCTTCTGGTCCTTCACGTCCTTCGGCCGCGTCCGGAGCTGGTCGAGCTCGCGCTGCAGCTCGGTCACGCTCATGAACTGGTGGTACTCGCTGGCGAAGCGGATGTAGGCAACCTCGTCGACCTCGCGCAGCCGGGCCATCACCAGCTCGCCGATGACGCTGCTCTCGACCTCCTGCTCGTAGGCCTGGTGGAGTTCGTCCTCGACGGCCTCGACGATGCCCGCCTTGGCCGCCTCGGGGATGGGCCGCTTGCCGCAGGCCGCCTGGATGCCCCGCAGCACGGTGTCGGGGTCGAAGGGCACGCGGCTGCCGTCGCGCTTGACGACCGCCAGCCGCGCCTGCTGCTCGACCCGCTCGTACGTGGTAAACCGCCGGTCGCACTGGTTGCACACCCGCCGCCGCCGGATGGCCCGCCCGCTCTCGGCCGGCCGCGAGTCGATGACCTTGTCGTCGTTATGGCTGCAATAGGGGCAGATCACGCGGGCTGGCTTCCGGGTGAGAAAACGGCTTGGCTCCGCCCATGGTAGGGTTGATTCTTGGAAGCCACAACATCTTGCGAGTGGGAGGCACGAGGCAACCTCGCCGGGCCTGCCCACTTCCACCGAGCTTTCCCTGCCGGCAGCCCCTGCGTTGATCTCGCTTGCAACGACGATTGGCCGATGTCGGCCCACTGCTCAGGCCTTCGCTCCTGAGCCAGCGACCGTTGCCCTTTTCGAACTGGCTCGGGCCCCCCTGGGAACAAGGCCACGTGGGCTCGTTCGCTCCACGCACGCTCGGGCATCCCGAGGAAGGGTCCTGACGGGATCCCACCCGTGGGGCCCGTTCGGCCAGCATGACTTTGGCTGGAGTCGCGGCTGGCGGTCGCCGATGCCAGTTTTCATCGGCGGGAACTGGCAGCCTGCGCCGTGCGAGCCTCCGCTGCGAGACCATCCGCCCGACCAGATTCCCCCTACCCTCCATGCCCATGATCCACCCCTGGCACGACGTCACCCCCGGCTCCGGCACCCACCCCCTCCCGGGGCACTTCCGCGCGGTCATCGAGATCCCCAAGGGCAGCCACAACAAGTACGAGCTGGACAAGACCAGCGGCATGCTCAAGCTCGACCGCGTGCTGTCCAGCGCCGTCTACTACCCGGCCAATTACGGCTTCATCCCCCAGACGCTGGCCGACGACGACGACCCGCTCGACGTGCTGGTCTTCAGCGCCGAGGAGGTCGTGCCCATGTGCCTCGTGCAGGCGCGGGCGGTGGGGCTCATGAGCATGATCGACGAGGGCCAGGCCGACCACAAGATCATCGCCGTGCTCGAGCAGGACCCCATCTACGACGACTACAAGAGCGCCAGCGACTTCCCGCGGCACACCTTCAAGATGCTCAAGCGCTTCCTTGAGGACTACAAGGTCCTCGAGAGCAAGGACGTCGAGGTCGACGAGATCATGCCCGCCGAGGCGGCCCACCCGATCATCGAGAACGCCCTGAACCGCTACAGCGCCGAGCGTCGGCAGGGCAAGGTCCCCGGCCTGCACAGCTAGGCCGGTCCACCAGCACGCTGAGCGGCTAGCCTTTCCGTGGGAGGGCGTGGTGGCGTTCCAGTTCCAGTCAGCCGAGAAGGTCCGCGCCGGCGTGCGGCGCATCGCGGTCGAGCGCCTCGACAAGGCGATCGCCGTCGTTGAAGAAGCACGCTCCGCCGACGCCCCACGCGAGGACATTGACCTGGCCGTGCACGCGGCGCGCAAGCGCTGCAAGGAACTCCGTGCACTGCTCCGCCTTGTGCGCCCGAGCTTCGACGGCTACCAGCGTGAGAACGCCGCCTTCCGCGCCGCCGCCCGGCTGCTGGCCGATCTGCGCGACGCGACGACCGTGCTCGACGCGTTCGATGAATTGACCCGGGACGACGCCGAGTCGTTCGCTGCGGTCCGCGCTGCGCTCGCGACCGAACGCGCCGAGCTGGCGTCCGACGCCGTCGAGCGCTTGGAAGCATTCGTCGAGCGCATGGCAGAGGCCAGGAAGCGAGCCCGCAAGTGGACGCTCGACGCCCGCGGCTTTGACGTCCTCGGCCCGGGCCTCGAGAAGGCTTACGCCCGCTGCCAGTCGGATATGCACGAGGCCCAGGCCAGGCCAACGACCGAGCGCCTCCACGATTGGCGCAAGCGTGTGAAGTACAACCGTTCCCACCTGCGTCTGCTCCGCGGCCTCTTCCGCCCGGTCATCGAGCCCGTCCGCGAGCAGGCCAAGCTGTTGAGCGACCTCTTGGGCGATCATCACGATCTGAGGGTGCTGGCCGACGCGATCGATGCCGCGGGGCCGGCCATCGACGATGCGCATCGCGCCGAGCTCCACGAGCGCATCGCGGCACGCTGCCGGACGCTGGAGGCCGAGGCGTTCGACCTCGGCCACCGGCTCTACGCGCAGCGGCCCGCGCACGTGCGTGCGCACGCCGAAGCGCTCTGGCGGCTGCGGAAGTAGCCGCAGAAGGGCGCCCGAGGCCGGTCGGCCGCGGGCGCCCGGAGAGAGGGATCGAGGCTCGTGGGGCTCTCACGGTTTCACAGGCAGCCGGCGTCGAACGCGTTC
Organism: Phycisphaerales bacterium; assembly: GCA_040217175.1. NCBI lineage: Bacteria > Pseudomonadati > Planctomycetota > Phycisphaerae > Phycisphaerales > Phycisphaerales bacterium. The sequence goes on along the minus strand of JAVJNT010000002.1, from coordinate 372,657 downwards.
TGGAACGCCAGGAAGTCGAACAGCGTCAGCGATCCATCGCCGTCGAAGTCGGCGGTGAGGTCGCCCGTGGCGAACAGGTTCTGGAACACCAGGAAGTCGAAGATGGTCAGTCGGCCGTCGAGGTCGAGGTCCGCGAGGCAGCACGAGCCGGGGATCGAGCCCTCGCTCGTGCACGCATCGTCTTCCATCAGCAGGACGATCTCGTCATCAACGGCGAAGACCGACTGCACGGCAAGCTCGTACTCGAGCAGCGCATCGACCCAGCGCTCCAGCGGCCCGGGCACCAGGGCCAGAGCGCGGGCCTGGTCGAGGTGGTCCTGGGCGGCGACCATCGAATCGGTGAAGACGACCACGTCCGGGTCGGTGTACGAGCCGCCCGTGGACGGATCGCTGCCGGTGTGGAACGCGAGCTCGCGCTCGACGCCCACATCCAGGGCCGTCGACGCCCTGCGCATGATGTCGTCGAGGACGAATTCGTCGGCGCCATGCAGCCGTGCCTCGGTGAACGGGCCGACCGCGGCGGCCAGCCCGCCGGCGAGCGTGTCGTAGCCGCCGAGTCCGGCCGTTTCGATGGCCGACGCCCCGGTCATGACGAGCGCGTGGGCCGGGCTGCTGGGCGGAAACGTGTCGGCGTAGCGCCGGGCGTCATCGCTCGCGTCGGCGACCTCGTCGCACGGGCAGTCGGGCGCGACGCGGTCGAAGACGGTCTTCGTGCCCTCAGGCACGTAGACGTTGACGTCGAAGGCCTTGCCGCTGCGATCGGTGCCCTTGATGCGGAACTTGCCGTAAGCAACCATGATGCAGTACCGCCGGCTGAACCACGGGATCGGTCCGTAGTTGTACGTCCGGGTGATCGACTTCTTGACGCCGATCTCGACGCCCATGGACGTCTCGACCGCCGCCTTGACCGGGCCCCATTCGACGCCGGCCGACGTCCCGAGCGTTGCGCTCCAGCGCACCGTGGCCTCGGACATGATCTGCTTGGAGAACGTGTCGCTCGGGCAGAGCAGCGTAAACGCGTCGACCTTCGGAAGGTCCGTGGTCCAGACTTGGCCGCTATACGGCTGGCCCGAGATCCCGACGCGCTCGATGGAGGTGATGTCTTGGCCATACCCGACTGATGCCCCCGCGAAGCCGAGGAGTGTGGTCGCTCCGACGATCGTGCGTGCATGGGTCGGCATGGCTTGCTCCTTTGAGATGTTGAGGGGATGCTCGGTTCGAGATCCCACACTTCCAGGAGCGCCGTTCGCAGGGGTCGGTCACGTTTTTTGTGGGTGTTTCCAGTCTGTTCGTTGGCAGAACACGCCATCTGGCCCGCCATAGAGCGTGCGGCGAAGACGGTGCGTCGAAGCTGGGCTCCGACGGTTCCGCCTCCACCGCACGCAAACGGCCCGAGCGTCGTCGGCTACGGGCAGCCCGCATCGAACGCGTTCTGGAACGCGAAGAAGTCGAACGCGCTCAGCTCGCCGTCGCCGTCGAGGTCCGCCGTGAGGTCGCCGGCGGCGAACAGGTTCTGGAACACCAGGTAGTCGCAGATGGTCAGCCGGCCATCGAGGTCGAGGTCGGCCACGCAGCACGAGGCCGGGATCGATCCCTCGCCTGCGCAGTCCGAGACCTCCATCTGGACGGCCAGCTCGTCGCCGGCGGCAAAGACCGACCGCACGCCGGTCTCGTACCAGCGCAGCGCCTCGTCCCACCGATCGAACGGACCGCTGCCGTGCGCGATGGCCCGGCCCGCGTCGAGCGCGTCGCGTGCCGCCGCGGCCGCATCGGTCGGGACGACGACGTCCGGATCGGTGTACGCGCCGCCGGTCGACGGGTCGCTGCCCTCCAGGTAGGCAAGCTCGAGATCGATGCCCGCCTCGAGCGCCATCGATGCCGTCACCATGACGCCGTTGAGCACCGACTCGTCGGCCCCGTGCGACAGGGCCTCGCCGAAGAGCGCGACGGCCGGCGAGAGCCCGCTGGCGAGCGCGTCGTAGCCGCCCAGGCCCGCCAGCTCGATGGCGTCGGCGCCCTGGGAGACCAGGCGATGCACCGGGCTGGCCGGCGGGAAGAGGTCGGCGTACCGGCGAGCGTCGTCGGCCGCTCTCGACACCTCCGGGCACGGGCAGTCGGGCGCCACGCGCGTGGTCTTGGTGAACGTGCCCTCGGGGATAAAGATGTTGACCTCGAAGGCGCGACCCCGGCGGTCGGTGCCCCTGATCCTGAACATCCCATAGGAAGTAAAGATGCAGTACCGGCGGCTGTACCAGGGAATGGGCCCGTAGTTGTACGTGCGCGTGATCGTCTTCTTCTGGCCGATCTCCACGCCCATCTGGGCTTCGACGGAGGCCTTCACCGGGCCCCACTCGACGCCGGCCGAGGTACCGACGGACGCGTTCCACTTCACCGTCGCCTCGGACATGATCTCCTTGGAAAACGTGTCGCTCGGGCACGTCAGCGTGAACGAGTCGACCTTCGGCAGGCTCGGGAAGTGGACGCCACCGGTATAGCCCGTTTCGCCCTCCGCGTTCACGCGATCGACGGAGGTGATGGTCTGGCCATACCCGATCGACGCACCCGCCAGAACGAGGATGGTCGTCGCGGAAACGATCGTGCGTGCATGGGTCAGCATGGCTTGCTCCTTCGTTGGTTGGGGGACGACGGAGTCGAAGTCCCGCACTGCAAGGAGCGAGCAGGTCCGGGCGCAATCACGGAGTTTTTCGTCGACTTGCAGACACGGGGCGTTGCCGATCTGTCAGTCGCGCGGCGCGCATCCGCGCCCGGTCGATGCGCGCGAGCGCTACCGCGCAGGCAGCACGTCCCAGTGCATCATCGCCGCCGTCGGCAAGATGCTCGCGCGCTGCTCGGGCAGGGGCCGGCCGTCGGCGTCCACGCGCGTGATCTCGACCGTGCCTGGCTGGCCGGTGATCCTGAGCACGTACGGCCCGGGCGGCGGCAGCCGCACGCTGAAGGCGGTATTGAACGACGGGTTCCGCGTGTCGCCGCTGCCCGGCTTCGGGCCGGCGGAGAGGTTCATGACCACGCCCAGCCGTCGCTGGACGAAGATCGAGCCGCCGCGTTCGAGCTGCTGCTCGTGCCTGGCGCCCGGCGGCACGCCGAAGGTCACCGTACCGTCGCTGGCCAGCGGCCCAGTCATGTATGCTTGCCGGGCGTCAACTTCGGAGCCCGCGTGCAGCCGCAGCCAGGCGCTCGACTCGTTGATGATCGTCAGCCTGGGACCGCCGCACGCCGAAAGCACGAGCAGCAGACCCGGAAGTACAAGGGCGAGCACGCAACGCAGGGGGGGCGGCCGACGATGCCGACGACGCAGGAAAACGCGATCTTCCACGAGACGCAACGCCTCCACCAGAACTCGATCGTTCGCTACCTCGTCCCCATCTCGACGCTCTCGTCGGTGGTGCTCGTCCTGGCGATCATGATCGGCAGCGGCCAGTCCGCGAGCACGCTCGCGCTGGTCGTCGTGCTGGGCCTCGGCCTGCCGCTGCTGCTCATGCAACTGCCGATGCGGACGACCGTCACCGAGCGAGAGATCCGCGTGCGGGCGCTGGTCTTCTTCCGATTCGTCGTGGCGATCGAGCAGGTCCGCGACGCCCGCGCCATCACGTACAACCCGCTCATGGATTGCGGCGGCTGGGGCGTGCGTATCTCTCGCAAGTTCGGATGGGTGCTGAACGTCAGCGGAGACCGCGGCGTGCACGTCCACTACACCGCCGGCGACAAGGACAAGTCCATGCTCATCGGGAGCCTGCGGAGCGACGAACTCGAGCGGGCCATCCGCCTGGCGGCCGATCTCCCCGACGCCGAGCTTTCCCAAGACGCGGCCGGGCATGACGGCGCCCCTCCGATCGACGCGTGATCAGTCCGGAATGCTGACGGCTTCTGGGCTCAGGCCTTCGCGCCCCGTGGCCCTGGGGGCGTCGTCGGACGACTGGAGTTGCTTTGCAAGCTGGGCCGCTCGCTCGGGCGTGAGCTGCTCGTGCAGCTCCTCGTCGTAGAGCGCCACCGGCGCGGTGCCGCACGAACCGATGCACTCCAGCTCGACCAGGCACATCTTGTCGTCCTTGGTCGTTTCGCCCACGTCGATGTCGAGCGCTTCCTTGATCGCCTCGCTCACCTCGGGCTGCCCGCAGAACTCACACGCGATCGAGCGGCACACGCCGATGACGTGCCGGCCCCGCGGCGCCAGGGCGTACTCCTCGTAGAAGCTGGCCGTGTCCATGACGTCCGCCGGCGAGAGCTCGAGGAACTCGGCGATCTCTTCCATCGCCTGCGGCGGCACCCAGTGGTATTCGTGCTGGATCATGTGCAGGGCGGGCAGCAGCGCGGCCAGCGTGGTCTCGAATCGCGGCAAATAGCGCTCGCGAAGCTCGTCGCGCATGGCCTGGGTCAGGTAGGGCTCGTCGCGCCGCTCGATCTGGGTCGTTGCCGAGGGCTTGGGGATCCACGCCATGGTCGCTGCTCCGAGGGGGACGTTCGCTGGCTCAGTCGGTCCGATCGTAGCGCGCACCACCCCCGCCCGGGCTCACGCGTTCAGGGCGTCTCGACCGGTTCGGCTTGCGGCGACGGGCGCTTGGGGAAGGCCACGCCCGGGCTGCACGTCTTCCCGTCGATGCGGTCGTGGGCCGCCATCGCGCCGGTCGCCTCGGTCCGCTGCACGCTCCCGCGTGGGATGCTCGTGATCGTGTCGGTCTGGTAGGCCTCGGTGGGCGGAGCCTCATCGGGATCGCCCCAGACCACCACGTGCACTGGTACGCGCAACGCATTCTCCAGCAGCACGAAGTCGGCGGTGTTCGCCAATGCCAAGAACCGGGACTGCACGCCTGCTGTGAAGACGAACGCGCCCTCGAACAGCGGATTCGGGCCGGGCGGTGCGCGGTGCGTGTCGCCGACCGGTCCGGTCCAGCTTGCCCCTAGTCCGTTGAACACCACCGCGGTCTGCCCGGGCTCGAGCATCAGGTCGGGGAAGGTAAACGCGAATCGGCCGTCCTGCCCGCGGTGCCGATCGACGAGTCGGTAGCCCGCCAGGTTGATGGGTTCGTCGTGCGGATTGGTCAGCTCGACGAATTCGTCGCCAGTCGCGTTCCGCTTCCCGTCGCCGTTCGCGTCACCGCCGCTGGTCGGCACGGCAAACAGCACCTCGGTGATTAACGGGTGCGGGAACGGCACGAGCGGCTGCTCGGCGGGCCGTTCCTGTGAACTGGGCTCGGTCGGCGCGGCGGGCGGCCGAGGCTCACCGACCTGGCCGGCGAGCGCCGAAAGCAGCACCACGACAGACGAGCACACCCCCATGCCACTAGGCTACCCCGAATCGACGAATCCGACCACCAATCCGGGGGGCATCGCATGAGAGTGGCGCGATTCTGGGCAAGGGCGCAGGCCGAACGCGATGGCTACGGCCGCGGCGCGTGGGCCTCCTCCGAGACGAGCATCGACGACGCACGCCAGCGTGCCGAGGAAAAGGCCCGGCGGCTGCTCGCCGAAGAGATCGAGTCCGACGGCGAGGTCATCCACCAGTACGCCTACCAGCAGCGCGACTTCCCCGAGCCCATCGTCCAGGACTTGCGCGACAACGCCGGCGATCGCATCGCGGCGATCACCATCAACCGGTACGGCGCCAACGTGCTCAATACCGCCCGGCTGGCGTTCATCGACGTCGACCTCGAGGCGAGCGCGTCGTCGAACGGCGGCGGACTGCTCGGTCGCCTGCTCGGTCGCAAGCAGCCGGCGACCGATCCGACCGAAGAGCCCCTCGAACGCCTGCGTCACTGGGCCCGGCAGGACGCCAGCCGTGGCGCGCGAGTCTATCGCACCGCTGCTGGCCTGCGATACCTGCTGACCAGCCCGGGCATGGAGCCCGACGGCGACGACGCCCATCAGCTCATGGAGGAGCTCGGCGCCGACCCGCTCTACGCGCGCTTATGCCGAGCCCAGCGGAGCTTCCGCGCTCGGCTCAGCCCCAAGCCCTGGCGCATCGGCATCCGGGGCACGCCCAAGCTGAGCTTCGAGAAGCTTGCCGAGGCGAGCGAGCCGGTCAACGCATGGCTTCGTCACTACGAGCAGGCCTGCAAGGGCTACTCGGTATGCAACCTCATCGACGAAGTCGGCAACACCCGCCCGCCCGATGACGACACCGCCCGCCTGATCGCCCTGCACGACGACCTGGCGGGCGTGGGTTTGGAGCTGCCGCTCGCCTGAGAACTACTCGTCGCAGCCCAGGGCGAAGAGGTTCTGGAAGCACAGGAAGTCGAACAGGTTCAGCTCACCCGAGCAATCACAGTCGGCCTCGGTGTCGCCCATCGCGAAGCGATTCTGGAAGCACAGGAAGTCGAAGATGGTGGTCGTGCCATCGCCGTCGCAGTCGGCCGGGCACGGCAGTCCGCCACCCGGGCTTGCGTCGCCCGCCCAGATCGCCAGGTTGCCGATCAGGCGGCGGAAGTTCTCGTCGCCCACCTGCAGCGTTCCGTTGACCGTGGAGAAGCTCGCTACGCGTCCCAGGCCCCAGTCCCAGCCAACGACGCCCGATCCGCCGGCAAACGACGAGGTGGTGTAGAAGCTCGTGGCGCCCTCGCGCGGCGCGATGTGCGATTCGGTGCCCGCGAGGCTCGTCAGCGGGAACGTGAACTGGTCGGGCAGGCCGGCGTTGATGACCGGGTCCGGCGTGTCGAGCGTGAACGTCGCCTCGCTCATCGTGTTCCACGTCGTGTAGTCGCTGGGCACGATGAGCCCGAGCGCCTGGAAGGTGCCACGCACGTAGACGTTGTAGCTGGTCCACTCGGTGGTCAGCAGGCCGCCGCCCTTGCACACGAAGTCGATGAGGCTGGCCTGGCCCGAGCCGGGCATGTCGCCCGACGCCCAGTTGTGGTTGGGCTGCAGGTAGATCACGGTGTACTGGTCGATATCGCTGCCATCGAACTCGAAGTACTCCGGCCCGAGCGTCGCCGTATGGCCGATCGCCTCGAGCGCCACGATCACCGAGTCATCGGTCAACGCGTTCCCGCTGGACAGGACGAACACGTTCTCCTGCGCGGCCGCCATCGAAGAACCAAGGGCCGCCGTCGCGACCACGAACGAGCGAATCAACGTGCTCATCTCAAGACCCCCAGAGTACCCAGGCTTCCAACTGAGGCGTACTGCCCCACATCCGCATTGTCGCCGATTGGCGATGCTGATGCAAGAGGAATTGGCCGCGTCTGCAGGATTCTTTCGACGAGACTAGAGCCCTTGTCGGACTTCCCAGACCTCGTCCTCGCTCACCGCGCTCGCCGAGTTACCCCACGACTGGCGGACGTAGGTCAGGATCGCCGCGATCTCGGCGTCGCTCAGGTACTCGAAGCCCAGCATCTGCTGGCGGTACTTGCCCGTCGCCGCCAGCGCGCCCTCGTGGTCGCCCTGGCCCAGCACCGTGACCTCAACGAGATACGCAACGTCGCCGACCACGGCCGGGTTGCGTGCCAGCGCCGGCTGTTGGCCGACGACGCCCTCGCCCTGCGGCTGGTGGCACATCATGCAGTGCGTTTGGTAGAGCGAACGACCCTCGGCGAGCGACACGACCGACTGGGCCGAGCCGATCGACGCGGCGGGCGTCGAGTTCTCCCCGCATGCGGGCAGCCCGAGCGCCAGTGCGAGTGTGAAGGCCATCAAAACTACCAGCGAGATCGTGCGTGCCATGCGAGATGGTACCCATGACCGGATCGGCCGCGACGGCGTACGTTCCCTTCGATGGCCGACGTGCATGCCAGCCCAGCCAGGTCCGTCTCGCTCTCGCCGGCCGAGCTGGGCGACCGATTCATCCCGATCCGCATCGAGGCCATCGTCGACGCCATCGATGCCGATCCGGAGCGCTTCGGCGAGCTTGCCGGCTGGGCCCAGAAGATCTGCAAGGCCACCGAACGCGTCATCGCTCAGGAAGTGGGGGAGCTGCACCGCCACCTCGACCGGCTCTACGCCGCGGCCAATCCCGACCTCGACGCGCTGGCCGAGCCCAACCCGCAGGCCCACTTCGGCGACCCGCGCCTGCATGCGGCGCTCGACTACCTCTTCGACCGCGCCCACTTCACCCCGCTCACGGACGTGGGCATCGAGGCCGCCATCCGCGCCGGCAGCACCTACGGCCTGCGCGTGCGCATCAAGCCCGAGCGCGTCCGCTCGCTCGCGCTACACGTGCGCGGCCGCGGCACGCTCGTGCTGGTCCGCCGCAACAAGAAGCAGCCCTGGAAGCGGATCGAACGCGAGGTCGAGATCTACACGCGGCTAGCCGTCGTTGCCCAGCTCACGGGCGAGGAGTGCCTACGGCTCAAGCTCTTCCGAGACATCCCCGTCGCCGACGTCGAGGCCCTGCTGCCGCACGCCGAGGCAACCATGACGGTGCTCGACCGCGCGCTCGTCGTGGGTCTGGGCGCTGGCTCGCTTGGCTCGCTCGCCAAGGTCGCGGTGGTGGGGGCGGCGAGCACCAGCGCCTTGGCCATCCCAGCCGCCATCGGCTTCGGCGGCATGGCCGTCCGCAGCTTCTTCGGCTACAAGCGCAAGAAGAAGCAGCGCACGAGCCACCGCACGGAACACCTCTACCAGAAGAATCTTGCCAACAACGCCGCCGTGCTGCACACGCTCTGCCGCATGATTGCCCACGAGGAGGCCAAGGCCGCCATCATCGCCTACGCCGTCCTCGCCGCCCGCCATGACAAGGACGAAGCCGATCGCTGGCCCATCGAGCAACTCGGCGCCCGAGCCTCCAAGTACCTCCAAGAGCGCTTCAAGGTCGCCTGCGAGTTCGACGCCACGACGGCGCTGGCCACCCTCGAACGGCTCGGACTCATGCGCGACGCCGCCCTTGCAGACCCGGACGCCGGTCTGGAGACCGTCGACAAGCACTGGACCACCCGCGACACCACCGGGTTCCACCTCGAAGCCATCGACGACTGGGCCGATGCACGCGCGAAGCCGTCCTAGCCTCGCCCCATGAGCGAACCCGTCCCCGCCATCCTGTTCGTGTGCCTCGGGAACATCTGCCGAAGCCCGCTGGCCGAGGGCATCTTCCTCGACCTCGCCAAGAAGCGCGGCATCGAAGGCCTCGTGGTCGACTCCTGCGGCACCGGCAACTGGCATCAAGGGGAACGTGCCGACCGTCGTGCGCTCGCCGTCGCGGAGAGCCGCGGCGTCAACCTGCCCAGCCGCGCGCGTCAGGTCCGCCCGGCCGAGGACTTCACCGCCTTCACGCACATCGTCGCCATGGACGCCAGCAACGTGCAGGATCTGCTCGAGCTCGGCGCGCCCGAGCGGCGGCTCCGCCTCATGCGCTCCTACGACCCCGCCCACCGGGAAGGCCAGGCCCCCGACGTGCCCGACCCCTACTACGGTGGCGACGACGGCTTCGACCGGGTCTTCGACATGCTGCTGGCCGCCTGCGAGGGCCTGCTCGACGAGATCGCCGAGTTTAAGGGCGCTTCCGTACGCGAAGGCCCCTGAAGAATTCGCGCAGCAACGCCCCGCACGCCTCGGCCTCGACGCCGCCGATCACCTCGGGCCGGTGGTTCAGCCGTTGATCCGCAAGCAAGTTCATGAGGCTGCCCGCCGCGCCGGCCTTGGGATCGAACGCGCCGAAGACGACGCGCCCCACGCGCGCATTCACGAGCGCCCCAGCGCACATGCAGCACGGCTCGAGCGTGACGACCACGGTGCACTCGTTCAGCCGCCAATCGCCCAGCGCCGCCGCGGCCGCTCGCACCGCGAGCAGCTCCGCGTGGCCGCACGGATCGGCGTCCCCCTCCCGGGTGTTCCGCGCCTCGGCGACCACCCGGCCGCTCGCCGTCTCGTACGCCACCGCACCGATGGGCGCTTCCCCGGCTCGTGCCGCTTCTTCGGCAAGCTCGATCGCCCGCGCCATCATGCGGCGATCCGTCTCTGTCGCATGCCCCGCCGCCAGCGGCTGCGGCGGTCCCTCTTCGCGGCGCTTCTTGAAGAGTCGCCCGAGCATCTAGGGGTTCTCGTCGTCGACGTCGCCCTCGCCGGCGGAACCCGCGAGCCGCTCGGCCGGCAGCACGCGTGCGATCAGTAGGCCGAGCTCGTACAGCGCATACAGCGGTACTGCCAGCGCGATCATCGACAGTGGGTCGGCCGGCGTGAGCACCGCGCCGAGCACGGCCGCGATCAGGATCGCGTACTTGCGGTGCTTGCCCATCGCCTTGGGATCGATCAGCCCCGTCCAGCACAAGAGCAGCACTACCACGGGCGTCTGGAACGCGATCGCCAGCGCCAGCGTGAGCTGGAACATCAGCTTGATGTACTCCGATACCCGGAACTGCTGGGTCAGCCCCGCCGTCAGCCCAAGGGGCGAGCCGAGGATCCGAACCTCCGGCGGCCGGACATCACCTGAGACGATCTCTTCGGGGTCGGCCACCTCGATCAGAGGCAAGCGCGGAACCGCGATGCGAAGCTCCTGCAGCCGCGTGTTGACCCATACCTGCCCCGGCTGCGGATCCGGCGGATCGCCCGGCAGCGACGGAATCTCGGGGAACACCATGCCCGGCGGCGGCTCGGCCGTCCCCGGGTTGCGTCCGCCCAGCGTCTGACCAAACCCGATGAAGAATGTCAGCACGATGGGCATCATCACGAAGTACAGGAACGCGATCGAGAGCAGCGTCAGCGCCACGCTCATCGGCGCCAGCACGTACACGAACCGGCGCTCGGCCGCGTACAGCCCGGGGGCCGCGAACTTCCAGCCCTGGTAGATCAGCCAGGGCAGCCCGACCAGGACCGCGACCGCGATCGACACCCGCAGATACGCGCCGAACGTCTCCATCGGACCGGTCACCTGCACCACCGGCGGCAGGCCGCGGGCCGTCAGCGCGCCCCGAAGGGGGATCAGCATCAAGTCGATGATCTGCCGGCCGAAGATCAGCGACAGCAGCAGGATGGGCGCAAGCCCCAAGAGCGCGATGATCAGCCGCCGGCGCAGGTCCTCGATGTGGTCGCCCAGCGGCATGGCCAGCACGTCGTCGTGCGGCCGTCGGTGGCGTGGGGCGGGCGGCGGTGGCACGTCGGTCGATTCCTGAAGTTTGGTTGTTGACAGGGAGAAGGCCTGAACCCGCCGGCCCGAGAATCCGAAGTATAACGGCATGGACAGACGACCGTGCCAGCACGAATGCACGCTGCCGGCCCGGAAGTTGTCGGGAACCTGCACCCAGCGCATCTCGACGAGCACAGGACGGGCCGCCGTCGCGGCCAGAGGGGGGCGCAGCAGCCAATGAGCCACACACCGTCCAACGCCAGGGGCGCCGCGTCGATCGACCGCTACCGCGTCGATCCGGCCCTGGTCGAGCGCGCCACCGCCGGACACGCCGAGGCCGTCCAGCAGCTCTGGCAGAGCCACCGCCGCTGGGTCGCCGCCATCGTGCTGGCCCACATGCCCCGCGAGGCCGACCTCGACGACTTGCTCCAGGACATCGCTGCCACCTTCGTGCGCAGCGTGCAGGAGCTGCGCACGCCCGGCGCCCTCCGTCCCTGGCTCCGCACGGTGGCCATCAACGCCGCACGAGCCGAAGGCCGCAAGAAGACCCGCCGCCGCAACGCCCTGGAGAGCCAGGCCGCGACCGATCCGGGCACCTTCCAGCGAGACGAGACGCCCGACCGCACCGCCTGCGTGCCCGAAGACGCCGACGAGGCCCGCTGGCTGCTCGACCTCATCGCCCAGTTGCCCGAGAGCTACCGCGAGCCGCTGGTGCTGCGCTGCGTCCGAGGCATGAACTACAAGGCCATCAGCGAGCTGACGGGCCTGCCCGAGACCACCATCGAGACGCGCATCGCACGGGGCCGACGCATGCTCCGAGAACGCGTCGCCATCGAGCGCGACCGCAAGACGGGCCGCACCGGCGCATCTAGTGATTCGGGGGCGAACGGAGACGTGAACGAATGAATCAGTCCGAGCATGACAACCCGAATCCCACGCGGGTCGACCGCGACCTGCTGATCAGCCGCGTCGTCGACGACGCCGCCTCGGCCCAGGACTGGGAGCAGCTCCGTGCCCTGGCCGAGTACGACCCCGGCGTGTGGCGCGAGCTCTTCGAGGCCCAGCACGCCCAGGCCGAGCTGGCCCAGGCGGTCGAACAGGCCATCGCCATCGCCGATGGCATCGAGGCCCCGCTGGACGACTTGCCCGCCGCGAGCTTCCGCTTCCGCGTGCGCAAGGTGTCGAGCTGGGCCGGCTGGGCGGTTGCCGCCAGCGTGGCCGTTGTCTGGGCGGCCCCGTTCTTCGCGACCCAGGCCGGCGCGCCGATCCCCAGCGACGGGCGCGAGCTCGCCGGCGGGAGTGCGACCGGAAGCACGGTCTTGAACGACAACACGGCCACCGTCAATCCGTTCGAGCTCGTCGGCCCGACCCGGCAGGGTCCGCCCACGACCATGATCGCGCGCGGTAACACGGCGGTGCCCGATTCGGCCATCGGACCCTACCAGACCGTCTCGGCCGACCCGTCCCCGCGCCGGAACACCGCCACCGAGCAACTGGCCGAGATGCCCGAGCGCACGCTGCTCGAGGTCCGCCCGCTACCCGACGGCCGGCTCGAGCTCATCTACGTCCGAAAGCTCATCGAGCGGGCCATCGTCGAGGACGGCGACCTCTACCAGGTCAAGCCCGACGACGCCGGCATCGATCGCACCGTCCCATATCGCACGCGTCGCCCCTCGTCGGGGCCCATCTGAATCGAAGCAATCGCGGCCCTCTTTGGCGGGATGGCTGTCAAAAGGCCGCTTAACGAGTTCCAGATCGACGGGCCAGTCCCCGGCCCGCGTCCACATCTGAAGGATCGGCCAAGCACCGCCGCTCGGCGGGGACCGATCACGACGAATCGTCGAAGCGGATAGGAGGTTCACACCATGATCCACAGCAGCAACACCATGGTCGATCGCATCGTCAGGACAGGCCTTGCCACGCCCGCCCTGGCGCTCACCATCCTGGCCGGCGCTGCCTTCGCCCAGACTGGCGGCGGCAGCGGACGCGCCTACGAGGTCATCGTCGACGCGCCCCAGGACACGGCCGACAAGAAAGACGTCCGTCAGGAGGTCCGCACGGTTGTTGAGATCAACCGCACCGTCGACGGCAAGGCCCTCACCGTCCGCCGCGTGAACGATCGCCCGATCGTCGTCAAGCTCGACGGCAAGGAGATCTCCAAGGAGAACTACAAGATGAAGGACGGCGTGGTGATCATCACCATGCCCGGCAGCCATCGGACGGTCGAGGTGGTCATGCCCGAGCATCATGGCTCGAACCCCTTCGTCGGCAGCATCACGCTGGCCGAGCCCGTGCAGCCGGGCGTGCCCGCGCAGCTCCGCGCCCGCGGCAACGCGCCCGCAGGCTGGGCTCAGACCGCCGACGCTCCCCAGCCCGCCTCGCAGCCCAAGGTCATGCTGGGCGTGGTCATGGCAGAGCCCGATGGCGTCATCCTCGAGCACCTGGGCCTGGACGCCAAGAAGGCCGTCTTGCTCGAGCGCGTCGTCGATGGCTTGCCCGCCGACAAGGCCGGGCTCCTGGCCAAGGACATCATCATCGGCTTCGGCGAGAAGGCCGAGCCGCGCTCGGCCGACGACATCCGCAAGGTGCTTGCCAAAGCCGAGCCGGGCACCAAGGTGAAGGTCAAGGTCATCCGCAAGGGCCACCCCGTCACCGTTGATCTCAAGCTCGAAGCCTTCAACGCGCAGGCCCTCGGCCGCGCACCCTCGGCTGGCGTCGGTGTCGGCGACGGTCCCGCCCGCCTCCGCCTGGCTCCAGGCGCCGGCAGCCCGTGGCAGGCGTTCGAAGAAGAGCGTCACCAGCATCACTCGCACATGGAGCAGGCCGAGAAGGCCATGAAGCAAGCCGCCGAGATGCTCGCCCGCATGGAGCACGAGATCGATCACAAGGCCGCCGACGCCCACAAGCAGGCGTCCAAGGCCATCGAGCAGGCCATCGCCGCCATGCGGCAGGGCGAGGCCTTCGGCCTCGAGGTCGAGGACATGCGCCGGATGCAGCAGGAGGCCATCGAGCGCCTCCGCGGCGACCTTGGCGCCGCGCAGGAACGTCGCTTCTGGGCCGAGCACGGCGATGAAGGCGATGGCTTCGCCCTGACCTTCCCGGGCCAGCAGATGGAGGACGAGTGGGAGGACCGTCTCGATGAGCTCGAAGAGCGGCTCGATCGCCTCGAGCACACTTTCGACAGGGCCATCGACCGCATGGAAGAGCGGACCGAGGCCATGATCGAACGCCTCATGGAGCGCCTGGAGCGTGCCCTGGACGACCGCGACGGTCGCCGCGGCCGCTAAGGCTCGACCGGCTCCGCACCACCGAGCAGGATTTTCTTGCTCGGCGGTGCAACCCGGGCCGCGAGAAGCGGAACAAACCCGGGAGTGAACCTCACGCGACGGGGCGGGCTCGCCGGGCCGAGTGACCCGGGCCCAGGCAGCCAGCCTCGCTCACGAACTCCCCTACGCCGGGCCTTGGATCGGGCAGGATCCAGGCCCGGCGGTCCTTTTGCGCTTCGCGAACGACTTCGAGTCGGGTATGCTGGGCCGAGAAGGAGCCCACCATGCGACCGATCTTGCTGGCGCTCTGGTGCCTCTCCGTCGCGGCCACTGCTGCGGCGGACCAGTTGTTCGTGCCGAGCCCGGAGTATCCGACAATCCAGTCCGCGGTTGATGCGGCCGTAGATGGGGACGAGGTCGTGCTGCGCGATGGCGTGTTTCACCCTCGAAACATCGTAATGCCGAATACGGCCATGGTCATTCGTAGCGAGTCTGGCGATCCCACTCGTGTCACTCTGCTTGGAACGAGAGACGCATCCGGTGATCCAAGCCGTGCATTCGTTTTTTCGGAAGCGAGTTCTTCTGATATCGTGGTTCGAGACCTGACTATCGCAGGATTCCATCATTCGCGTAGTGGCGGCGCGATCGATATCCGCGTGGCCAGTCCTACGTTTCATAATTGCGTGTTCGTAGATAATCGTGCTACAAACTACGGGGCACTCGTTTCAGCCCGTGGTGGTGCCTTGATGGAGCGTGGGTCTTCGGCGGTATTCATCGAGTGCGAGTTCATCGGAAACAGTGCAGCAGGATTCGTGTGCGATGCTGGTGTAGGCCAAGGCTTTGGCGGTGCAGTGGCAACCCAGGGTGACGTCACGTTCATTGGTTGTACGTTTGAGAGCAATCGAGCGAGTGGTGCTTGTGATGGTTCAGGGCGGGGCGGTGCAATCTACTGCGGTGGTGGGTCGCCGAGATTTGTGAACTGTGTATTCAACGACAATGAGGCAATTAAAGGATCGGGCGACGTGGCTTGGGTTGAGTATTCTTCAGCAAGCTTTACTGGTGTAACTTCCGTTGCACAAGCTGTGGGGCAAGGCGACTTATTTTGTCTCGATGGTCAGCTTCGGATCTGTGGCAGCATTCTCCGCGGCTCGGGCGAACCCGTCCGCGGTTTCCGCAGCGCGATCACGATTGCTTCGAGCAACGTTGAGGGCGGCTTCCCCGGCGAGGGAAACATCGACGCCGACCCTCTCTTCGAGCCCGGAACCTACCGCCTCCTCCCCGGCTCGCCCTGCATCGACGCCGGCAACACCGACCTGCTCCCTCCTGACGAGTTCGACCTCGACGGCGACGGCGATACGGCCGAGCCCATCCCCTTCGATGCCGACGGACTCGCGCGGGTCGTCGACGACCCGGCTACGCCCGATACCGGCGTGGGCACGCCCGTCGTCGACATGGGGGCCTTCGAGTATCGCCCGCCCTGCCGGGCAGATCTGACGGGCGATGGCGTGCTGGACGTCTTCGATTTCCTGGCCTTCTTCAACGCGTTTGACGATGCTGATCCCGTGGCCGACTTCGACGGCGACGGCGAGTTCACGCTGTTCGACTTCCTCGCCTTCCAGGACGCTTTCGACGCCGGTTGTCCCTAGCACGCCATCCCGCCGCGCGGGCGTAGCATTCGGGGTCAAGGAGGACCGCATGGCCGACACCACCCCGCAAGACACCGCCTTCGCCCAGGACGCCTACAAGCGGCTCAAGGGCGAGATCCACAAGGTCATCGTGGGCCAGGACGAGGTCGTCGACCAGATGCTCCTGGCCATGTTCGCCCGCGGGCACGCGCTGGTGGTGGGGGTGCCCGGGCTGGCCAAGACGCTGCTGATCTCCACGATCGCGCGAACGCTGAGCCTCGACTTCAGCCGAATCCAGTTCACGCCCGACCTCATGCCCAGCGACATCACGGGCACCGAGGTCATCGAGGAGAACCGCGCCACGGGCCACCGCGAGCTGCGCTTCGTCCAGGGGCCGATCTTCGCCAACGTGGTCCTGGCCGACGAGATCAACCGCACCCCGCCCAAGACCCAGGCCGCCCTGCTCGAGGCCATGCAGGAGCGCCAGGTCACCATCGGCGGCATGCGGCACGACCTGCCCCGGCCCTTCTTCGTGCTGGCGACGCAGAACCCGATCGAGCAGGAGGGCACCTACCCCTTGCCCGAGGCGCAGCTCGACCGCTTCATGTTCCAGATCCGCATTGCCTACCCCAGCCTCGAGGAAGAGACCGAGATCATCCGCCGCGCCAGCGAGAAGAGCGCCGTGCAGCTCGACGCCGTGCTCAGCGCCGACGACATGGACCGCGTCGCCCGCATGGTCGAGCACCACCCCGTCACCGAGCACGTCATCGCCTACGCCCTGCGCCTCGTCCGCGCCACGCGCATCAACGAGCCCATGGACAACCAGGGCGAGCGCCCGCGCCTCGTGAGCGAGTACCTCTCGTGGGGCGCCGGCCCGCGCGCCAGCGAGTACCTCGTGCTGGCCGCCCGCGCCAAGGCCCTGCTGAGCGGTGAGCCCATGACCACCGCCGAGCACGTCAAGGCCGTCGCCCGCCCGGTGCTGCGTCACCGCATCCTGACCAACTTCAACGCCGAGGCCGACCGCATCACCGCCGACGCGATCATCGACGACCTGCTCGAGCACACGCCCGTCGACGGCATGAGCGCCGGCGATCGCAAGCAGGTCGATGCCGTGATGAAGTCGTAGCTTAGCGCGTCCCGCGAGCGTACTCGATCAGGATGCGACGCTGATCGGCATCCAGCTCTGCGGCCACCCTTAAGAACACGGCCAGGCGGGCGCCGTCATTCTCGAGCGTCTTTCGATCGGCAAGGGCCGCATCGGTGTATTCGCCGATGATCTGGCGAACCTTTCCCTCCTGCTCGGGCGACAGATTTAGCGACGAAATCAGCGACTCCAGCCGCTCACCTTCTTGAACGAGCGTTCGCTCGTAGGCGGCCTTCACTTCCGCTCCGAGCCCGACGAGTGTCTCGATGGCATGGGCCCGTAGACCGATGCCCCGGACGACCTCGCCGTCGCGAGCTTCTGCTCGGAGCAACTCGATGCGGTCTGCCACGGCTGCCCGCACGTACTCGCGTTCCAGGCGTTGGTGTTCGGCAGCCGCATCGGACGGCAGGTGCCGGCGAATCCGATCTCCGAGCATGCCCTTCATGGCGAGCGGCGCCATCGCCTTCCGAACGGCCGCGATCGCTTCGGACCAGTCCTTGTCGTTGCCGCCGTTGCTGAACTTGATGAGCAAGTCGAGGCGATCGATCACGAGCTCGTCAAGGACGGTTCGCCGTTCCTGCAGGGCTTCTTCGATCTCGGCGGCATTCTCGGGCGCGATCGCGTAGCGCGATCGGATCAACTGGTAGGCGGCCTCTGCCGGATGCCGATCCAGCCGCTGGAACTCGCCCGAAAAGTTCCGGTTCACGAGCGTCAGTTCGGTCTGGTCGTCCACGCTGGGTCCGGAAAGCAGCGGCTTCTCGTCGGCTTCCTGCTGCATGGCCAGGCTCGGGCACGCGGCCACCAGGAACGCGGCGATCGCGATCGACGTAGGCGTACGGGTCGTAAATCGTCCGTGATTGAGCGGCATCTGAACCCCCTCGGAAGTGCGCAGGGACGCTTCGTCGCGGTCCCCATCCAACTCACTGGGATGCGCCATCGGCACATTTCGGGCGACGATCCGCACGATCCAACGCACGTGCCGCAATCGCATTGCACGCCTCCTGGATGACGCTCGGGGGCACTACCATCGCCACACAGGGGAGCGAAAGGAGACTCGATGTCGCAGACCGCCCAGACCGCATCGGCCGCCGGATCGGCCGACCACCGTACCCCTGTCGACACCAAGACCGCCCGTCGTCGCACGCTCGCCTTTGCCAACTTCGACGAGGTCTCGCAGGACCTCGACCGCCTCGAGGCTGCGATGAACGCCGGCACGCTCACGAACACCGGCAACTGGACCGCGGGCCAGGTGTTCGACCACACGGGCAAGTTTCTCCAGTTCGCCTACGACGGCTTCCCGTCCAAGGCCCCGCCGCCCGTCCGGTGGATCGCCCGCATGATGCTCAAGAAGAAGGCCACCGAGACCGAAGAGCCGCTGCCCTCGGGCTTCAAGCTGCCAAAGCAGGCGTCGGCCCTGCTCCCGCGCGACGGCATCACCGACGCCGAGGGCCTGGCCTTCCTCCGCCAGCAGGTGGCGCGCGTGCATGCGGGTGAGAAGTTCACGCGTCCGAGCCCGCTGCTCGGCTCGCTCACGCACGACGAGTGGCTCACGCTCCAGCGCAAGCACCTGGCGCTGCATCTCTCGTTCCTCGATCCCGGGAATGTCGGAGCAGGATGAACCTGCGCACGCTCCAGGTCATCGGGGCCGCGCTCATCGCGGGCATCCTCATCATGACCGCCACGATGGGCGCGTTCGCGTATGCGCGTAGCGCGCCGCCAGTCGCCGGGCTGCTGCCTCCCCTCGCCGGCGCCGCGGCCCTGGCCATTCCGGCGTGCGTGCTCGCGGGCATCGCCGTCCGGGCCAACTTGCTGCAGCAGGCTCGCACATCGTGGCTTCGCGGCGAGTATGGCAGCAGCCGACCGGGCCCCGAGCAAGACGCCGTGACCAGCTTCGAGGAGGCCTACGTCCGGGGCACGCTCATCCTCATGGCAGCCATCGAGGGCTTCGGCCTGCTCGGCGCCACGTGTGCCCTGATCACGGGCCAGTTGCTGTTCCTGGCCTCGCCCATGCTTGCGGTGCTCGGCATCGGCCTGATCTTCCCGACCGAGGCCAAGTTTCGCGCCACAGTCGAGCGGCTTACCCGGCCGCCCGAAGAACGTGAACGCCGATTCATCGAGTCGCTCGAGGCCGATTCACGTTGAAGGGCGACACTCCCTGTGAAGTATCACGCAGGGAGGACCCCATGACCCAACGTACGAGCCACTCCACGACCGAATCTTCCAAGAGCGCCGCCGTCGTACTGGCTGATCAGCGCGTTGCTCGCGTGCTCATTGCCCGGCCGACGCAAGGCAAGGCCCTCGACCTGACCGAGGCCGACTCGATCTCGAACGATCACGAAGGGGTGCACCAGCGGACGCGGCCCGACATGCTCAGCGGGCCCGGCAAGCGCGGGGCCGAGGCGGGCAGCGGCGTCGTCGGCGGCCCGCACACGGTCAACAACTCTGAGGACACCCAGGCCGAGGAAGACCGCCGCTTCGCGCGCGAAGTCGCCTCGTGGCTCGCCGACCGTCCCGAGCGCACCGATGGCGATCGGCTCCAGGTGTTTGCGTCCCGCCGCTTCCTCGGCATGCTGCGAGACCAGCTCGACCCAAACAAGGCGTCCCACGTCGAGCTGAGCGACGGCGAGTACGCCCAGATGCCCGACAGCGAACTGCGAACCCATGCTGCCCTGCGCCGGGCCCTACCTTTGGGCTAGCGCCGGCCCCGTCCGCGGCCGGCCCGGTGCATGCACCCCGAGGGCATCATGGCCGCATCAGAACGAACGTTTGGTCCAGCCGAGGAGCGCGACCTACATGGCGCGAGCCTCGTGCTGTCGCGCGCCTTCAGCGTTCTGCCCGAGCAGTCCGTCGAGTGGATGCGTGACCGCATCACCCTGCGCGAGACCCGCGTGCTCCGCGAGGGCGGTGTCGTGCTCGCGACCTCGATGCGAGTGCCCATGGGCATGTGGCTGGGCGGCGTCAGCGTGCCGCACGTCGGCATCGCGGGCGTCGCCGTCGGGCCGCAGGCGCGAGGCCGCGGGCTCGCGCGCGACGTCATGCGTCGCTGCCTCCTCGAGATGCACGAGCGCGGCGAGCACGTTTCAACGCTCTACTCGGCCATGGAGCCGCTCTACCGAAGCGTGGGCTACGACTACGCCGGCCATATCTATACCGCCCGCGTGCCCGCCGGCATGATCGAGGCCACCGACCGCGGCGCCGACTGGCGCGAGATGACCGAGGCCGACGCGTCGGGCGTCGAGGCCTGCGCCAACGAGCGCGCTCGATGCGTGCCCGCCGCCCTCGACCGCGGCCCGTACGTCTGGCACCGCGTGCGAAACCCGAGAGCCGGCCCCGCCCAGGCGTTCGTGGCCGAGGACGACTCGGGCAACGTCGAGGCCTACTGCATCTACCGCATCGAGACCCGGGAGGATGGGCCGACCGCCGGAAACGCCCGCGGCAACGTCATGCACCTCGTCGACCACGGCTATTCGAGTGGTCGAGGGCTCGACCGCTTGCTGGGCTTTCTGCGAGGGTTCTCGTCGATCGTTGGGGAGATCGAGTTTTCCGATCATCCCGGCTCGCCGTTGCTGCAGCGCCTGCCCGACCGCCGGTTCACGTTCGAGATGCGCGATCCCTGGATGCTCCGGGTCGTCGACGTCGCGGGCGCCCTCGAAGCTCGCCGCTACGCACCCTCGCTCTCGTGCGAGTTCACGCTGCACGTCCGCGACGCACTCATTGAGGCGAACAACACGCCTGTGCGCGTCCGCATCGCCGATGGCCGGGCCGATGTGGGGCCGGCTCCTTCCGGCGCGCGCGACGCCATCGGTCTCGACGTGCGACACCTCGCCCCGCTTTATACGGGCTTGCAGAGTGCCCGGCGGCTCGCAGCGCTGGGCCTTGTCGAGGGGCCACCGCGCGACATCGCCGATCTTGAAGCCGCCTTTGCAGGCTCGGGAGCGCCGACCATGTTCGATCACTTCTGAACCCGTGGGCTACAGCAGCACGCCTCGCGCGCGAAGCGAGCCCGTGAGCACGTCGCGCGCTTCGGCGTCGCTGGGCACCATCATGTACCCGATACCCCGAGCGCTGGCCAGCCGCGCCAGCCGATCGTTGTGGGCCTGCAGCCGCTTGCGATACTCGGCGATGAGCGAGGGCGTCACGGTCACCTCTGCCGTTCGCCCGCTCTCGACGTCGGTCAGCATCACGTCGCCCAGCAGCCCCGCGTCGGCCTCGGTGGCCGGGTCGATCTCGCCCGGGGCGAGCACTTGCAGTAGTACGGTGTCGAAGCCCCCGCCCTGTGCGAACGCCATGGCGTTGAGGGCGGGCGTCAGGTCTTCGTCGGTCAGGAAGTCGCTGAGCACCACCAGCACGCCCTTGCCCACGCGCGCGCGCGCGAGCCGCAGCAGCGCCGGCACGAGCTCCGGACGATTGGGCGTCACGCCGCCGGGCTCGGCGACCGCCTGGCGGTACACGAACTCGAGCAGTCGCCCGGCCCCCGATCGCCCGCGCACCGGCGGCATCCGCAGCACGTCGGGCCGCCCGGGTACGCCCAGGGCCCACACGCTCACGCGATCCTGATTGCTCAGGCCCACGTAGGCGACCGCAACGGCCAGGCGGCGCGCGAGCTCCAGCTTCGGCGGCCGGCCCGCCTCCATCGACCGAGAGCAGTCGATCGCCACGTGCAGCGCGAGGTCTTCTTCCTCTAGGAAGAGCTTGAGGAAGAGTTTCTCGAGCCGGGCGTACAGGTTCCAGTCCAGGTGCCGCAGGTCATCGCCGCGCACGTACTCGCGGAAGTCGTCGAACTCGACGCTCTGGCCGCGCTTCTTGCTGCGTCGCTCGCCCGGCAGCTTGCCCGCGAAGATCTTCCGGCTGCGCAGCCGCATCCGGCCCAGCGTCTCGAGCAAGGCCGGACCGAGGGCCTCTTCGAGCGACTGCGGGTTGAACGGGCGGCCCGGGGCATGCAGCACGGCGTGGCTCCTGTCGGCCGATGGTACGACCCGTTCGCGGGTAACAATCCGCCATGGATGACTTCCCCTTGGCGTTGCTCGTGACGCTGGCGCAGGCCGAAGGCGGCGACTCGCTCTCGGCGTGGTTGCCCCTGGCGTACCTGCTCCTGGAGTGGGTCATCAGGCTCGTGCTCGCGCCCATCATCATCCGCAAGCACTCGGCCGGCGAAGCCCTGGCCTGGCTCGCGCTCGCGCTCTTCCAGCCCATCCCGGGCGCCGTGCTCTACGCCGCGTTTGGCCGTCAACTCCTGGGTCGCCGCCGCGTCAAGGCCAACCAGCGAGCCGCCCGGCTGGTCGAGACCGTCGACCGCATCAATGCGCTCGAAGCGCACGCGGCGCCGCGAGACGCGATCGATCCCGGATACCGAGACCTGTTCCGCCTGGCCACCATGGTGGGCGGCTACCGGCCGCTGCTGGGCAATAACGGCCGGATCATCGACAGCGGCTACTTCATCGACCACCTCGTTGAGGCCATCGACGCCGCCGAGAACCACGTCCACCTGCTCACCTACATCTTCCGCGACGACACTAACGGCCGGAAGATCGGCGACGCGCTCGTCCGGGCCGCCGAGCGGGGCGTCGTCTGCCGCGTGCTGGCCGACGGGTCGGGCTCGGCCGACTTCTTCCAGACGCTGGGCCGAGAGCTTCGCGAGAAGGGCGTGCTCGTGCGGGACGCGCTACCGAGCCGGTTCTTCCGCCGCACGCTCGCGCGTATCGACGTGCGCAACCACCGCAAGCTGACGATCATCGATGGTCGGATTGCGTACACCGGGAGCCAGAACATCTGCGACCTCGACTACGGCAACCGCAGGTATGGCCCGTGGATCGATCTCACCGCACGCATCACCGGCCCGCTGGCGATGCAGATGCAGTTGCTTTTTCTCGAGGATTGGGTCGCCGAGACGGGTGCAATGCCCGGGCCCGAAGGAGACCTCTTCCCCGAACCCGAGCATACGGGCAAGATCATCGCCCAGGCCATTCCCAGCGGACCCGGCCGGCGGGAGGAAGCGTTTCGTGACGTCATCCTGAGCGCTATCAACGAGGCCAATGAGCGCATCGTGATGGTCACGCCCTACCTCATCCCCGATCCACCCACGCAGCTCGCGCTCCGCCTGCGCGCGCTGGCGGGTGTGAAGGTCGACGTCATCATCCCCGAGAAGACCAACTCGTTCCTGGTCAACGCTGCGGCCAAGAGCGTGCTCGAGGAGCTCCTCGACGCCGGCGCGAGCGTCCACCTGCACCAGCAGGGCCTGCTGCACGTCAAGGCGTTAACGGTTGACGACTCGCTGAGCGTCTTCGGCTCGGGAAACTTCGACCGCAGGAGCTTCCGGCTCAACTACGAGCTCAACCTGCTCGCCCACGGCGAGGACGTCACGACCGCGCTTCGGTCGCGGCTGCTGCAATACCTCGAGGATTGCCGCCCGCTGGGCAAGGAGGAACTCGCCGACCGCCCGTGGCTGCAGAAGCTGGCCGACGACACGGCCAAGATCGTCTCGCCGCTGCTGTAACTGCGATCGCGTCAGCCGCCCTGCTTGCCTTCGTCCTGCTTGTTCTCGGCAGGGCCCTGGTTCTGGTTCGCGCTCGGGCCGGCGTTCTCCGGCATCGGCGGCTCAACACCCATCTCCACCAGCAGGGCGTCGATGATCTCGACCTTCTCCTTCAGGGGCATGGCCGGGTGCAGGCCGTTGTGACGCACGATGCCCTTGCCGTCGATGATCGCAACGTGCGGAATGCCGCTCACGTTGAAGTCCGGGTTGAACACGTCCTGCTCGGTGAACACGACCGGCCACGACACGCCGTGCTCTTCCATCACGGCGGGCATCAGGTCGTACTCCTTCTGCGGATCATCCTCGCAGTCGACCGGTCCGTCCTGGTCTGGCAGGCCATAGACCGCGCCCTGCAGGCTGGTCACGCCGACGATGGTCACCGGCTTGCCTTCGTAGTAGTCCAGCATTTCCTGCAGCTTCGGGAAGCTCGCGATGCAGGGGCCGCACCAGGTAGCCCAGAAGTCGACGACGACGATGGTGCCCTCGAGGTCGGCGAACGAGGTCAGCGATTCATCGCTCGACCAAGTAATGGCCATCTCGGGCACCGGATGATCGATGAGCTCGCCCCGGACCGCTGCGCCGTCCATCCGGCCCAGCGTGTTGCGGACGTACGCCAGCGTTTCGCCCAGCACGGGCTCGCCGTCCTCGTCGGTGGTCTCGATGCTCTTGCGAAGCATGCGGACGAGCCCGAGGCGGATCGTCTCGCGCTCTTCCTCGGAGACGTCTGGCACCCGCTCGAGCGTTTGCCAGTAGATCGCGCCGTCGAGCCCCATCTCGGGTGATGCGTCGGCGAGCATGACGCCCAGCGCCAGGATGCCGTCGCGGTACGTTGCCATGTTCTCGCGCGACGTCGCGGTGATGGCCCGGCCGATGCTTATGGCCCCGCCGCTGCGCACGGCGTCGTGCAGCTTCGGGTGGTTCAGCACCGCCGCCAGCGCCTCGCTCTGGGCCTGCGGCGTCGGCCGATTGGTGCGCGTGGGCACGCCGCGCAGGAGGAGGTCGAGCGTCAGGAGCGAGGCCTCTTCCACAGACTCGGCCTCGGCCTGCTCCAGCAACTCCGCGACCCGGGCCGTGGCCGTCTCCCGCGTATCGTCGCCGTTGAACAGTCCCGCCGCGTAGAGCGTCGCCAGCCCGTCCCGATCCATCGTGGCCAGATCGACCTTCGCGAGCGTCTCCTCGTGCAGCGCGATCCACTCCTCGTAGGTCGGCTGGCCCGTCTCGCGCATCTCGTCCCACACCTCGAAGTACGCCTCGACCAGCGCATCGAGGTCGGGCGTCGCGGCGTCCGCCGCGGCTTCGTCTTGTCCGAGGGCACCACCTGCCAATGCCAGCAGGGCGATGGCGGGCGTCAGGGCCTTCATGCGGAGCGTCGTGCGAATCGGGGGCATGTCGTGGGTCTCCGTTCTCCGGGTGTCGGCCGCCCGTGGTCCGAGCGGGGTGCGTTGGTCCTAAGGCTAGTGGCGTGGGGCCGGCGCGAGCAACGCGCTGAACATCGCCCGAATGCCGCGTCAGCCCGTCGGGGCGGTGGTTCCCTGGCCGCCCTCGACGTACGCCTTGATGTCCGCCAGGTCCTTCTCCATCATCTTCCGCATCGTGCCCTTCATCATGAGGCCCATGATCGGCGACATGATCTTCGCGTACAGCGAGATCGCCTTGGTGTCGATGTCGTAGCTCAGCCGGCAGCCGCCGAGCGATTCTTGGTCGCACGCGACTCGGCTGTCGAATCGCGCGCCGCACGAGATGGCGCTCAGCACGTACGACCGGGGTGGGTCGTACTCGGTGACCTCCATCTCCTCGGTCGCCTGCTTGCCCATCATCGTCCGTGTTTCCTTGAATCGCGTGCCGATGCCGACCGCACTCCCGTTGTTGGCCTGGTCGAGCATCTCGACCGAGTCGATGCCCGAGATCATCTCGGCCGCATTCGAGAAGTTGCTCACCGCGGCAAACACCGCCTCCTGCGGCGCGTCGATCGTCGTGGACAGGTACATGCGCATCGTAAACCCCCTTCGAGTCCGCTGAGATCGCTCAGGCCCGGTCGTACGCCTCGCGCAGGTATGCCATCACCTCGGCATCCACGTCCTTGACCTTTTCCAGCCGCACGCGGTGGCTGACCATCGTGTTGAAGCTCCCCGACTTCTCGAGCCGGTCGGTCGCCTTCTTCGGCGGCTCCTTGAGCTGGATGCCAAGGTCGACCCGAGTCTTGGTGCTGGGCTGGACGAGCGCGAACTGCTTGCTCCGCCGCAAGCTCACGTAGCTCTTCTTGGGCGCAATCTCGACGTCCTTGCCGAACGCCTTCACCTTCTTGATCAGTGCGTCATGGATGGGCCGCAGGTCCGCCTTGGCCCCCGCGTATTGCGCCGCGACTAGGTCCTCGCCCTCGCTCGCGCTGGTCTTCTTGCCGCTGGCGATGCCCACGCTTCCCTTGGCCTCGTGGGCGACGAGGTTGGCGTAGCCGTGCGTGAGGCCGTGCTCTTCCTTGAGGTGCTTGACGACTTCGCCGTGCTTGGTGAGGCCCGAACCCTTCGCGACCTTCGCCCACTGCGCCAGGCTCTTGCCCGTGTTCTTCTTCAGGTTGTCGGCCATGGTCTTGGCCATCTCTTCGGGCGTCGCCATCGCGGGCCTCCGGTCTGGGCTGGCGGGGGTTCGGTGTCTGTGAACCCACACGGATGTCAGTATAGTGGAAGCCCGGCAAGCCCGAACGCCGATTTTCTGCCAGATGCCGGGTCACGCTGCAAACCAAAGGATCACCTGCCCCTGCGGGGCCACGATCGATATCGACGACGTCAACGTGTCGGAAGGCGTCGCGCTCTGCCGCCGGTGCGGTCGGCTGAGCCGCCTGGCCGACCTTGCCACGTCGACCGGCGAGCGTTCGAGCGGATCGAGCAAGGATCAGGCCGAAGCCCGGAAGGCCGTCGCCTTGGCCCAGGGCGAGCCGCCGCGCGGCTGTGCTATCCGAGACTTCGGAGACCGAGTTGTCCTTCGCGCCTCGGCCCGCTCGCTGGCCGGTGCGGCTGGCTTGGCCTTCTTCGCGATCTTCTGGAACGGCATCGTGTCGATCTTCCTCGTCATCATGGTTGCCTCGTTCCTCCATCACGCCGGCATCACGCTGCCCGCGTGGTTCCCCACGCCCTTCGGCGGTGGGGGCGGCGGTGGTGGCAGCAACCAGAACATGCCGCTCGGCATGACGATCTTCATGGCGTTGTTCCTCACGCCGTTCGTTCTGGTTGGCGTGACGATGATCGGCGCCCTGCTCGTGACGATCATCGGCCGCGTCGAGGTTCGTCTCCGCGGCCCGGACGGCATCGTGTTTACTGGTGTCGGTCCGGTCGGCTGGAAGCGGCGATTCGAGGCCGACACCGTCGAGGCTGTGCTTCTGACCGACGCCGACATCGAAGAGAACGGCAAGAAGAAGCGAGCCATCGCTATCGAGACGGGCAAGAAGACCATCAAGTTTGCATCGCTGCTACCCGACCAGCGCCGCCTCTGGCTCGGCGGCGTGCTCAAGACGATGCTCGTGCCGCTGCCACGCCGGTAGCCGAAGGACTCCAGTTCGGCCCGTCGTCACGATCTGGTTCTCACGCCTCCTTCCCCATACGCTACCGGCGAACCCATCCTCAAACGCCGGAGCCCCGCCTTGACTGCCGCGACGACTGCCCCAGCTACCGCCCCTTCCACGCTCAAAGACGCCAACGCCCGGTCCCTCGCCCGCGAGGCCGTCATCCGCAAGGGCGGGGGCGACAAGGCCATCGAGCGCCAGCACAAGAAGGACCGCCTCACCGCCCGCGAGCGCATCGCCCGCCTGCTGGACACCTCGATCGAATGGAAAGCCGACCCGCACTCGGCCGAGATCCCCGGCTTCGTGGAGCTTGGCCTCTGGTGCGCCGACGGCATGTACAAGGGGCACGGCGGCGCTCCCGGCGCGGGTGTGGTCACGGGCATCGGCGTCGTGCAGGGCCGCCGCCACGTCATCATTGCGAACGACGCGACGGTGAAGGCCGGCGCGTTCTTCCCAATGACCTGCAAGAAGATCATCCGCGCCCAGCACGTCGCGCGCATGGCCAGGCTGCCGCTCATCTACCTCGTCGACAGTGCGGGCGTGTACCTGCCATTGCAAGAAGACGTGTTCCCCGACACCGACGACTTCGGCCGCATCTTCTATCTCAACAGCGTCATGAGCGCCGAGGGTCTGCAGCAGACCGCCGCCATCATGGGCTTCTGCGTCGCCGGCGGGGGCTACCTGCCCGTGCTGTGCGACACTCTGCTCATGACCGAGGGCAGCGGCTTGTACCTCGCCGGCCCGGCGCTCGTCAAGGCCGCCATCGGGCAGGACGTCACCGACGAAGAGCTCGGCGGCGCTTCCATGCACGCGGCCATCAGCGGCACCATCGACTTCAAGGAGCCCGACGACGAGTCCTGCCTGACGCGCGTTCGGGAAGTCGTCGGCAAGAACGGCGGCGAACTCCCGGCCACGCCCGACGGCGTCAACCCACTCCGTGACGGCAACGACATCTACGACATCTTCACCGACAAGTCGGGCCAGCAGTACGACGTGCGCGACATCCTCGCCTGCGTCGTCGACGCACGGGCCCTGCCCAACGAAGAGGGCCACGAGAGCCTGGAGCCCGACTTCGACGAGTACAAGGCCGACTACGGCCAGAGCCTCGTCTGCGGCTACGCCCGCATCGGCGGCCACCCCTGCGGCATCGTCGCCAACCAGTGCGAGCTCACCCAGCGCGTCCAGCCCGGCGGCAAGGCCGGTCCATCCAAGGCCGCGGGCATGCCCCGCGTCATCTACGACGACAGCGCCGAAAAGGCCGCCCGCTTCATCATGGACTGTAACCAGCGGAAGGTCCCGCTCGTCTTCATCCACGACACGACGGGCTTCATGGTTGGCCGAGACAGCGAGCAGGCCGGCATCATCCGCAGCGGCGCCAAGCTCGTCAACGCCATGAGCAACTGCGTGGTGCCCAAGATCGTCCTCATCACCGGAAGCAGCTACGGCGCCGGCAACTATGCCATGTGCGGCCGCGCCTTCGAGCCCTTCCTCACCCTCGCGTGGCCCGCCGCCAAGTGCGCCGTCATGGGGGCCGCCCAGTCCACCGGCGTGCTGGCCACCATCGAAGAACGCAGCCGCGAGCGCAAGGGCGAGACCATCGACGAGGAAACCCACAAGCAGATCCTCGAGGCCGTCCGCGCCAGCTATAACGAGCAGCAAGACATCCACTACGGCGCCGCCCGGGGCTGGGTCGACCGCCTCATCCAGCCCCACAACACCCGGGCCGAGCTCACCGACGCCCTCGCGAGCGCGAACCAGGGCTGGGACTACAAGCGGGAGTTCAAGACCGGGGTGCTGCAGACCTGAGGCTTAGCGCTCGCTTGCCGCGTTCACGTGTTCGGCCAGCCGTGCTACCTGGAGCTCGACGCGCTTCAGTTCCCGCGTCGTCGCCACCCGGCTCAGCTCCATCCAGTAGCCGATCTTCATGAGCATCACGCCCAGGAAGCCCACGAAGAACGCGCCCATCCACGGCATCCGCGACATCGCGTCGTCGGCCAGGAAGAACCGGACAGCCGAGAATACCGCGATGCCCATGAACACGATCGAGATCGTGAACGACATCACCAGGTAGGTCTTCGACAGCGAGGTAAAGCTGTCGACGACCTGCGCGATGGGCGACTGCTCGCCCAGCGAGTCGAACCACGCCCGATCCTCCTCGCTCAGCGCCGAGCGGATCGTTTCATCTACGTTCTTCATCGTCGTTCCTTTCGATGATCAGCTTGAGCTCTGCCCGTGCGTGGAACAGTCGGCTCTTGATGGTGCCCGTCGGGACGGCGAACACCTCGGCGAGCTGGCCCACGCTGAGGCCCTCCAGGTAATGCAGCGCCAGCAGCACGCGGCGCTCGGCCGGCATTACCGCCAGCGACCGCCGCAGCTCCGTGCTCGCGCCGTCGTCTTCCGCGTCGACCGAGCAGTTCCGGCCCCCGGCCATGGCCGCCCGCCGCTGCGCCGCCTCCGACCGCACGTAGTCGGCACACTTGTTGGTGGCGATGCGGTACGCCCAGGGCCCGAACCGCGCCGGGTCGTCCAGCCGCCGCATGCCGCGAGCGATCGCGATCCACGCCTCCTGCACCACGTCCTCGGCGGCCGCCGCATCGCGCAGGTACCGCGCCGCGTGCCGCAGCAGTCGCGCGTGCCACCGATCGGTCAGCTTCGAGAACGACCGCACGCACCCGCCCGCGGCCCGCATCACCAGCAGCTCTTCGGCGATGTCGACGCTGCCGCGTGCCATGGACGATCCCTCCGCTGGTATACAGTCGCACCGCGGCCCCGATCGGTTCAACGATCCGCACGCTCCCCGGGCCTCCATCGACGAGGGACGACCATGAAGATGATCCTCCGCACCTCCCTGCTGGCCCTCTTGCCGGCCCTCCTGCTCGCACTGGCCGCCTGCGCAGCCCAGCAAGATGGTCCGGCCGGCCCCGGGGACGCAGCGGATGCCGCATCTCCCATCGGCTCGTGGAGCCTGACCAAGATCGAGGACGAGCGCTACGACCTGCCGAGCAGTGCCCGCACGCCCACGCTCGTCATCAGCGAACGCGGCGGCCTCTCGGGCCAGGCCGGCGTCAATCGATTCACCGGCAAGGCTGACTCGGACGCTCTCAAGGGCGGAAGCTGGGAGCCCGGCGGCATCGCCATGACCCGCATGGGCGGCGAGCCCGACGCCATGCGCTTCGAGCAGCGGTACGTTGCTTTCATCCAGCGTGCCGACACGATCGCCGTCGGCCCGCAATGGCTCGAGCTGCGCGTCGGCAACCGCCCGCTGCTCCGCTTCGCCCGCGCCGGCCGATGACGGTCGCACCCAGCACCAGCCAGCGGCCCGCGCCCCGGATCGCGCTGCTGACCTGTCGACACCACGACCACATCGACCACGCCTCCGAGGGCAAGTTGATGCAGGAACTGGTCCGCCAAGGCGGGGTCGTCACGCTGATCGCGTGGACGGACCTGATCGATCTTGTCGCCAGAGAATCTGGTGAAGAGGTCCAGTACATCGACGCTACCCAGAGCCGGTTCGACGTTCTGGTGCTGCGGACAACATGGGACTATTGGGATCGACTTGAAGAATTCCGCGCTCTTCTTGAGGGATGCGTCGTCGAAGACGAGGCACAGCTGTTCAACAAGGCGAAGTCAGTCCTCGCCAACCTTGACAAGAGCTACCTCCTGGAACTCCAATCCGTCGGCGTCCCCATCGTCCCAACGATCATCGTGGAGGAGGGCCGCGAAGAAGCCGCCATCAACGACGCCGTCGCGAAAGGCTGGTCGGCCCTCGTCATCAAGCCAACGGTCGCCGCCGCCGCCGTCGGGCTGAAGAAGTTTGAGGCGCCCGATGGCGAGGCTCTCGCGTACCTGCGCGAACTCACCGAGGCCGGCGGCGCGCTCGTGCAGCCCTTCCTGCCGCGCGTCGTGAGCGAGGGCGAGACGTCGCTCGTCTACTTCAACAACGTCTTCTCTCACGCCGTCACCAAGGTGCCCGCCGCGGGCGACTTCCGCTCCCAGGTCGACTTCGGCGGCGCCTACACGCTCGTCGAGCCAACCGCGGCCCAGCAAGACGCCGCTCAGCGTGTCTTGGCCGCTTGGGAGCGGCGCTACGGCGAGCAACCGCTCTACGCCCGCGTCGACCTCGTCCCCGGCAACGACGGAACGCCCCTGCTCGGCGAGCTCGAACTCATCGAGCCCGAGCTCTTCCTCGACATGGCAGAGGATGCGGCGGCTACGTTCGCCAGCGCCATCCTCGCCCGCGTCGTCGACCACGAGCAACCGCCCGACCCGTGGTGGAAGACCGCGCTCGCCGGCATCGGCTGCCTGGTCGCGTCGGTTGCGGCGGCGATCATCGTCGTCACGGGCGTCATCACGCTGCTCGGCTGGCTCTTCGGCGGACCATGACCGACTGATCTCTGGCTCCAACACACCATCTTCGCGCATCGCTCACGCGGCCGAAACACCCGGTTTCAGCTCGATTCTTACCTTTGGTCACTGATCCTCTCATGGGCCGCTCGGCCCGTCGCACCACGAGATCAAAGGGACGGAAACCAGATGACCAAGCGATTCGCCTCCGCGTCGATGCTCCTGGCCGTGGCCGCCGGCACCGCGACCGCCCAGACCGACTTCTACCTCCACCTGCTCCACCACAACGACGGCGAGAGCCAGCTCATCGACGCCGGCAGCGGCCTCGAAGACTTCGGCGGCGTCGCCCGCTTCGCCACCGTCGTCAGCGACCTGCGCGCCGAGGCCACGACCTTCCCCGCCGGCAGCTTCGCTCGCGGCAGCCTGCTCATCACCAGCGGCGACAACTTCCTGCCCGGCCCCGAGTTCTCCGTCAGCCTCGACCGCGGCGTGCCCTTCTTCGACACCGTCGCGCTCGACCTGATCGGCTACGACGCGTTCATCATCGGCAACCATGAGTTCGACTTTGGCCCCGACATCCTCGAAGACTTCATCGCCGGCTTCAGCACCAACCCCGCCCCTTTCCTCTCGGCCAACCTCGACTTCAGCGCCGAGCCCGGCCTGCAGGCGTTGGTCGACGGCGGCCGCATCGCCCCGAGCACCGTCGTCGACGTCATGACCGACGCCGGCGTCCGTCGCGTGGGCATCGTCGGCGCCACCACGCCCAGCCTGCCGTTCATCTCCAGCCCGCGCGGCGTTACCGTCAGCGACGACCTGGTGAACATCATCCAGGCCGAGGTCGACGCCCTGACCTCGGGCGGCGTGGACATCATCGTCCTCTCCAGCCACCTCCAGGGCCTCACCGAAGAGCTCGACCTGATCCAGAACCTGCGAAACGTCGACGCCATCGTCGGCGGCGGCGGCGGCGAGCTCCTGGCCAACCCCTCCGACCTGCTCGTCCCCGGCGACACGCCCGACGAGGTCGCCGGCCAGAGCGGCTACCCCATCTTCGGCACCGACGCCGACGGCAACGACGTCCCGATCGTCACCACCAGCGGCGACTACCGCTACGTCGGCCGCCTCATCCTGGGCTTCGACGCCGACGGCAACCTGACCGAGATCCTCGACGCGTCCGGCCCCGTCCGCGTCTCGGGCATTAGCCCCGACGCCGTCGCCGCCGACCCGGTCATCCAGGCCGAGGTCGTCGACCCCGTGGCCGCGGGCGTTGCGGCGCTCGCCGCCAACGTCATCGGCTTCAGCGAGGTCGACCTCGACGGCCGCCGCTCGAGCGTGCGCAACGTCGAGACCAACCTGGGCAACCTGATCGCCGACTCGTTCCTGCAGACCGGCCTCGACCTGGCCGCCACCTTCGGCGTCGATGCGCCCGACGTGGCGCTGGCCAACGGCGGCGGCATCCGCAACGACAGCATCATCGCCTCGGGCGAGATCACCGAGCTGGACAGCTTCGACATCCTGCCCTTCAGCAACTTCATCACCATGGTGCCCGACGTGCCCGCCGAGCAGTTCAAGGAGATCCTGGAGAACGCCGTCAGCCGCCAGGGGCAGTCCAGCGGGCGCTTCGCCCAGATCGCCGGCTTCACGCTCGAGTTCGACTGGCGCCAGCAGGCCCAGGTCATCGACGGCGACGTCATCACCACGCCCGGCGAGCGCGTCCGCAGCGTCACCCTCAGCGACGGCACCATCATCGTTGAGAATGGCATGGTCCTTCCGGGCGCGCAAGACATCGACGTCGCCATCGTCGACTTCCTCGCCCGCGGCGGCGACCAGTATCCGTTCCGCGGCCTGCCCTTCACCACGCTGGGCGTCAGCTACCAGCAGAGCCTCGCCAGCATGATCGAGGACACCCTCATGGGCACCATCAGCATGACGGACTACCCCGAGGGCGGCACGGACCGCATCATCCAAAGCTGCTACGCCGACTTCGACCTCGACGGCGAGCTGACGCTGTTCGACTTCCTCGCCTTCCAGAACGCCTTCGACGCCGGCGAGACCAGTGCCGACTGCAACCGCGACGGCACGCTCGACCTCTTCGACTTCCTCTGCTTCCAGAACGGCTTCGCCGCCGGCTGCGACTGATTGGTCGCTTCGCCAGCGGGGCCGGATTCGTCTTGACGCCTCGCCGGCGGGGCCGTGCGCGGGCTGCGCCCGACGCGGGGCGGCGGCTGGCGGGGCACCCGCGGGCAGCCAATACCCAGGCGGCCCGGGCTCGCACCCTTCGTTCGCTCGAGCCCGGGCACGCCTGCTTTGCAAATCACCTTCCCATTGCGCGACGCCGGCCGGTCAACCTCCGAAGACCGGCCGGCGTTCTACTTTTGCTCGCGGATTCGCTTTCGGGCTTTGCACCCGATTGGCCGCGGGCCGCTCCAAAGCGAAGCGCAACTCCGTCCCGCTTCGCCTTCTCCGACGCCTGTTTGCCTTGCGATGGGGCCAGCCTCCCAGTACCCTTTTCGCAGAGAGGAGCCTCAAGATGTCCGTGACCCGCATCGTGCACCAACGAACGGTGGCTGTGCTCGCCGCCATCATGCCCCTGGTTGCGGTGGCCCAGCCGTGCGACCCGACTGCGATCTTCGAGCCAGAGCGACGCTCGGGTGCCGGTCTGGCCCCGAGCACCGTGGCGCTCGCGGACCTGGATGGCGACGGCGATCAGGACATGGTCATCACGAACAGCTTTACCAACGAAGTGGGCGTGTGGCCCAACAACGGCGATGGCACGTTCGCTCCCCGAGTCGGTCTTTCCGTCGGGGGATTCCCGCTTTACGTGGCGCTCGGCGATCTGAGCGGCGATGGCGTCATGGACATCGCCACAGCGAATCTCAACACCAATGACATCAGCGTGTTGCTCGGCCGGGGCGATGGTTCATTCGAGCCGCAGCAACGTTTTGGCGCCTGGATCCGCCCCAGCAGCCTCGCGCTGGGCGATCTGGACGGCGATGGCAATGCCGACGTCGTTGTTGCGAACGAGAACGGCAACAACGTCAGCGTGCTGCTCGGCCGCGGCGGCGGCACCTTCGATCCGCAGCAGCGCTTCGACGTCGGCCAGCGGCCCCTGAACGTCGCCGTGGGCGACCTGGATGGCGATGGCGTGCCGGACGTCATCGTCGCCAATGCGACGGACGACAACGTCAGCGTCTTGCTCGGCGTTGGTGACGGATCGCTCGCGAACCAGCAGCGCTTCGCGGCCGGCGACGGCCCCATTGGGCTTGCCGTGGGCGACCTCGACAACGACGGTAACGCCGATGTGGCCGTGGCCAACGAGCGCAGCGAGGACGTGAGCGTGCTCCTGGGGCGGGGCGATGGAACGTTCGAGCCCCAGCAACACTTGCATGTCGGTCCCGGACCGCTCCGCGTTGCCATGGCCGATCTTGATGGCGACGGCAACCACGACCTGGTCGTGCCCAACAACCTGACCGACGACGTGAGCCTGCTGTTGGGACGGGGTGATGGAACGTTTGCACCGGAGATCCGCTTCGGTGTGGGCGACGGGCCGCGTTTCGCGGCGCTGGGTGATCTCGATGGCGACGGCGACACGGACGCCGCGGTGGTGAACTTCAACCGCGACACCCTGAGCGTCCTCATCAATCGCTGCGGCCCGAGCACCTGCGCCGCCGACCTCGACGGCGACGATGTGCTCACCATCTTCGACTTCCTCGCCTTCGGCAACCTCTTCGACCTCATGGACCCCCGCGCCGATTTCGACGGCGACGGCGAGTTCACGATCTTCGACTTCCTCGCCTTCCAGAACGCCTTCGACGCCGGCTGCCCGTAGCGATTCGTCCTATCGTGGCGGATGAACGCGTGCCGCCTCCTCCCTCTCCTCTTCTCCCTCCTCCTGGCAGCCTGCGCCGGCCGCCCCCAGGACTACCTCACGCCCCCCGGCGACCGCGTCGACATGCCCGCACCGCCCGCGCTCGAGTCCGCCGCGACCCAGCTCGGCGCCAGCCGCCAGGGCCGCCCGATCTTCGTGCGCACCCACGGCGCCGGGCCAACGGGCGTGCTCGTCATCGGGCTGATCCACGGCGACGAACCCGAGGTCTACCAGCGCTTCGACGACCTGTGGCTGCGCCTGCGCACCGCCGGCTACGAGGGCCGCCTCACGCTCCACGCGATCGCGAACATGAACCCAGACGGCCTGGAGCGCCAGCGCCGCGGCAACGCGCGCGGCGTCGACCTCAACCGCAACTGGCCCGCACGAAACTTCCGCCCCTCGACCGCCCACGGCCCGAACCCCCTCAGCGAGCCCGAGGCCGCCGCCGTGCACCGCTTCATCCAGCAGGCACGGCCCGCGGTCATCGTCGTCTTCCACTCGACCGGCGGCGGCCCCTTCGTCGATCCCGACGGCCCGATGGAAACCGCCGGCCCGCTCGCCGAGGCCTTCGTCCGCGCCGCGGCGCGCGTCGATCCGTCGTGGCGCATGAACGCCGACTTCACCAATCCCGCTGGCTCGCTCGGTTCGTGGTACGGGCTCGACGAGCAGCAGGTCGTGCTCACGGTCGAGCTGCGCCCCGGCACGCCGCCCGAGGATGCGCTCGCCGCCGCGACCGCCGGCACCCTCGCCGTGCTGCGCACGCTGTCGGGCCCGTAAGGCCTAGACGCGCTGGCCCTCGCCGCCCTGGTCC